>RZZS01000005.1 GCA_009929775.1 Alphaproteobacteria bacterium
CCGCGCAAATATTCGAGTGCTTCCGCACACTACTATCCACCCAAATCCCCAGGAAATCGTTGATATGCGGTGCTTTGTGAAAGGGAGTCGGGTACTGTGTTGCGATGCACTGAGGGACTTTTATGTCCAAACCGCTTGCCCGTTTCTCGAACGCCTTTACGGTTTTGTCTGTCCACCCCTGAATGTGAGAGTCCACAACTCGTCTCGCCTGGCTTTTCGCCTCCTCGGTATCACCGTAGACTCCACGATCGATGGCCTTGGCCGTATGAAAAAGCACGAGGGCGACTTCCTTCGCGTTCCACGAGTAGCGGTGGAATTCCTTGAAGGCGGAATCGAGCGCATCTGAATTACGTTGCTCACCGAGCCTTTCGTCAAAAAGAAAAAAGCTGGTAATCAGGTCCGTTTGTCGTGACATGTTCGCCTCCCCGAAAGGAGGATGTTTTACATATTTATCAACATCACGTCAAGACTTGTAAACGCAAGGAAAGGGAATTCTCTGCGTCCCTGAGCCACAGATACCAAATGGCCCGCTAGTCGAACCTGTTATTCTTCGGAAACCCATTTGGGGGCATACGCCCTGCCCCGGCTCGTTTGCCAAGCCACGGGGTGATATCTTCGACGGTCGTCTCACCTGAACCGTATTTGAAGCCTAGGCCGGTTTCGCCCCTGAAGGTTTTGATATCCGAGAGACCTCCGTCCTTGTACTTTTGCAGGATGACCCCCTTGCCGCGGGTCATTTCGGGCAGCTCGTCGAGCGGGAAGACCAGTAGTTTGCGGTTTTGACCGATGACGGCGACCGTATCGTCGGCCTCGGCCACGGGCTTGCACACCCGGGCTTCGACCCTGCCCGAGACGTTGAGGATCTGCTTGCCCTGCTTGGTCTGGGCGAGCACGTCGTCGGCCTTGACCATGAAACCGCGCCCGTCGTCCGAAGCGACCAGCAACCGAATGCCGGGCACATAAACCTGCATCGTGGCGATATCGGCATCGTTGGGCAATTCGACCATCAGCCGCAGCGGCTCGCCAAAGCCCCGCCCCGAGGGGAGCCGGTCGCACCCGATTGTGTAGAACCGCCCGTTGGTGCCGAACACGATCAGCTTGTCGGTCGTCTGCGCCTCGATGACGAACCGGCCGTTATCGCCTTCCTTGTATTTGATGTCGTTCGGCGCAAAGCCGTGCCCTTTGAGAGCCTTGATCCATCCCTTGTCGGAACAGACGATGGTGACCGGCTCTTTTTCGATCATCGCTTCCTCGAGCGTATCGATATCGACAAGGGAGGGCGCGTTGCCGATGTCGGTGCGGCGTCGGCCGAGTTCAGTTTCGGGGCCGAACATCTCTTTCAGCTTGCCGACCTCCTTGCGGATCGCCTTCCATTGCAGCGCCTCGGACCCGATCAGTTTTTGCAGGCCGTCGCGCTCCTTCGAGAGCTTGTCATGCTCGGCGCGCAGCTCCATCTCCTCAAGCTTGCGCAGATTGCGCAGGCGCATGTTCAGCACGGCCTCGGCCTGCACGTCGGTCAAGCCGAACGTTTCCATGAGTTGCGTTTTCGGGTCATCTTCCTCGCGGACGATCCGGATGACCTCGTCGATATTGAGGTAGACGACGAGATAGCCTTCAAGAACCTCGAGGCGGTGCAGCACCTTTTGCAGGCGGTGGTGCGAGCGGCGCACGAGCACTTCCTGGCGGTGGTCGAGCCAGCAGCGCAGCACCTCTTTGATATCCATGACCCGCGGCACGAGACCGTTATCGAGCACGTTCATGTTCAGCCCGAAGCGCGTCTCGAGATCGGTGTTGCGGTAAAGCGCCTCCATGAGCAGTTCCGGCTCGACATTGCGGCTCTTCGGCACGATGACAAGGCGCACGTCCTCGGCGCTCTCGTCGCGCACGTCGTCGAGCATCGGCAGCTTGCGCGCATGGATCAGTTCGGCGATCTTCTCGACCAGCCTGGCCTTCTGCACCTGATAGGGGATTTCAGTGACGACGATCTGGTACTGCCCCTGTTTGAGGTCTTCCCGCTCCCAGCGCGCGCGCATGCGGAACGACCCCTTCCCCGTCCGGTAAGCCTCGCGGATCGCCGCCTTGCTCTCGACCAGCACCCCGCCGGTCGGAAAGTCCGGTCCCTTGACGATTTCGACAATCTCGTCAACGGTCGGATCGCGGTCGAGCATCAACTCCATCGCCTCGCACAGCTCGGCAACATTGTGCGGCGGGATGTTGGTCGCCATCCCCACAGCAATCCCCGACGAACCGTTCGCCAGCAAATTCGGGAATCCGCCGGGCAGCACCACCGGCTCGCTTTCCGAACCGTCATAGGTCGCGCGGAAATCGACCGCGTCCTCGTCAATCCCCTCAAGCAGCAGCAGCGCCACGTCGGTCAGCCGCGCTTCCGTGTACCGCATGGCGGCCGCGTTGTCGCCGTCGATATTGCCGAAATTCCCCTGCCCGTCCACGAGCGGATAGCGCACCGCAAAGTCCTGCGCAAGACGCACCATGGCGTCATAAACGGCCGTATCGCCGTGCGGGTGATATTTACCGATGACGTCACCGACCACGCGCGCGCTTTTCTTGGGCGGGGTCTGCGGACCCAGGCGCAACTGGTACATCGCATAGAGCAACCGGCGGTGCACGGGCTTCATGCCATCGCGCACATCCGGCAGCGAGCGGGACATGATCGTCGAGAGCGCATAACTCAGGTAACGATCGGACAGGATTTCGCCAAGCGGCTGGTCGATGACTCGCGCAGGCAGTTCAGGGACGTTTGACTGTGTCATAATCCTGTTTTATTAAACGCCGCCGCGAAAGTCCATGGTGTAATTCCGTTGCGCAGGCTACATATCCAGGAACGGGCTGTCTCTAGAGGGAGATGAAACCGTCGGGGTAGGCACGGTGTTCCGCTCGGGCGCCATATCCCGAAGGACATCAACGGTTTGACTGATTTTGTACTGGTACGGATCCTCGTACCAGTCGACATCCGGGATATCCTCGGGCGGGTCGTCACCGAACATGACATCCTGAGAGTAGCGCTTTTCCGGCAGCGGATTGCTCGCACGATATTCCTCGATCTGCGCCAGCGCCTCCTCCTTCATGCGGTCGAGCACATCTGCCATCGGACGCTGATACCCATCTGAGCCCATGAAAGCGCTCTCCTCAGCATCCCACGTCACCACAACATAGCCTTTCCTCTCGCCAACTCCGGCACCAATCGCGTTAATCGATATCCCGTTCCGACCGTTAGGGTCGGGATTGCCCTCTGCATCGAAAGTTCCATGTATAACCCCCGGAAACCCCTCTTTGGAAAGGGATTCCATGGTCGCCATGTAGTCGTCGACGGAATTCGCGAGGGAGAAAGCTGCCCCGGCCTCGCCGACCACCGGGACGCTTCCGGAAACCACGTTGAAGTTTTCTGCAAGCCCGACAATCTGGTTGGCGCGCCCGGCCGCCGTGTCCACCCGGTCGATTGCGTTTACCCGCGCCCCCGAATGAGCCTCGACAAGTCGTTGCGTCGTTGGCCCCTGGGAACCAAGGACGAGTTGACGAGGGCACCCCATTGGATTGAATGCGCAACGCAATGTCGTCCCCAGCGCATTTCTGATTCCACCCATTGCCCTCCACCGCGCTTGCGGAGTTGTTAATATGACAATATTGTAGCAGATAATGGTGAATTATTCCAAAACCGTGAAACGGGTGGCCTTCAGCTATCCGCGACATGCCTTGCAACCCGGTCCTGCAGCAATCGCCGCGCTTCGGGAACGCCCCTTGAATGATGCGCAAACGCCCGGTGCTCCAGAAAGTAACCCGTCATTTGCAGCCCGGCCAGAACATCGTCCATTTCCCCTACCGCGCCATTCGGCTTTAGAAACGACGGCAACGGCAACAGCTTGTCCTTGTACGGCTCACCGGCCGTGTAACTTACTGCCCTCCCCGTCCTTGGGCTGACCCAGGCAAGCGCGGTCGCATCGCCCCCACCCGCACACCGACTGAAGTCGAGCGAAAACCCCAGTTCCCGCAGCAACGCGATTTCCCACATCACATAGGCCGGTCCCCAGACATCGGAGCCGAGCGTCTCGAGCAACGCCAGCATTCCGTGGAACAGTCCTGGATGCCCTTCCCGTTCCGGCAGCGCAGCGTCACACAAGGCACAGGCCGAGAGCAGCGCGGACAGGCGCAGGCGGTCGTCCGTCGCAAATGACGCGTAACTACGCTCCTGCTCGACCCTGCACGTGCCGAGACTGTCCGAAATCCGCGCCTGCCAAGAGACCGAAACCAGCGTACCTGGCTCCATTACGCCGCGATACTTTGAGGAATGCGCGCCGTGCAGGTATCCCGCATGCCGACCGTGCTGCTCGGTGAGCAGGCTTAGAACCCCGCCGCTTTCGCCGTGAGGACGCACCGATAGAATGACGCCTTGATCTTCCCAGCTTTCCATGTCATGGAGTATAGCCTCAAGCAGGAGCGAAAATCATGATGAAATCAGTCGGCATCGCGGGTCTCGGCGCAATCGGAAGCGCGGTCATGAACGCTCTTCTCGAAGGGATAGAAGGCTATACTCTTGTCGCCGTTTCTGAAACGGCTCCAAAGGGCAGCCTTCCGGTTCCCAATGTCGGTTTTATCGAACTCGCGGAGCGCTGCGACCTCATCATCGAATGCCTGCCGCCAGCGATCGTCCCGGAGTTGGCGCGTGAAGTTCTCTTCCGTGGCAAGGAACTGATTTTGATCACCAGCAGCGCCTTGCTGATGCATCCAGAGATCAAAGCCTGGGCCAACGAAAACAACGGGAGGATCGTTGTGCCATCGGGCGCCCTTGCCGCGCTCGACGCCGTCAAGGCGCTCTCGTTCCTCGGCATTCGCGAAGCGCGCATCCGCTCGACCAAGCCACCAAAAGGATTTACCGGCGCTCCGTATGTGATGGAAAACGCCATTGATCTTGCCGGCATCACAGAAAAGACACGGTTGTTCGAAGGCAACGCGCTGGATGCCGCGCGCGGTTTTCCCGCCAACGTTAACGTCGCCGCGACCCTCTCGCTCGCCGGTATCGGGCCGGAAAAGACGCGCGTCGAGATTTGGGCGGACCCGGCAGCCAAAGGCAATTCCCACGAAATCGAGGTCTCCGGAGAATTCAGCACCATCACCGCGAAAGTCGCCAACATGCCCGACCCCGCCAACCCCAAAAGCTCCATGCTCGCCGCCCAAAGCATCGTCGCCACGCTGCACATGATGACCGACCGCATTGCAGTGATTTAAAGGACAACGACACCATGCTGCCAGCAACCCCCTTCTATATTATCCGCCATGGCCAGACCGAAGCGAATGCAAGCCAGATCATGGCGGGTCAACTGAATTCCCCGCTGACCGATCTCGGCCGGGCCCAGGCGGAAGCGGCGCGCGCCGCCGTGGAAGCGCTGCCCGTGCGGCCGCGCATCATCGTGCACAGCCACCTCGACCGGGCGCGTGATACCGCGTCAATCCTGAACAGGAGTCTGGGCTTGCCGATGATCTCCTCAAAAGAAATATCGGAGATTTTCGTCGGCGAATGGGAGGGAACGCCCTACGAGGTTTCGCTCGAGCCCTACCTGAAAGGCGAAGACCCGCCCGGCGGCGAAACGCACGCGGAGTTTTGCGAACGCGTGCGGCGCGGCATCCGCGCCCATTGCGAGGAACATGACGGACCCGTCCTGTTCGTCGCGCATGGCGGCGTCATGCGCGCGATAGCCAGTCTGTACGGCATCTTCGCGGAAGGCTTTCGCAACTGCCACCTGCACGAGTTCGAGCCCGACGCCGCGAACGCCGCCTTTCCGTGGAAAGTCTGGCACCACGACTGTCCGGAGGACGGCAGCGCCCCGCAGCGCATCGTCTCCCCCCTCTTCCACCCGGAAGAAAACAGGCCGTTGTCGAACTATGGGTCCTGGCTGATTGCCAAAAAAACGTCAAGCGCCTGACGCGTCTCAAAGACGTCGTGCACGCGCAGGACGTCGACACCCTGCGTCACAGCCCAGGCCGCGACCGCCAGAGATCCCGGCAAACGCTTGTCCACGCTGGCTTTCGGGCTGATTTCCCGGATAAACGACTTGCGGGACGCGCCAAGCAGAACAGGCACACACAAATCATGAAATCGCCTTATGTTCCTGAGCAGTAGAAGATTGTGCTCAAGCGTTTTCCCAAAACCAATGCCGGGGTCTATGAAGATGTGCGATTTGTCGATCCCGCCCGCCACGCAAGCCACGATCCGTTCATGCAGAAACTGAAAGACGTCTTCGACAACGTTCTCATAGCGCGGATCCTGCTGCATGCTCTTCGGCTCGCCCTGCATATGCATCAGGCAAACCGGGACGCCGAATTGGGCCACAACCTCAATCGCCCCACTTTCCCGCAACGCATACACATCGTTGACGATGTTCGCCCCGGCTTTCAGGGCCGCGCGCATGGTTTGGGGGTTGCGAGAGTCGATGGATATCCATTTCCCGCTGTCTTTTACCCTCTCGATCACCGGGCACACCCGGTCGATCTCTTCCTGCACGGAAACAGGCTCCGAGCCCGGCCGGGTGGACTCGCCGCCGATGTCGACAATGGCGGCGCCATCTTCCCATAATCTCTCTATATGGGCCAAAGCCGCATTTGCGTCGATATAACACCCACCATCCGAAAAGGAATCCGGTGTTACATTAACGATCCCCATAATGGCGGGCCGCGATCCGAAGATGCTAGAGAACATGGCTCTCCCCGACCAACGGCTTTGCCTCCTGCCCAGGCGCGAGCGCGGCAATAAGGTCTGGAACGCTCTTTCCAAGACGTGGATGAACCCAGTCGGGCGCAACTTCAAGCATGGGCATTAGAACAAACGCGCGCTCGTGCATGCGGGGATGCGGCAGGATCAGCTCCGGAGTGTCCTGGACAATGTCGTGGTAGGCAAGCACATCGATATCAAGGACCCGGGGCTCGTTTTGCGCCATACGCACGCGACCGAATTCATGCTCGATTCCGCAAACATCCGACAAAAGATCAGATGGAGAGATATCCGTCTCTACCCTCAAAACTGCATTCCTGTACCATGGCTGGTCGGACGCTGGCACAGGTGCGGTAAGCCAGATGCGAGACGCTTTCCTGATACGGATGCCCACCGATTCCAGATGAAGTTTCGCCGCCTCCAGCGCACACTCGGGCACCCCGTATTTTCCGGTTAGATTCGCACCCAGCCCGAGAAGGATCATCCGCCTGCGTTCCGATTTTATGATCTCAAACCGTAGCTTTTAACAGGAACGTCTGCCTGTGTCACCAACGGGTTCCTCATCCTCACCACTGACGAACGCGACCCGTGTCGATATGCAGGAAATTGCTCTTCGGATAGAAGCCGACACCGCCGGACTGCAGTTCGACGGCAACGCGGCGCAACTTCGACAGGCTGGTATCGGCAAGCCGCAAATCGACCGCCTTTCCTTCCATGTGCAGCGAGCGCTTGGCGACGCCCGTGCTTGCCTGACGCAGAATGGCGTTGGTTTTCGGACTGCGATACCCGGAAATGATTTCAAAGGGCTTGTGAGAGCCACTCTCGAAGTGCAGGACATACATAATGTCAACGAGGCGCGGGTCCATCATCTTGACCTCGTTGCGGCGGAAGTCCCGCAGCACGTGGTTGATGCGCTCAAAGGCTTCCGGAAGATACTTGTTCCCAACGCGGTATACGCCGGAAAAGCTTTCGCCCGTATGAGCATTACGGAAGGCCACCTTGTAGGCGCCATACCCCTGCCCATAAGCGATGGCGGGACGCATGAAAGCCGGAACGGCCATCAGGCCCGCCGCAACCATCAGCCCGGTTCCCAGAAAGCTGCGGCGCGAAAAATCTGTTTCTTCGACAGGTGTCGGAGTTGTCATCTGCTAATTCCCCATGTTGGTTTAGCTCTAGATGCGAACTATTTTCACGGCGGAAAGTGTTACCAGAACCGGCAACGATGTCAAAGCCAAAATACGACTTCGATAAAAAGTTTATGGAATCAAGCTGTTGGACGCAAGAGTTTTTACCTTGGAAGCCACCAGACGGGTCGCCGGCTCGGCGGGAATCTCAAATCCGCCCATGGCTTTCAGGACATCAATCAGATCCTTGTCCCTCTTGTAAATGTCAGCACCGAACACGACCTGCCCTTTGGTATCAAGCCACGTCGTCTGGTGAATAACATAAACGGGCATCCGCACCTCGGCATCGATTTCTGTCTTTTCGACGGTCCCGATGATTTCGTCCATCATCGAACGGCTCCAGTCGTGATTGTGCTTAAGCACGAAGTCAGCGATTTCCTTCGGTCGCTCCATACGGATGCAACCCGAACTGTAGGTTCTCTCCGGTTTTTCGAAAAGCTCCGGATGATCGGTATCGTGAAGATACATGTTATAGCGGTTCGGCATGAGCACACGCACGCGCCCGAGCGGGTTGGTATCGCCCGGAATGCCCACCAGCCGCAGATCGTGCAATTCACGCAGAGAGAGGTTTTTCCAGTCAATCGAGTGCGGATCCAGCGTTACAGCCTCGTCGCCGTAGCCGCGAATGACCTCGATGCCCTTCTCGATCAGGTAACCCGGATCCTTTTGCACCTTCGGCCAGATATCATAGCGCTTGATGCCGGGAGGAACGGTCCAGTCAGGATTGAAACGGATGCCCGTGATCTCGGCCTTGAATTCCTTCGTGCGACGCCACGGCTTGCCAACGATGACTTTCATTTCGTGTTTGACGCGTCCGTTCTCGACAGCCCAAAGACGCTGCTGAGCAGTATTGACAAGAATATAGCGCTTCGGCAATTCACGATCGAGCCAGCGAAGCCGCTCCAGATTGGCGACGACCTGAAGAATTTTCTTTTCGGTCGACTGGTTCAAAAGATCGAGCGTTTTCGGACCAATGATCCCGTCTGGCTCAAGGTCGTTTTGGCGCTGAAACGTCATCACCGCCTGCGCCAGATCGTCGTCATAGACGGTGCCGCTCGCGGCCGGCAAGCCAAGTCTAACTCGCAGCTTCGGTACATCGGCACCACGCTCACCGGGAAAGAAGTATTGTTTACCCATATTGAGGGGCAACACGTGTTCGTAAGACCGCTCAGCCGCGCCAGCCAGCTTGACAAGTTCGCGGCGTAACGCGATATAAAGCTTGTCTTGCGGGGCAAAGGATTCAAGCGCGCCTGCAACATCTCCCGCGCCCGAAATCGTCGTGAGAATGTCGTGCGCTTGCGTCGGCTGCTCCCAGAATTCGGATCGCTGTTGTATGGCATCGGGATCAATGCGCATACCGCTCAGGTCGCGCGCATACCGCACGGCGGCATCTGTGAGGGTTAACTCCAGCGCCGCACGCTTTGATGCGTTCGCGCTCCCAAGCAGACGCTCGATCTTCGAAAGATTGTACTGAGCGGGGTTGAGTCCATGGGTCCAGGCTTCCTGAAGAAGACTGATGAGTTCAAGGCCGCGGCTATTGAGCCCGGATGATCCGGTCCAGAAGCTGTATCCCGAACGCCCCGCGTAAAAATCCTGCATCGCGCGAGCGTCGAGAAACCGTCGCCCGTCCAGTTGCCCAGCGTCCAGCGCCCGGGTGAATGAAGCCTCCATCCGCACGCCCCCGAAAGTGTCCGCCTGCAAAGCGGCCGGCGCTTGCTGCGCGAGAACAGGCATAGCGGAAAGCACCATTGCAAGCACAATGGCGGCAAACACGTAAAGGAAATCAGCGGTTTTTTTCAGGGTATCGGAAGACATGGAAACCTCATACCCCCCAATCATTGCAGCAATTGCTTAATGAAGGCTTAGCGATGACTGCATTCAAGCAATTGGATTCTGGTTATCTTTTATATTATCACTTTACCTGGCCAACAGCCAGCCATCCGAACGGTTCACGCGCCATTCAATGCGAGCATATCTGCTATGCACTGGAACGCCATGGATGCGGCAATCTCGCCCTTCCCAAGGCCCGCCGGAATCGCTAGTCTCGCAGATCACAATATGACAAAAGGTGGCAATGATGGGCACGGTGGACAGGGCGTCAACAACGGGCGCACAAGAACAAACGGGGTCACTGCGGATTCAGGTCAGCCGTGATCCAAATGCCGGTATCACACTCAAAGAGGCCGTAGCGGCAGCAGACTTCGCCAATGCCATCGGAATCTCGACGGCCTATTTAAGCCCCGCATGGCAATCCGGATCGCCGCACGGCTACGATGTCAGGGACTATAATGCCATTAACGACGGCATAGGCGGCGACGAGGGTTTCAAGCGCTTTACGGACGCGCTGCACGCGCGCGCCATGTCCCTCATGGTCGACATCGTGCCGAACCACATGAGCGCAGACGAACATAACCGCTGGTGGGAAGACGTTCTCGAATGGGGCCAGGAGAGCCCCTACGAAAAATGGTTTGGAATCGACTGGAGCAAACACAGGGGCCGCATTCTGCAACCCTTTCTCGGCGACCACCTGAGCAACGTCGTCTACGACCCGATCCCGGGCCATGAATTCGGTATAAATGAAGACCGCACCGCGCTAACCCACGACGATATCCGCGTGCCGCTGGCAAGAGCCGTCGATGCAGACGCAACCCCTGAACAGCTTTACAAGCAAAGCGAAGAAACGCATTACCGTCTAAGGCTTCATTTCGACCAGGAAACAGGCAAGTTCCTGATGAAATACTACGATCACTACCTGCCTCTCACACCTGCGACATGGCTTGACCTGTTCGAGGCGACCTCCCCGGAAGACGGCGGCGACCCGGTTCTCGACGACCTGATCGCTGAAATGAAGTTCATCGGCGATCCGGACAACTCTTCCGCCGACCGGCGCAAGCATGCGGAGAAGCTACAGGGAACAATAACGCACCGTTATTCGCATGACGCAGCATTCCAGGAACGCATCGTCGGAATGCTGGCATTTTTCCACAGCGAGGCAGGTCGGCACCCGCTTATGAACGTGCTGCAAAAACAGCATTATCTGCCTTCCTACTGGAAAAAAGGAAACAAGAATATCAATTACCGGCGTTTCTTCAATATCAACGGGCTCGTCGGGCTCGACCAGCGTCTTGACGAAGTGTTCAAAGAAACGCACCGGTTCGTCTTCGAACAAATGCGTCAGGGACGCATTAACGCGCTACGCGTAGACCATCCCGACGGCCTCGCCGATCCGCAGGGCTATCTTGATAATGTCAGACGCAAACTGACGGAAATCCTTCCTGAAGAAACGCACGGCGATATGGCCGATCGCGTACGCGTTGTTGTGGAGAAAATTCTGTCAGATGGAGAGAAGCTGCGCGATAGCTGGCCGGTTCAGGGGACGACGGGATACGACTACCTTATCCAGGCCAACGCGCTCTACGTAAACCGCAAGGCGGAAGGGCCAATCGACACGTTCTACAGACAGTGGACGAATGACGGCGATTACCATGCGCTCGAACTTCAGGCCAAAGACATGGTCATGCGCGAAAAGCTGCACAGCGAGATCAGTTATCTGGGAGAGCACGCTGCCGAAATATCGGAGATGCTGGGTTATGATTTTGAAGAAACGCTCCTGACAAACGCCGTTGCCTGCATTTTTAAAAATATGAGCGTTTACCGGGCCTACTCCACCGACGATGGGCCTGCCCCGCAGGACGCCGAAATCATCGAGGCCGCTTGCGATAAAGCCGCGCAAGATCCACAAGCCGAAAAGGAAGTTGTTCAGTTCATAAGGAGCCTTCTCCTCCGGAACGAAGACCTCGAAAACCGTCTCGCCGGTAACCACAAACACCAAATCGATCCGGCCCTGCCGGGTGCCTTCCGCGCCGAACAGGCGAATGGGAAACCCGACGAACAGGCCGCTGCCCGGCAACTTCTGGACGAAAAAATCAATCACTTCAACAGACGCGCCAATCAGGCCTCCGGTCCGGTTATGGCCAAGAGCGTCGAAGACACTGCGTTTTACTGGTATTCGCGGCTGATCTCACTCAACGAGGTTGGCGGAAACCCCGGCGTCTTTGGCGCGGATATCGCCGATTTCCATGCGCACAACGCGCACATCCAGTCGCATTGGCCGGAAACCATGACAACGACCCAGACGCACGACACGAAGCTGGGACCGCTCACCCGTCTTCTGATCAGCGGGGTGACAAACGACCCCGCCCGCTGGATCCGGTCTGTCAACGAATGGCACGACCACATGGCGGAACGCATCAGGGAAATAGGCGGTGACATGCCGTCGCCGCAGGACGAAATGCGCATCTATCAGGTTCTGCTTGGCGCAATTCCGGTTCACGTGGACCGCCCGGACCATCCGGATATCGAGCCGGCGGTGGACCGCGTGAAAGCCTACATGCAAAAGGCAACTCGCGAGGCGCATCTTCATACGTCATGGACTGACCCTGTCGCTCGGTACGAAGATACCTGCAAAACCTTCGTCGACACCCTGTTTTCCAGAGACGAAGGAAACACCATTCCGGCTGAAATGATCGCCTTGCAAAGCGACCTGCTTCAAAACGCCATGCTTAACCATGCCGGGCAAACGCTTTTGAAGATTACGTCACCCGGCATCCCGGACATCTATCAGGGGGAATGGCTGGCGGGGTTTGCGCAGTCTCTCGTCGACCCGGATAACAGACGGCGCGTCGGTCCGGAAGTCTACGAACGCATGACAGCGCAAATCATGGAGTGGGAATCCAATCCTCCCGAGTTAAGCACGCTCCACAGACAACCGGACGCCGACGGCACTCCGCATATGGCGGGCCTGACGACCCTTTATGTACTATGGAGATCTATGCAGGCGCGCAGGGAGAATTCTGACCTGTTTATAAAAGGAACCTACGAACCTCTTACGCCTTCCGATGACTACAAGGACGACTTTGTCGCCTTTACGCGAAAAAATGGGGATGATGTCGCCATAACCGTTTCCCCGCGCCTGCTCGGCGAGAAGGCTACGCTGGTTGACCGGGGCACGCTCGGCATCACGCAGCTTTTTAACAGCAAGGCCAATGGTGAGCAACCGCCCGCCGTAGCGGAAATTCCCGTCGACCTTCCGGTCGGAACCGAACTGCTGAACCGCATGGATGGGAAAACATACACGGTGACTGAGAATCATCACGGCGAAACCGTCCTGCACCTTGATGAGGTTTTCAGAAACTTCCCACAGGTGCTCCTTACCGGTAAAATCTCCCGTGAACCAGCAGCACTTGTGGCGGAACCACAGCCGTCGCACCCCGAACCGGTCTGACCACTACATGAGCGCAGCATTTTCTTCTGGCACCCGGGCGTTGAGCTGATAAAATGCAGTCATGAACCGACGACTCTCCGACCCGATACGCCCGGAAGTGCGCGCCGCGAAGCTTCGGTCGCAGGCGAGGGTCAGCATGACACTGCTAATTGTTTGCGGACTTGCCACCGGCGGACTCTATTACGTCCTTGGATTTGACGACGCGACCGGGAGGACTGTCGTTCTCGCCGCCATGGCGTTAACCGGTTTCGTCTATCTGGACATGCGCTCGCGCTTTCGGCACGCGAGAGACCTCACCGGCATGAAAAATGGCGGGAACCGGCGCCCCCGCCATTGAAACTCTGTCGCGGAATTCTCTTCTACAAATCCACGAAAACGTGCGTCTCGGCCTTCGCGCCCGGATGCGTTACCGCACCCCGGAAAGCCGGACCGACGAGCTGCGCGTATTTCCACAGCGCCCCGGCGTTGTAGTTATGGCCCTTCGGCGTCCACTTCCTGCGACGCGATGCAAGTTCCTCGTCCGAAAGCTTGACGTCAATCGTACCATTTTCGGCGTCGATGCGGATGATATCACCATCCTCAAGCAGCGCGATAACCCCTCCGACCGCGGCTTCCGGCCCGACATGACCGATGCAAAAACCACGCGTGCCGCCTGAAAAACGCCCGTCGGTGATCAGCGCGACCTTCTCGCCCGCACCTTGCCCATAAAGCGCACCGGTGGTCGAAAGCATCTCGCGCATGCCAGGCCCGCCTTTGGGTCCCTCGTAGCGAATGACCAGCACGTCGCCGTCCTTATACAGACGCTTTTGTACCGCTGCGAAACATTCCTCCTCGGAATCGAAGCAGCGCGCCGGCCCTTCGAAGACGAGCGATTTGAGCCCCGCGATTTTCACAATCGCCCCTTCTTCGGCCAGATTACCCTTCAAACCGACAACGCCTCCAGTCGGTCGGATCGGCATCGAGATCGGATAGACAACATCCTGATTTTCGGGGAACGTCACGCTTTCAAGATTTTCGGCAATCGTCTTGCCGGTTACGGTAATGCAATCGCCATGGATGTGACCGCCCTTCAGCAGTTCCTTCAAAACCACAGAGACGCCGCCAACATCAAACAGGTCCTTGGCGACATATTTGCCACCCGGCTTCATGTCAGCAATATAAGGCGTACGCTTGAAGATTTCGGCGACATCAGACAGCGTGAATTCTATCCCCGCTTCATGCGCCATCGCCGGAAGGTGCAGCGCCGCATTCGTCGAACCGCCCGTCGCCGCGACAATCGCAGCCGCATTCTCAAGAGCCTTGCGGGTCACGATATCGCGCGGACGCGGTCCGCCGTTTTTGATGAGTTGCATGACGGCTCGGCCCGAGTGATACGCATATTCGTCGCGCGTCTCATACGGCGCAGGTGCACCGGCTGAACCGGGAAGCGCCAAGCCGATCGCTTCCGAAACGCAGGCCATCGTGTTGGCGGTGAACTGCCCACCGCACGCCCCCGCGCCCTGGCAGGCGCAGCACTCCATTTCCTTGAGATCGTCGTCGCTAAACTCGCCGGTCGCATGTTTTCCGACGCCCTCAAACACATCGATAATGGTCACGTCCTGCCCGCGAAACTTACCGGGCAGGATCGAGCCGCCATACATAAACACGCCCGGAACGTTGAGCCGGATCATCGCCATCATCATGCCCGGCAGCGACTTGTCACAACCGGCCAGACCAACGATGGCGTCGTAACAATGGCCACGCATCGTCAGTTCGACCGTATCGGCAATCGCGTCGCGCGAAACGAGGGAAGAACGCATACCCTCATGCCCCATCGCGATCCCGTCCGTGACTGTGATGGTCGTGAATTCGCGTGGCGTACCTTCGAATTCGGTCACGCCCTTTTTGACGGACTTCGCCTGCCGCGAAAGAGCGATATTGCAGGGCGCCGCCTCGTTCCAGCATGTTGCCACGCCAACAAGCGGCTGCGCGAGGTCCTCGTCCGTCAGCCCCATCGCCCGCATCATCGAGCGTCGCGGCGCGGCGTCCGGACCAACCGTGACGTGACGGCTGACGAGCCTGTCCTTGTTCCATCCATCAGGGTGCGCTTTATTTTTGTCGAACATGACGGTTTTTCTCCTCGTTGCGTAGAGAAACAATGAACAACACAGCAGCTCCCGGGTCAAGGAATAGAACGGGAGACAAGATTCCTCAAGGGTCCGGGAATACTGGAAGAAACAAATTCGCCAAACGCCTTAGTCAGCCTTCCGCTCACGCTTGAGCAGGATCTCGTTAAGAGCGAGGCGAAACGCTCCCGCGTTGCCGACATAGGGGATGATCACTTTTCGCTGTCCAGTCCCCGCGACGATGACGCTGCCATAGCCGAGGATACGACCCATCAGGGGACGGAAGGTTTCGGCGCTTTCGATCTGGGAATATCGCATATCGACATAGTCGAGATTGAGAATACCCCATCGGGCCAGGACCCTGCGGTCCGTCATTATGAGCGCGAGATAGTATTTCGTAAGCCAGGCGATGAGCGCCATGACGACGGCGACCGCACCGAAAAGCACCGCGAGGTTATAACCGCCGGGGATGAAGATATAGAGCAGCAACGCGACAAGAGCCACCGCCACCGCCTTCCAGTATATTCCCCAGTGAATTCCTCCCTCGAGAAGAACCGCCTCGTCGGGAAGAAGGACGTTTTCGACATCCTTATGGCCGGGAGAGAGCTTGATCCCACGGCCCGAGCGCGCCGCCTTCCGAGGATTTTCCTTCGAAGGATCGCTCATATCGACCGCGCCTTGTCGATAGCCTTGCGAAAAGCGACCGGGTCCTCGATCGGCGGCAGAACGACTTCGCCAACCCCCATCCCGCGTACCATGACGCGCCCGTAATTGAGAATACGGCCGAGAACTCCCTGCAGAACGTTAACACCCTCGATCCGGTCGATGCTCATCTCGCCGACATAACGGGCGACCAGACCGCGCTTGTAGACGAGGCGGGTATTGGTGATCGCAATTTCCGTCGTGACTTTTTGAATCATCATCGACGCAAAGCGCATGAGCCCCATCACAAAAAGGAAGAAGGATAGGATTTTTATACCCGGATGAAGACCGCGAACAAGGTCGAGCCACCCTGCGTCTTTCGGAATGCCCCCCGGACTGAGGGGCACCCCTAATCTCGTTTCAACCAGCACAGAAGCCACCAGGACAAAGATGCAAAGGCCAAGGCCCCAGAGAATATTCAGGAACGCGCCGATGGTATACATCCAGTGGAAGTGGCCAACATGGACGAGTTCCTCATCCGGACCGAGTGACTGCTGTATGTAAAGCATATGTTATTCGTCTCCGAGACAAATGCCGAGCGCCCGCGCGGTTCGCACGTAAGCGCTGTCGAGTTCGACCTGTTGGTACGCGGCTATGGCATCCTCGATCGGAACGTCGATCACCTGACGATGCTGCCACGCAACCATCCTATCGTACTTGCCTTCCGCAATCAGGTCCACCGCTTTTGTTCCAAGCGCCGAAGCGAGAAGACGGTCGGAATAGGTCGGGCTTCCACCGCGCTGAACGTGTCCGAGGATGGTCACGCGGGTTTCCGAACCCGTAGCATCGGCGATTTTCGAGCCGATATAGTGGCCGATCCCGCCATAGCGCTTTTCACCACCGTGATAGACCATCTCGAACTTGTTGCCGTCCTCAGTCTTGACCGCTTCGGAGACCACGACGAGCGCAAAGTTGCGGCCTGAATCTTTTACTTCCTTGATCTTCCGCGCGATGCAATCGATCTTGTAAGGAATTTCCGGGATCAGGATAACGTCGGCCCCCCCAGCGATCCCCGCCGAAAGAGCTATGTGGCCTGCGTCCCGGCCCATGACCTCGACGACCATGATGCGGTCATGACTGGCGGCCGTCGGCTGCAGACGATCAAGCGCTTCGGTCGCGACCATCACGGACGTGTCGTGGCCAATGGACGTTTCAGTGATTCCGAGGTCATTGTCGATGGTCTTCGGAATACCGATCATTTTGATCCCGGCCTTGCGGCAAAGCGCGCCGACGATAGCGAAACTGCCGTCGCCTCCGATCACAACGACCGCATCAAGCCCCAGCTTGTGGAAGCCCGCAACGATTTCGTCGGAGCGATCCTTCTTAGTACCGTCCGCCATTGGGAATTCAAACGGATTGCCCTTGTTAGTCGTTCCCAGAATGGTGCCACCCATACGCAGGACGGAACCGTCGAAGTCCTTCGGGGTCAGTTTTTTAACGCGCGGAGGATCATCAAACAGGCAAGCCGTTCCGTTCAAAAGACCGACCGTTTCCCATCCCCGTTCGTTCGCGGCATGCACAACAGCGCGAATGGCTGCGTTCAAACCGGCGCAGTCTCCACCACTCGTTAGAACACCAATTTTCTTAGTCATTTGAGCTCCGATAATTTGTAAGAATTGTGACGACCCATCAGTCCGGTTTTTACTCCGTCCACAAACACGTGTCCACCCGAAACAATTCTCTTTCCAGAGCGTGGGACATTTTGTACCAAACCCCGTGCGGATTCACGATCCCGGAGCAGACAACTGTCCCGCCGAATTTTCTTAATGTGAAACGAGCAAAAATCTGTTACGATTAGCCCAAAGAAATTCAATCCGCTTGCAAATTACGTTATATGGACGACGAAGAGCAACTGCGTGAAAAACTTGCCGAGCTGGAGCTCGAGCATCGTGATCTCGATCACACGATCGACCGGCTGCTTGAAAGCGGCCAGCCGGTTGATTTCCTGCAAATGCAACGCCTGAAAAAACGCAAACTGATGCTCAAGGATCATATAGAGAAAATCCGCAGCGAGTTGCTGCCCGATATCATTGCCTGATCCGGTCGTTTCGTGCTTAAGTAGCGCGTTCATCATTCAACAACATTGGTAATCATGGCGGACCAACATTCCTCGCCTCTCGTCGGCGTCATCATGGGCAGTCAATCGGACTGGGAAACAATGAGCGCGGCGGCGGCTGTTCTCGACGAACTGGACGTACCGAACGAATCGAAGATCATTTCCGCCCACAGAACCCCGGACCGGTTGTACCACTATGCCCGCACCGCCAGAGAACGTGGAATCAAGGTCATTATCGCCGGAGCCGGAGGCGCAGCTCACCTGCCTGGCATGACGGCAGCACTGACATCCCTGCCCGTGCTCGGCGTCCCGGTCGAAAGCAAGGCGCTCGACGGCATGGACAGCCTTTTGTCCATCGTCCAGATGCCCGGCGGCGTTCCTGTCGGCACACTGGCCATCGGAAAGTCCGGCGCAAAAAACGCCGGCATTCTGGCTGCCTCGATCATTGCCCTCAACGACCCGACGCTCACGGCCCGGCTTGACATGTTCCGTCTGCGCCAGACCGAAAGCGTTTTGGAAGAACCGCAGGACTAGGTCCCCATGACAAGGACGCTTGGCATACTCGGCGGCGGACAGCTCGGGCGCATGAGCGCGCTTGCGGCCGCCCGCCTCGGCATCGAGGTTCACATCTTTACCCCGGAAGAAAACAGCCCGGCCAGCAAGGTCGCGGCAAGAACCATCGTCGCGCCCTATGACGACAAGAAGGCGCTGCGGAAATTCGCCGCCGGAGTCGACGTTATCTCCTATGAGTTCGAGAATATTCCGGTCGAATCCGTCCGTACGCTGCAAAAGCTTGTGCCCGTGTACCCTGACGACAACCTGCTCGAAATATCCCAGCACCGGGCGCGGGAGAAGAAATTTTTAAATGATATCGGAATCCCGACCGCCCAATGGGCGCAACTCAAGCACCCGGACGACATCCATGGCGTCCTGCAGAGCTGGGGCGCAAGCCAGTGCATCCTCAAGACCTCGCGTTTCGGCTATGACGGCAAGGGACAGGTCTTCTTCCGGCTCGGCGACGATATTTACGAAGCCTGGGCCGCACTAAACACCGACGATGCGATTGCCGAGGAAGTCGTCGATTTCGAGTGTGAAATCTCAATGATCATCGCGCGCGACAAGCTTGCGCAAACCGCCGTCTACGGCCCGTCCCTGAACGAGCACCGCAACCACATTCTCTTCCGCGCGACGGTTCCCGCCCCGATCCCGGAGCATCTCGCGGCGAAGGCACGCGAAATGACCGAACATCTCGCCTCGGCGGTCGACCTCATCGGAGTGATGGCGCTCGAGATGTTCCTTACAAAAGACGTCCGCGTTCTCGCCAACGAGATCGCCCCGCGTACCCACAACTCAGGCCACTGGACCATAGACGCCTGCGCCTGCTCGCAGTTCGAAAACCATGTCCGGACGGTGTGCGGGCTCAATGTCGGTTATCCGGCACGGCATTCGGATGCCGTCATGGTCAACCTGATCGGCGAGGACATCAAGCAAACGTCGAAGTTCCTCGAGATCAAAAACGCCTGCGTCCACGACTACGGCAAGGGCGAAGTCCGCGAGGGACGCAAGATGGGGCACATCACCGTTCTGAAAGCGAAAAATGAAGAACAACCGGACTTCAACGCCGCCGTTCGGAGACTGACCGGCAATTCCTGATGTCAGAGATCAAGACCGCCCGGTCCGGTCAACCGATCAAGTCGCGCGGCGATGTCTCCCGTCGCAAGCTTTCTGCGTTCGGGGGAATTTTCCGGTATTCGTCCGTCGGGAAAGAGGCGGTCGAACTTTTTCACGTCCTTAAGTGTCCGCTTAAACGCCGCCTTGTTGAATTCCCCGAACAACGACCCGCCGTAAAGAGAAATGGTCGCCGGATCGGCTGACTTTTCCTCAAGAGAGCCGATGAGTGCCGCAAGCGTCGTGGCATTGCCGAGGACCGTGACGCGCCGGGACCGATCGAGGGAACTGAGGGAAATGGCGCTAAACCATTCCCGGCGAACGGCGGAGAAGCAATGCCCGCCCATTTCAAGCCCCCAGAGACCGCCTTGGTCGGCGACCCAGATTGCGTGGACCTGTGGATTCAAAAGTTCCGTATCATTGCTCACGGGTTTAGTAATTATGTCCAAAAATCCATATGGTCAAGTGTTGCGGAAGAAGGAAGCCCCCAAAACACTTGACATAATCCACCTTATAGGATACGTACATAAAAACCGGATAACCAACAGGAGGCCGCCATGTCCCACGTGGAAACGACTATCGAGACGAGAGAACCTCTCCACGCCCTGGCATCAAGGCTATTCGCCCACATTTCACCATGGAGGGAGGCCAGGGAGCCGCTTAAGCAGGCATGGACCGCCATTTTCGACTCCACACGCGCAGCCGTCGATTTTCTGAACGATCCCGGCTCGAACGCGGCGCATGACGATTTCACGACGTCGCGACATCAAGCTCGAAGGCAACTCTCGTGCCTCGCCACAGATCCGTCAGTCAAAGCGGACGCGGTCCATCATCAAAGTGTCCGTACTGCTGCGACGCTTTTTGATGAATTCAACGGCCACCCGGACTTGAAGGAGGCTCAAGCCGTTTACAGACCCACCCAGAAATACAACAGAATCGCGCCCCCGCAGGAAACAGATATCATCCTGTCCGCTTTTAACGATGGTCGTCGCGAAACGGCGTTCAATTTGATCTCACGGCTACCCTCTTTCGATGAGGAAACCCGCAAACGCCACGCGGACCTGATCGTAGAGGCTCACCGCGCACGCGAACCCTGGGCACTGCAATTTTCGAAAGTCCTGAAAGAATACAACGCTCACAAACAGCGGCCCGCCGCTCCCGCTCCGGAGCTTCTCGCGGCCTGATGCGAGAAGCAGAAGCGGCAGCCATGCCGGTCGCCGCATTGCCTGTTTATTTGTCGACGAGCATGGTTTAGAAAAAGGAGTACCGCAATCAACGGACCAAACCATGAGCGAGACACGAATTGAATCCGATTCTCTGGGGAACGTCGACGTTCCGGCTGAGAGCTACTGGGGCGCGCAGACGCAACGCTCGCTTCAGAATTTTCCGATCGGCGACGAGAAAATGCCTCGCGCCCTCACTCGGGCCCTCGGCGTACAGAAGAAAGCCGCCGCCCAGGCGAATATCGAACTGGGAGCACTCGACCGAAAGCCCGGCAGCGCCATCATCGCGGCCGCGGACGAAATTCTCGACGGTACCCTCGCCGACGAGTTCCCCCTCGTCATCTGGCAGACAGGCTCCGGCACACAGACCAATATGAACGCGAACGAAGTCATTGCGGGCCGCGCCAACGAAATCCTGACCGGCACACGCGGCGGAAAAAGCCCTGTGCATCCGAACGATCACGTCAATATGGGACAGTCCTCGAACGATACCTTCCCGACCGTCATGCATATTTCGGCGGTGGAAGAGATTCATCACGAGCTTGTCCCGGCGCTGGAAGGCCTGCATAACGCCCTCGCCGCGAAGGCAAGCGATTTCGCCGACATTGTCAAAATCGGCAGGACCCATTTGCAGGACGCGACACCCCTGACACTGGGGCAGGAATTTTCCGGCTATGCGCAGCAGGTCGCCTTCGGCATCGACCGGGTCAAGGGATGCCTGCCGCGCCTGTGCATGCTGGCGCAGGGCGGGACCGCCGTCGGCACGGGGATCAATGCGAAGGCTGGGTTCGCCGAACTTTTCGCCGGGCGGGTCGCGGACATCACCGGCCTGCCCTTCTTCACCGCGCCGAACAAATTTGAGGCACTCGCGGCGCACGACGCGCTTGTCGAACTCTCGGGCACGCTCAACGTCCTTGCGGTGTCCCTGATGAAGATCGCGAGCGACATCCGCCTTCTCGGCTCGGGGCCGCGCTGCGGCATCGGAGAAATCAACCTGCCCGCCAACGAACCGGGGTCCTCGATCATGCCGGGCAAGGTTAACCCGACGCAATGCGAGGCGCTCACCATGGTTTGCGCGCAAGTGATGGGCAATCATACGACCGTCACCGTCGCCGGCAGTCAGGGCCATTTCGAACTGAACGTCTTCAAGCCGGTGATCATCTATAACGTACTACAGTCTCTCCGGCTTTTGTCAGACGCCTGCGCAAGCTTCACCGAACGGTGCGTCACCGGCATCGAACCGAACCGCGAGCGAATCGAAAAACTGCTCCATGAAAGCCTGATGCTCGTCACGGCGCTCAACCCGCATATCGGGTATGACAACGCCGCGAAAATCGCCAAAAAGGCCCACGCTGATGGCACGACCCTGAAAGAGGCGGGGCTCGCGCTCGGGCTGTTGACGGAAACGCAATTCGACGCGTGGATCCGGCCGGAAGAGATGACCGGGCTCAAACAATGACCGGCGAAACAAATCTGGACCGACTCCTCAAAGACATGACGCCTGCGATGGACGACGATACTTACGTCTTTTGCACCGATGTCGAGCGGGAACTGATTGCGGCAAACATCCCCCCCCTGAGCCGCTTTGAAGAAGAGGAAGGACCGGCCTTCATTATCACGAAACCGGAAGCCGAGCGTGCCGGTATTCCCTTTACATACCCCTGCCGAAAAATCACCCTGCACATTCACTCGAGCCTCGAAGCCGTCGGTTTCCTCGCCCGCATCACAGACGCACTGGCAAAACGCGGCATAAGCGTCAATCCGTTTTCGGCGTATTACCACGATCATCTGTTTGTACCGACAGAGAAAGCCGCCGAATGCATGGACGTTCTCCATGCCTTGAGCAGCGGCGAATCCTCATGAAAAAACGCTCCATCACCATAGCGGGGCATGCGACAAGCGTTTCACTGGAGCAGCCTTTCTGGGACGCGATACAGGAAATCGCAAAAGCGCGCGGCCTGCCCGTCAGCCGCCTTGTCGAAGAAATCGACGAAACGCGCGAGGGGAACCTTTCAAGCGCGCTCCGGATTTACGTCCTGGAATGGTACCGCTCTGGGACGGAGTAAAAAGCCCCCTTTTTACTCCGTCCCCGTTCTCCTACCGCGCCAGCTCGTTCAGGATCCCCTGAAACAACTGGACCTCCGGCGGCACGTCCGGTTGCTGTTGCTGCTGCGTCCCTGATTCCTGCCCGTTATCGTTTGCAGGAGGCTGTTGCGGCGGGGCCGTTCTGCCGCCAGCTCCGCCCAGCGCCTTGCCAAGAGCCTCGCCGAACTCGCCGCCGAGTTCTTTTCCAACCTTTTCGCCAATCAGTTCCTGCGCCTTGCGGCTGAGCTTGCGTTGCAGGTAATCCTCCAGCAGACCTTTGCCGAACGTATTACCGGGATTGTCGAGCGGCCCCTCGATCGTCACCTGGAAAGGCGGCACGTCCGGCGGCACGTCGCCCTGCGCCTTGAACGATATTTCGTTGTTCAGCAGGATCGTCCAGCGGGGAAGGTTGACATTGCCCTTCGAATGAACCACGACCTCCGGCCCGTCGAGAACCAGCGGGTCGATATTGACCACGCCCTGCCGCACCGTGAACGTTCCGTCGACGGCATTGAACTGTGTCTGTCCTCCGCGCGTCGCGCCCTTCCACAGACCGGTGACGGTATCACCCGGTTTGGTCTCATCCGAAAGAGCCCTTGCGAACCGCGGAAGATCGACGCCCTTGAGAACGAACTCGCCCGTATGCACCATGCCCCCGCCCGACAGATCGACGATCATCGCCGCCGGGCTGATGCCGCTTGCCTTGAGTTCCGCTTTCACATCCGCGGCCCCTTGCGAACTGATGACCCCGGCGCCTGTCAGGGCGTGCGCAAGCGACTCGACCGCTACCTGCGTCAGGTCCAGCGTCGATGCAAAGGAGACGGGTTCGCGCGGGTCCTTCGTCGACTTCACCTGAACGCTGCCCTTGACACCGCCGCCGAACAGGCCGGACTCGAGATCCGGAACGGTCAGGACACCATTGGCGAGTTTGATCGACCCGCGCGGCGCGACGAAGGACCAGCGATCGTAACTCACGGCTTTCGCTTCAAGCTTGAGATCGAGATCGACGGCATGCATCCAGTCGGTGTTGATCGCGTTGCGCGACCAGCGCACGTCCGCCCCGCCATCGGCCGCCGGAACCGTGTTTCTCGAACGCTCCCCGACAAAGCTGCCCAGCGGAACGGTGCCGAAGCGCAGGTTCCCGGCGATAACGGGACGCAGCGCCGCCGTATTCATCGCAATATCGCCGACGACCGGCATCGGACCGATATTCGCTTTCATTTCGCTGAGCGTATACAGCTTGTCCGAACGCTCGATCTTCGCGTAGAAATCGAGCGGCTTTTCCAGACCCGGACCGCCCTTGAAACGGGCGTTGAAAATCCGCACGGCCTCGACAAAGTTCGGATTGTTGACGGAGGCGGTCAGATTATTGATCTTCGGCGCGGTCAGAACATCCGTCAACTGACCGGCTGCATCGACTTCCCCTTTGAGGGCCTTGACATTCGCCTTGAAACCAAGCGCCTGATCGTTCCCGACGACATCCGCCTGAAACGCGAGCGCACCGAACGGACGCGGCAGCGCACTGGCGTCGATCGCGAGCGCGGCAAGAACGGCCTCAAGATCACGCGCCTGTCCCGCCACCGTCAGATCGATGTCCTGCAGCGTTTGCGTGTTGCCGATAACGCCGCTCGCATTGAACCGTCCGCCAAAGAAATCACCGATCGCTGCGGTTTCAAGCGCAAGATCGCTCCCCGCGAGACGGCCCTTCAGACGCACGTCGCCAATGGGCATATTCTTGTACAGAACCTTTTGCGCACCCGCGTCAAGCGTGAGATCGAACGGCAAAGACAGCTTTTTTACCATGCCGCTGACATCGACCTTCGAGGGCGCCGCCGTAGCCGCAGGACGACCGTTTTGCCCCAGCCGGTTCACGATCTTGTCGACATCGAGTATATCCGCGACCGCCTGAGCCGTAACACTGTCCCGTTTCCCGGAAGCGCCCGGCACGAAACTCCCGGCCAGCCCGAATGTCGTCTGGTCGAGCTTCACAACCGTGTCGGAAAGAACGATGCGCGACGGCTCGACCTTCGCGTTGATATCCGCATCGACGGCGTCAAACAAACGCAGGGCGGCCATTTGGGAGAGTTCCGCGGGCAAAAACGGTGTAAGAAGATTGGCGACGTTCCCCGAGATCAGACGGGCGTCGATCGCGAGCGACGGATCCGACAGAACGACTCCGCCGCCCTCGACATCGGAGCGGGATTCGAACACCAGCTTTGCCGTCCCGTCGACCGATGCGTTTCCCGGCCCTTCCGACGCGTCGATCCCGAGACGGAACGCGCTTCCGTCCTTCTCTCCTTCAAGCTGCACGTTTCGGAAGGTCTTGCCGATCCACGTGACTTCCGGCGCCGAAATCTTCACGGTCGCATCGAACGGAACGGGCAGCGCAACAGAGGCCGGAAGAAAGGCCCTTGGCGCTCCCTTCTTTGACGGCTTGTCTCCGGAAGTGCTTTTCGGCAGCGGAGCCGGGAACCACGAATCAAGATTGAGAGCCCGCTCGGATCCCAGAACGACGACCAGTGCATAGGGCGGCTTTGCAAGCCCCGACACGTCGACCGAACCATTCAGGATTGTTTCACCGGCCGCAATGCGCGCAGTCTTCAACGCGACCTTCTCGCGACTGGCGGTCAGCATTCCCTTGATTGACGCGCCTTGCTGCAACGCCGACCTTGCAAGCGGAAGCGACGGAGCCAGAACGGAGAGCTTCCGGGCCGTGAGAGAGACATCTCCCTGAATCTCCGGCGAATCTCCGAGAGCCACAATCCCCCGATACGCCAGACCGAGTTCACGCGCCGGAAGAGCTGCATCGAGCTGGACCGGGATCGATTCCAGATTGTCGAGCCGCCCGACCGCACCGTCGAACTCAAGCGCATGGTCGTCGTAAACAAGCGAACCTTTTGCCTTGTACGGCCCGAGCAGGTCGTCCGCCTTAAGCGCAAGATCGACTTCCGAGACACGATGCGCGCTGCCCGCCGCCACATCTTCATACGTAAAGGAGCCATCCTCGATCCGTACACTTTCGAGAGACACGGATTTGAGGAACCCGTCGTCCGCGGCGTCTCCCGCACCGTTTTCGGCGCGGCCGGCCATTATTGCCTCGATTTCGGACGACATCCAGTTCGGCCGCCCCTTGTCATCGATACGAATATGGACGCGCGGTTCGATGAGAGTGACGCGCTCAACGATGACTTCGCCCTGCATAAGCTTGCGAACCGACACGTTTACGTCGGCGCGAGCGAGATGGAGAAGCGGCTCTTTGCTTTCCGCAGGAACGAGCGTTACGTCCTCGACGTAAAGACGCGGCGCGGGCAGGAGAGCAAGGCTGATCTTGCCGCCAATCGTCAAACTGTGGCCTGTGGCCGCCTCGACCTGGGTTTCAATCTGCTGGCGGTATTTGCTCCAGTCAACAAAACCCGGCGCGACCAGGACACCGGCAAGGACGACGAGCACAAGTACAAGAAGAAGGATCGCAATACGTTTCAAGGCCTTACTCTTTCAGGTCAGTCAAATGGTTGGACTAATATATCGCTCATTGGGCGCGCGAACAGGGCCGCGGCCGCAGGGCCTAGCCTTCATCCCGGAAACGCTCGCCGAACTGACGCACCGCCGTCAGAAATTCCTGCAGCTTTGGCTGAACCGCGTTTTCGAATGTCCGTTTCTGGTGACGCGGCAATGCCTGCAAGACATTCTGATAAACCGAACCGGTTGTTTCGACCAGCTCTTCGACGGTTTTTTTCCTGTTTATTATCGTATTGTTTGTGTCGATAATACGGCGTGCGAGCATCTCGACGATGGCACGAACGGTCGGGTCGCTTTTTACGAGTTTCTGACGAAACGTTTCGCGCGTGATCACGACGAGGTTACAATCCCCGATCGCCTGGACGTTGGCCGTCCGCGGCGCGTCGAACACCAGCGCCATCTCCCCGAAAATCTGACCTGCACCAAGCTTCGCCAGATCCACTTCGCGGCCCTGTTCGTCGGACGTGAACACCCGCACCGAGCCGGACTGGATGAGATAAGCCGCCGTTCCGTCGTCGCCCTGACGTATAATCGTCGAACCTCTCGAGATAAAACGCCGCTCAAGAATTACGTTGTCTTTTCCGCGCATTAAGACCTTCCCGTCCGCCCCTGTCTGCTGATCAATAGTAACGCCTCGAACGGCGGAAACCAAAGCGCAATTCGCTCGGTCTTCCCGTAATGAAATAGCGGACATCACCGCCGACTATTTCCAGAGATTCTGTTGATAGTGACTACAGCCCTTCGCGGAAAGCTGACATGGATCCGGAAACCTGCTCGAGGATGCTGTCCCGCACGTCCATCGCAACATCCATCTGCTCGGTTCCAGTTTCGTGGGCAATGATCGTAAACAGGTTGCCGTTCGCAAAAAAGACGATCGAAGCGGACGAGTCGACGTCGTCCCCGACACAAGCGATCTCGTAAGCAGAAATCGTCATACCGCCATCCGTCTGGCGCTGCGCGGGAATTGCAGCGAAATCGCCGGGGCAGCGAGACTTGGCCTGATCGAGATAACGAGCGACATAGCTGTCATGTTGCCCCGCATTGTCCATAACGTGCTGCTCCGCCGTTCCGTAGACCTCGCCTGTGTCCCATCTGAATGCGAGGAAGCCGGGTCCCGACACCGAATCAAGCGTCTCGAGCGAACCGGAAACCGGCCTGACGCCCGCCGAACGCAATAATCCGCCCATCTCATCGAGCGACATGAACGGAACACCTCCGCCCGAAACCACTGACGCCGTCTCCCGAACGACCGTCTCCGGAAGGGGAGAGGCAGATACCGGCTTGAGAGGCGCAGACTTGACCACCGCACGCGTATCGACCTCGACATCCCCCGCCCCCGTTGCAATCGCGTTCAGGGCGGAGGCGATATCCTCGTCCGGCATGGAAGACGCGAGCGGAAGCGGCAAGGAGACTGGATCGGGAGTGGAAACCGGCGCGGGAACAGGCGCGCGAGCCTGGACCTCCGCCAGACGGGACTGACCTTCGCTCACTTTTTTCTCAAGCTGGGCCACGCGCTGGGAACAAGTCTGATGCCCGGATTGAGCCATCTCCAGATCGCTTTGCAGCGATTTCAAACGTTCGATCTGCGCCTGATCAGTCACGATCGGGTCAAACAGCTTGGCCTCAAGCTCAAAAATTTCCGCCGAGCACTGGCTGCGCTCCTTGTCGAGAAGCGCGCCCAGACGTCTAATCTCGGATTCGGCTTCGCTAAACCGGCGAGTTGCAATTTCAAGATTCCAGTTGTCCGACGCGATCGCCTGCCCCGGATCAGTGACGCCGCGGGTAGCGGCTTCAAGCTCCTGATTAAGGCGCTTGTTCGAACGCTCGGCTGCCGCCAGCTTGGCCTCAAGGGTCTCAAGCTCCATCTTCAGAAGCTTGTCCGCGGGTTTGGTGGCTGCGGTCGTCATCTTTTCCTGATACTCGGCGCGAACCCGCTCGAGCGAAGCCTGAAGGGTCATATTCTCCGCCTGGAGATCGGTGACCTGCCGCTGCAGCCCATCGACTATCGCCTGCTGGCGCTCCAGTTCCTCCCCGGCGCGGGAGTTGTTATTATCCCGTGCACTCGCCAGTTCGTTTTGCAATGTTGCGTTCTCCCGGCGCAAACCGTCGATCTCGGCACGAAGTCCGGCAACCATTGCGCCTTGCGTATCCTGCTCGCTCTTTGCCTCGTCTCTGGCCGCAAGAACAGTCCGAAGTTCGCCCTGCAGACGGCCATTTTCGCTCTCTGCCAGAGCAAGGCGATCTTCAAGCGTCTGAACCTGCGCCTCAAGCGCGCCAATCCTGACTGCCTGCGCAGGATCCGCCTTCGGGGTATTTCGAGCTGTTTCGAACGATTTGTAGAGGTCGCTATTTTCCGCCTCCAGTTCCTTCACCCGCATACCGAGACGCGCTACTTCCAGCCCAAGACGGGCCGCCGCGTCCTCATCCTGACTTCGCGCCATACTCAGGCTGCCGAGTTCGCCTCGCAGGCGGGTGTTCTCGGCCTGCGCCTTTAACAGTTCGCTCTGCACAGATGCCATTTCGGCCTGCAGGGTAGAAAAGTCCTGGCTTTCGCGCCGCAGCGCTGCGATCTCGCCCTCAAGCGCCATTTTTTGCGACGAAATCACCTTCAACTGCGCCTCAAGCTCGCTTACGAGGCGCTTGCTGCCTTGCTCCACACCAAGACTGGCTTGCGCCCCGGCAAGGCGGGCTTGCGTATCCTCCAGCTGTTCTTGAAGGCTGGCGTTTTCGCTCTCCAGTTTCTTGATGGCCCCCTGAAGGCTGGCCATAGCGGCCACCTGTTCCTTGCGACCGCTTTCGACAGCCTGATCGAGCTTCGCCTGCAGATCGCCATTGGCTTTGACGAGTTCGTCCTTCTCCCGCTGAAGCACGGAAATATCCGCGAGGCCGTCCTGCTGGACCCGGGCAGATTCGATGCCCTTGCGCAAACGGGAATTCTCGCTCTCAAGACCGGCAATCCTCTCCTCAAGCGTTTCGATGGCCTCTTCCCTGTCCGCCAGCGAAATCTGGGCGTCCTGGCTGACGCTTACGCTCTTGCGCAGCGCCTGGTTCTCACGCTCGAGAAGATTGAGCTTCTCCCGCAGTTCGCTCACCACCGAACTGCTGTCCGTTTCCTGCATCCGGTTTTCGTAGTCCCGGCGGGACGCAGCAAGAGCCGAGGACAAACGCTCGTTTTCGGAGCGCAACCGCCCCAGATCGGCTCGCATAGCTTCAAGTTCACGATTTGAAACGGTCGGAGCCTGCACCTCATAAGGCGATCCGGGCATGGGAACGAAACTGTCACCCGACGCTTCCGCTGAAGCGCCCCCGGCGGCAGGCTCGACAAGCGAGGCCACGCAAGCGCCAAGCTGCCCATCCCCTCCGTCCATATCATCAATGACGAACCGATAAACCTGCCCTGAAATATTGATGTCGAGCAACCCGGAACGACGAACCGCGTCAAAAACGTCCTCGTCGGCACCAGTGCGAATTACAAAGGCTTTGGATGAAACCGGATTGACGTCATAAGCGCGCGAAACGCCGCCCGCCGAAAGAATGACCGTATAAGACTTTCCTGAACGAAGCGTATCGCGCTGAAAATCGAGTGCCAGAGACGTCTCGCTATTGCTGTTGCGCGCAAAGGTCAGGATAAGGTTGTTGGAGAAGCGACGTGCCATTGTGCAATAATCGCCGCCACCCCCTCTGTTGGCGACCTTTGAAAGCGCCCAGTTGGACTGCGGCGTCATCCTGAGAGCGCCGCTGCTCGCGCCAGCATCAGAAAACGAGCCCGTTGAAACCAGAACGCTTCCCCCGAGGAGCGCCGTCATCAGCCAGGATCGCATTTTCATGTCAAAAACTCCGGATGTCCTGAAAAACCTTTAAGAATCGTTGGGATCTACATTACAGCCTGTAGCCACGGAATGCAAAGAGCCGATTTTACAAAACAGGCCCTCATACACAGCGACAGCCGTCAGGATGGCTTGAAGGCCTCAATAACAAGGAATTTTTTGCCCGATCCCGACGGATTGTGCAATCGTCCAACCGGACGAAGCGGATCGTCAGAATATTGCTCCAGAACGGATTCCAACGCCGATTCAAAACTGCCGCGTGCGTTAAGCGTATTTTTTACAGGAAAATCAATGGGGCTATCCCACAGGAGTTCTACCCCGGCCTCGCGCGCCCATAGCTGCAGCACAGTCCGCAGGTCGGTACCGCGAATCGCCTGCCAGCCGGAATTGATCTGCGGCGCAGGTGCAATCGGCGGGCGCATATCGATCGCTTCCTGAACCGGATCGGCTCCGGCTATCTCACCGCGAATTCCTGCGGCGGCGCCCGATTCGCTCAACAACTGGGCGACAGCATCCTCATAGCTTCCCTCGAAGCGGAAGTTGCCCTGGACGGAACCACTGCGGCTTGCCTCCCAAACGAAATCGTATCCGGCAATTTCGGACCACTGCGCCAGAACTGTGCGCAGCTCCTCCCCGTCACGGGCGTGCCAGACAATAGGCAGGCTCGCCAAATCCGTTTCCTCTTTGATCGTGATGCCTTTCCCGGAAACAGGCTCCGCCTGTGAAAGCTGCTTCGGAATCGACGGGGAACCGGCGGGCTCCGACGGAATGGCCGGAACGACCGTACCGGGAGGAGGCGCAAGAGAATCCACGGCGCTACGAGCCTTTGTCGACGAACCAAACCCGAATGTCCGGTCCTGATCCAGAGGAGCCAGAGGCGGAACGGCAAGCACAGGAGGAATCTCCGGCGCCATGCCAACCGGAGGAAGTTCCGGAGCAGCACTGCCTTCGACCATTGGCGGAGATGGAGGCGCGGCAGGAGTCTCGGTCGAAAGTTCCCGTTCGGAGCGCTCCTTCCCCGAACGCGCTGCCTTTAGCTTTGCCGGGCGTCCCCACTCGATACTGGCAGTAACGGTAACCGGCTCGGACTCGCTCTCCACCGCCGGCAGCGCGGACGGCGCGTCTTCCGATTCGCCCTCCTCCGGCTGGCCATCCTCCTTGCCCCCCGCGCACCGGATGACGCGCTGCACCCCGTCGCTGATACCGGCAAGCCCCAGTCCGGCGGAGACAGGGCCCAGCGTAACGACCATGCGATCGGCGTCCTGAACAAGGCGAACAAAGTCCGGATGCTTGCGCAAATCGAAAACCAGCGTGCCTGCATCGTACGCCGCAGCATCGAACTGCGTGAAAGCGCCATCCGGAAAGGCCACCGTCACGGGATAATTGTCGCCGCGCACGAAGGCATTCTGGCGAAAATCGATAGCCATCGCGACCAGACCGCTCTCGTTGCCTGAGAAACGAACGATAAAGCCGTTGTCGTACGTGTTGACCATGACGCAGGACGACGGCCGGGAAAGAGCACTGGCGGGCGCGGCCTCACCGACCAGCCATGCGCTCGACGGGACAAGCAATTCACCCCCTGCGGCGACAGGCCGGGCCTGTACCGGCACGGACAAAGAAACAGTCGCCGACACCAGCAAACCTGCCAGACCGATCCTGCAGCGTGTGCGGCATGACCCGGGAATCCCGAACATAGTCAATCCTTTTCCCCAAACAGCTGAAGCGATGATTCGTGTCTTTGGACAATAGGGCGAAGACAGCGCGTTCGCAATAACTATTCCGCTCAGGTGTCGTCGTCCCTGTGGAGTTTATGGGCGAGCGATGCCTCGAGGAAATCGTCGATCCCGCCATCCAGCACACCCTGTGAATTCGTGCTCTCGAACCCAGTGCGCAAGTCCTTTATCATCTGGTAGGGCTGCAGGACGTAGGAGCGGATCTGGTGCCCCCATGCGATGTCGGTCTTCTCGTCATGTGCAGCCGTAGCCGCCTCCTCGCGGCGGCGAAGCTCGGCCTCGTAGAGACGGGCCTTGAGCATGTCGAGCGCATGCGCACGGTTCTGGTGCTGCGAGCGTTCGGACTGGCAGGCAACGACAATCCCGGTGGGAATATGGGTAATACGCACCGCGCTATCAGTCGTATTAACGTGCTGGCCGCCTGCACCGCTCGAACGATAAGTATCCACTTTGAGGTCCGAATCGCTCACCTCGATATCGATGCTGTCGTCGATGACCGGCGTTACGCCAACCGATGCGAAACTCGTATGACGGCGAGCGTTGGAGTCGAACGGCGAAATCCGCACCAGCCGGTGCACGCCGGTTTCCGTCTTCAGCCAGCCGTAGGCCTGATGGCCCGCGATCTGCAACGTCGCCGACTTGATCCCCGCCTCTTCGCCAGGGCTGACTTCCATTACTGTGACCTTGAACCCGCGTTTCTCCGCCCAGCGCGTATACATCCGCGCGAGCATCTGCGCCCAGTCCTGCGCCTCTGTGCCGCCCGCGCCTGCGTTCACGTGCAAATAGGCATCCTTGTCGTCGGCCTCGCCGGACAGCAGGCTTTCAAGTTGCTTCTTCGCGGCCTGCTCGCAAATGCTCCTGAGCATCTTTTCGGCCTCGGAAACGATCTCGCTGTCGCCTTCCGCCTCGCCGAGTTCGATAAAGTCGATATTGTCCCGGAGCCCCTGCTCCATCGCGCGAACCGCCCCGATTTGCTCCTCGAGATGGTTACGCTCGCGCATGAGCTTCTGAGCTTTGTCAGAATCGTTCCAGAGGCCGGGGTCTTCGGCCAGCGCGTTCAGTTCATCCAGACGGGAGAGAGCCTGCTCCCAGTCAAAGATGCCTCCTCAGCAGAGCCAGCGCATCTTCAATGTCGCTCACGACTGCTAGTGTTTCTGATTTCATGCCGGTCCCCGTCTCTGGTCAGTGCCGATTACGCCGCCTTCGGCATCGCCGCGGCATAGACTGCAAAATGCTCAATCATCGCAGCCAGGAATTCCTCGCGATGATGTTCGGTCTGGCCGGTGAGGACATTCTTGTGGATAACCACCGGCTCCTCCGCCCATTCGCCCCCGGCGCGAACCGTTTCTTCCTTGATATCCTCGGGTCCTGTCACCCGGCGCCCCTTGGTCTGGTCTGCAAAATTAATGAGTTGCAGCGCGCGGCCGCATACCGCGACCGGCTTATGCGCCGCCATAAACCCGCCGATGAAACGGCGCGTGTGCGCGGTCAGCTTGAGTTTGTCGATCGACCGGCGCCCGCCCGGAATGACGAGCATCGAATAATCGGCTGCGAGGGCCGAGCTCAAAGGATTATCAACCGCAAAGTGATGCCCCCAGCCATGGCCATGCCAGCTGTTCACGAGACCGTGGTCGAGGCTGATGATCTTAAAATTTGCGCCTTCCCCAAGGAGGATGCGTTGCGACTCTGTGAGATCGTTTTCACAAAAACCGTTCGAAACAAGGACGGCTATCTTGATCCCTGCCAGCTTCTTGTTCATTGTCATGAATCCCTCTTTTTTTTCATATTGCACATAACGTAGCAAAAGCCTCGCGCCCTCTTTTGATCGGTTCGAAAAACCATATTCGCATGGGGCTTTCTGGATGGAGTTCCGAAAAATACATGAACACGAAAAAATGTCAAACTGTTTTTTTCGCATGCTGTATGCTAACATATTGTTATATTTGAATAAATACTTAAATTATTTCTTTCTTATGGACAGAAGCATTATTCAGCGGCCTGCTGCGAGTCACCCCGAATCGACGCCCCGCTCTCGTCGACGCCAAGCTTCTCATGGAGATCGGAGGACGACGTCGTGTACTGAAACCGGTAACGTTTGTCCGGATACACATAACGAAACGCCTTCTGCGCCATCAACGCCGCCTCGTGGAAACCCGAGAGGATGAGCTTGAGCTTGCCGGGGTACCAGTTGATGTCGCCAATCGCAAAAACCCGATCCGTACTTGTTTCAAATTTCTCAGTGTCGACCGGAATAAGGTTCTCGTGCAGGTTCAACCCGAACTCCGCAATGGGTCCGAGCTTCATCGTCAGCCCGTAAAAGGGCAGAAGCACATCGCATTCCAGTTCGAACGGATTGCCCCCCTTCTTTTGGAGCGTCACAGATCGAAGCTGCCCGCCGTCCCCATTTAGCCCCCTGATATCAGCGATGTGCAGATCAATCTTGCCATCCGCAACAAGCGAACGCATGCGCAGGACAGTGTCCGGCATCGCCCGAAAATCGTCCCGCCGGTGCACGAGCGCAAGACTCTTCGCGACCGGCTGCAGGTTCAGCGCCCAATCGAGTGCCGAATCGCCACCGCCCGCAATCAGAACGCGCCTGCCGCGGAACTGCTCCATCTTGCGCACCGCGTAGAAGACGGTAGCCCCCTCGAACTCCTCGATGCGCGCAATATTCGGCTTTTTCGGCAAAAAACTGCCGCCACCCGCTGCGATCACGACAACTTTGGCCTCGATTTTCGTCTCGCAGTCAGTCGTCACCAGCCAGTTTCCGTTTTCCAGCTTTTCAAGGCCCGCCGCCATTTGCGAGAGATGGAAGACCGGATCGAACGGCGCGATCTGTTCCATCAGTCTGTCGGTCAGATCCTGGCCCGTAATAACAGGCCATGCGGGAATATCGTAAATCGGTTTTTCCGGATACAGTTCCGTGCATTGCCCCCCTGGGCGGTCAAGAATGTCGACAAGATGCGCACGCACATCGAGCAGGCCCAGTTCGAAAACCGCGAACAACCCCACCGGCCCCGCACCAATGATCACAGCGTCGGTCTGATGTACCCCGCCCTCTGCCGCATAATGCGCTCCCGGCATGAAACGATTCGTCTCCAGTTGTGAATGCACGTGAATTTGCTGAAGGCCTTATTTAACACGGAACACGATCGTCGCAAGGACTTTCTTTCCGAGGGCATAATTTCATTGCCCGCACGCCCCGGCCTTGACTATAACGTGAAAGGAAATTCCTCGGAAAAGTAACGGGAGCCGCCGCCCATGACCTTCGTCGTCACCGAAGTCTGCATCAAGTGCAAATATCTCGATTGTGTGGAAGTCTGCCCCGTCGATTGCTTTTACGAAGGCGAAAACATGGTGGTCATCAACCCGGACGAATGCATCGATTGCGGCGTATGCGAACCGGAATGCCCCATCGAGGCAATCCTGCCCGACACCGACGAAGGCGCGGAAAAATGGGTCGAATTGAACCGGCGGTATTCAGAACAATGGCCGAACGTAACCGTCAACCGCGGCCCCCTGCCCGAAGCCGAAAAACACAGGGAAGAGCCGGACAAGTTCAAAAAATATTTCAGCCCGGAACCGGGTGAAGGGGACTGACGTTAGGCGTTCCGGTGAAGGCCCGTCGCGGACAGCATGGCTCTCCGGGGCTTGTTAAAGTGTAAATCTGGAGCGGGTGACGGGATTCGAACCCGCGACATTCAGCTTGGGAAGCTGACGCTCTACCCCTGAGCTACACCCGCGCGGGAAGAGACGAGGGTTATAGTTAGGGCAGAACCGGGCGGACTGACAAGAAGATTCTTTCGACTCATTTGCAAAAGGCGGCTTTACAACTCTATCGACCGGTTATAAAAACATTTTTGGACCCAATTGCGCCAACGCGGCAGCGCGAAACGATAAAGGAGCTAAAATTAATGAAACCCATGCGCAATGCATTTCTCTCGCTTGTGGCCGTTCTGGCCCTCGGAGCCTGTACATACGACAAGTTCGACGAGATCGAAGCGCTGAACGAGGTTCAGGCCGTTGGCAGTCCCTTCACGCAGAACCTCGCCCAGGAATACCGCGCGTTCGTCAACCGAGAGCATCAGGAAATGCTCGACTACCCCGATGCGCTGCACTTCGCGCGCAAGGGCCTCGCCGCTGCCGCAGGCAAGACGGTTCTTCCGGAGCCGCTTGTCGACTGGAACCTGCTTCCCCAGCACATTGAAGAGCTGGGTGCCGCGCGCGGTCGCCTGATGGTCGCCTTTGATGTTGGCGCCCGCGAGATCGATCCGGTGAACTCGGCCATCGCGCAAGTTCGATTCGACTGCTGGATCGAACAACAGGAAGAAAACTGGCAGGCGGACGATATTGGCGGCTGCAAGTCGGGGTTCATGAACGCGCTCGCCGCTCTGGAGGCCGGGCTTGGTCAACTTCCGCCTCCGCCGCCTGCCGTTCAGGTCCCCCCCCCGATCGAACCCATTGCGGAACCGGTCGAGCCGATGGCTCCGGAAGACGCCATGTATCTGGTATTTTTCGAATGGGACGAAGCTGAAATCAGCTCCAGCGCCACCAGCGTACTTGACGCCGTCGCCGAAGCGATCCGCGAACGTCAGGGAACTTTTGACATCGTGAATATCGTGGGTCATGCCGACACGTCCGGACCGGAAGCCTACAACCGCAAACTCGCGATGCGTCGCGCGAACGCCGTTCGTGATGCGCTGATCCAGCGCGGAATCGACCCGGCGATGCTTCGCGTCGAAAGCCGCGGCGAGCAAGATCTTCTCGTCCAGACGGATGACAACGTCCGCGAACCGGCAAACCGCCGCGCGAACATTTCGTTCGAGTGAGCGGAAACGGCTAAAATCCTTTTCCGAACGCATCCGGAGCGCTAGAATGTCTGGCGCTCCGTTTGTTTTGGTGGAAGGGAAACCAATGTACGAACAGATCACCCACAATATCTGTGTCACGGTTCATCCCGTTTATCTTGATGACCAGTCAAACCCGGACGAGAACCGCTTCTTCTGGGCCTACCATGTCACGATAGAGAACCGTGGAGACACGGCCGTCCAAATCATCGGTCGGCACTGGCGCATCTCGGATTCAAAGGGCTGCACCATTCAGGTATCGGGCGACGGCGTCGTCGGCGAACGCCCCGTCCTTGAACCGGGCGAAATTTATGAGTATACAAGCGGTACACCGCTCGCCGCGCCGAACGGAATCATGCTTGGCCAGTATTCGATGCTCTCGAACGACGGTACGCAGTTCCCGGTTGACATCCCGGCCTTCTCGCTCGACAGCCCGCATCATCACCCGGTCGTTCACTAACCGACAAAGGCCCGCTCTTGGATTTTCGCCCCGTCCTTTACGTCATCGGCATACTCCTTTCGATTCTCGCATTAAGCATGGTCGTGCCGATGCTCGCCGATCTTTATACGGGGAACGAAGACTGGAAGACGTTCTTTTTCTGCATCCTTGTGACAGCCTTCTTCGGTGGCGTCCTGATGCTTGGCAATGCCGGCCACACGGCGACCATCACACGGCGCCAGGGATTCTTGCTGACAACGCTGAGCTGGCTTACCCTTGCGACCTTTGCCGCGCTGCCCATCTGGCTTTCGAATCTCGGTCTTGATTTCACAGACGCATTTTTCGAAGCGATGTCCGGCATTACGACAACCGGAGCAACCGTCATCGTCGGACTCGACAGCGCCCCGCCCGGAATTCTCCTGTGGCGTGCGATTCTCCAGTGGCTCGGCGGCATCGGCATTATCGTTACAGCGCTTTCGGTCCTGCCGTTCCTCAAAGTCGGTGGCATGCAACTGTTCCGGACAGAATCCTCTGAGGACGAAAAAGCCCTGCCCCGCGCCGCCGCACTGGCAAAGTCAATCGGCGTCATTTATCTCGCACTCACAATCATGTGCGGGACGGCGTACATGGTAGCCGGGCTTGATGCGTTCGACGCGATAGCCCATGCAATGACGACAATCGCCACAGGCGGCTTTTCGACATTCGATGCATCCTTCGCCCGCTATGACGACCCGTGGGTGGAGATCGTTGCAATGATATTCATGCTTCTTGGAGGCTTGCCCTTCGTCCTTTACTTCAAGGCCGTAAACGGCAATCCCGGAGCACTTTTCGGCGACTCGCAGGTCCGATGGTTCCTCTCGGCTGTTACCCTTGCGGTTCTGCTTCTCGTTATTTACCTTAGCGTTGTAGACGGCATGCCGTTTCCGGAGTCGATCAGACGCGCATCTTTCAACGTCATTTCGATCATTACCGGAACCGGCTATGCGAACGGCGACTACAATGCGTGGGGCGGGTTCGCGGTGGCAACCATGTTCTTCCTGATGGTTATCGGCGGATGCGCCGGATCAACGACCTGCGGCATCAAGATATTCCGGTTCCAGGTGCTCTACGCCATCACCGACGTTCAGATCAAGCAACTTCTGCACCCGCACGGTGTGTTCATTCCCCACTACAACGGTCGACCGATCCCGAAGGGCGTGCCTGTGTCGGTCATGAGTTTCTTCTTCATGTACGCCGTGTGCTTTGCCATTCTGGCGATCATGCTGTCCTTCGTCGGCCTTGATTTCCTGACGGCGATGTCCGGCGCGGCGACCGCCATTTCCAATGTCGGCCCCGGACTCGGCGAAATCATCGGACCGACCGGCAATTACTCGACCCTGCCGGACGCCGCCAAGTGGATTCTCTCGGCCGGTATGCTGCTGGGACGTCTGGAGCTCTTCACGGTCCTGGTTATGCTTTCCCCGCGTTTCTGGGTCAGGTGACAACGGCGTTTGTTCAGAGAATCCCGAACGTATCCCGCAACGACTTGCGCAAACCCGCGTCGATATCGGCGACCAGCGCATCAAGCGCCTCGGCCTGCGCCTGCTCGCGATCGGCCACCGACCAGTGGGCAGGGACGCTTAAGGTACGCTCGAACGTCAGAACCGAACCTGCGACCTGGTCGCCACTCGGCGCGAATTGAAAGAGCCTCAGCGTAACGTCGAAATCATAAACATCCTTCCGGTCGATCCACAGAATCTTCTGAAGCGAACCTTCCGGCTCATCCATCCGGTGCCGAACGCTCGCGCGTTCGAGAACGACGTCGAGCCTCCCGCCGAAACCGCCCCCGCTCAGGCGCGAGGCGATATAACGAGCGATCAGGTTTTCCGGCGCTTCGGGCAAGGTGCCTGCCACGCTGAGCACATCGGTCCCGGCGTCGTAGGCATCCACGTACCGCACCTCGCCCACACTGACAGACAGCGGCGGAAGATGGTGGAAGGTCATGGCAGGAAGAGGCTTTCCTTTGCCCGACACACAGCCGGAAAGCAACAAGGTCGAGGACAACACAGCCAACAATGCATTATTTTTTTTCACGGATCACCTCCTGAATGCGCTGTTCAATTTCCTCCGGATCGTAAATGAAATCCTTCCGACAAAACTCGCATCTCATGCAGATTTCGCCGTCGATCGCCATATCACGCCGGTCGCGCTCGGTCATGAGCATCAGGATTCCACGAATTTTCTCTTCAGTGCAGCGACACCCTTTGGTCAGAGCCTGCGGCGCGAAGACGCGAACGCCTTCCTCGTGAAACAGACGGAACAGGAGAGTTTCACCGGCGAGCCCCTCGTCGAGAAGTTCATCGTCGGTGCATGAACCGAGAAGGATCATTGTCCGCCGCCAGTTATCCTCGGCGACGTTCCCCGCGCCAGCTTGGGGATTCTGCTCCTGTTCAGGAAGATGCTGAACCATGATCGCCCCGGCGCGCCACGTCCCGCCACGCTTGCCGACGGCCATTTTAATGCCCGTCCCAATCTGTTCCGACTGGGTGAAATAATGGTGCACGCAATCGGTAAGCGACGGCCCCTTGAGCTCGACAAGACCCTGATAACGCTCCATATTACGCCCCTGGTCGACCGTAAAGGCGAGATAGCCCTTTCCGAGGAGCTGGGCGAGGTTGTTGTCCTGATCCTCTCCTGTATCGAGTTCAATGTGCGCACGGACCTTTTTGAGCCGCTCCGGATCCCATGTAGCGCAAGCGCGGAGTTCTCCCGCTGAAGTTATATCGGCGACAAGCGTTCGCACAACGCCATCCCCTTGCGCCTGCAACGTAAACGATCCTTCGTATTTAAGCATCGAGGCCAGCAGGGCGGCGAGTGTGGCCGCTTCCCCGGCCAGGTGGGCAATATCGTCGCTGAATTCATGCGGAACGAGAATATCGTCGAGAACGCTGCCGAGCCGGACGATACGCCCGCGCAAATTCGAACTTTCAAGCTGAAACGTCTGAACCGAATTGTCGCCCGGTTTTGTCATGCGCGCGTCTTCCCTAGCTCTTGATCTTGTAACCGGTCCGGAGCATCCAGAAGCACAGCGCGGCCAACGCAGCATCCACCGCCAGCAGGACCGCAAGCCCAAAGTAACCCGCGCCATCCGTCTGACCGATAAACCCGAAACGGAACCCGTCGATCATATAAAAGAACGGATTGAAATGCGCAACAAACTGCCAGTTCCCGGGAAGACTGTCGACAGAATAAAACGTTCCGGAAAGAAACGTAAGCGGGGTAACGATAAAATTCGTGACCGCCGCCATATGGTCGAACTTGTCTGACCACAAACCGGCCGCGATGCCCATCGCCGACAACATGAAGGTCCCGAGCACACCATAGCCAAGAACCAGCGCCACCGAATGCAGAGAGAGCGGAACGAAAAGACTGATAACGATCCCCGCCGCAAGCCCGACCAAAAGACCACGCGTGACCCCTCCCGCGATGTAGCCAGCAAGCAGCTCCCCGGGCGAAAGCGGCGGCAGAAGGACGTCAACGATGTTCCCTTGCACCTTTGAAATTACAATGGAAGACGACGTGTTCGCGAACGCGTTTTGTGCCATCGTCATCATCAGCAGACCCGGCGCAAGGAATACGAGATAGGGAATCGTACCCATCAGGCGTTCTGCGCCGCCAAATGCGAGCGCGAATACCGTATAGAACAACAGCGTCGTAACGATAGGCGCGAGGATCGTCTGCATGTAGACCGACATAAATCGCCCGATCTCCTTTCCGGCGAGCGTGCGCAGCCCGATCCAGTTGACGGCACCGACGCGCCGGGCGGTCATGGCATTCGAAGGACTTGATTGCGGGGTCATTTGCTGCTTCAGTTTGTGAATGAGCGCGATCCAAGATAAGGCCGAAAACGACACGATCAAGAAAAGAAAGCGCCCTCCGCGCCGGATCAGCGAGAGCTATCTTCACAACGCGGGTCTGTACTACCTCCAGCGCTTCGCTTCGAGCAGCGCGCAATTTCGCAGGGTGATGACTCGCAAGATCGACCGCTCGATAGATCATCACGGCGGACCGGACCGCGAGGAGTGCATGGCGATGCTAGACTCTCTCGTTGAGACGTTCCTGCGGGCCGGGCTTCTCAATGACGAGGGATATACCCGCGCCTGCGTGGAAACGTTCCGCCGCCGCGGCCTGTCCGAGCGAGCGATTGTCGCGAAGCTTTCCGCGAAGGGTATCGATGCCGCGATGGTGCGCGACGCTCTCGATCCTCGAGGCGATGACGACCTCTTTGCCGCCCTGCGCCTCGCCCGGCGGCGACGCGCAGGCCCCTTCGCGACGGAAACCGCGCGCAAGGATCGTTACGAAAAAGATCTGGCCGCCTTCGGGCGGGCCGGCTTTTCGTACGACGTTTCAAGACGAGTGCTTCGGATGGAACCCGGCGAAGCCGAACTCATTCTTGGGGGTGGTCTATGTCCGTCTTCCTGATTTCGAACACATCGGCCCCCTCGAAATCCTTCGGATCAAAACCGGAGATCGGGACGCGCGATGTGCCCTTGACCTTCGGGTCCGCTTTGGCCTTATCTGCCGTCTGGTTGCCAACCGCCGTAACACGTCGGGCCGGAAGGATGATGCTTGCCGTAGTCCCGACTCCTTTACGGGAGAGCAGTTCAAGCCGACCGCCATGCAGCCTGATAAGCGAATCGGCCAGGGTAAGGCCCAGTCCCGTTCCCGAACCGGCACGCCGGTGCGTTGCATCAACTTGACCGAAGGGCGAAAGCGCCTTGGCGATATCCGCATCGTCAAGGCCGATCCCCGTGTCCGTAATCGACAGACGCAACGATCCACCCGGTTCGCGTTCCGCGAAAATCGAAATTCGTCCGCCGCTAGGCGTAAACTTGACGGCATTGGAAAGCAGGTTGGTGACAATCTGCTTAAGAGCAAGCTCCTCGCCTATCACCCTTGGCAGTTCAGCAAGTTCGTTGCTGATCGTCATGTTGTTCGCCTCGATTTTCAAGGCGAGCAATTTGAGCGCGCCATCGACAACCTCACGGAGATCCACGACCCCTTCGTTCAGTTGCCGCTCGCCAACTTCGATGCGCGACACGTCGAGAATTTCATTAATCGTTTTCAGTAGGCGTTTGCCGCTTTCGAAAATGTCGTTGGCATAGTCGCGGTAGGCGCGCTCGCCCAGGGAGCCGAACACTTCGTTCTTAATGATTTCCGAAAAGCCGATAATCGCGTTCAGAGGCGTGCGCAACTCGTGGCTCATATTGGCAAGGAACTCGGACTTCGCCCGGTTCGCAAGGTCCGACTCCACCTTTGCCTCACGCAGCGCAATTTCAGCATTTTTGCGCGAGGTTATGTCCTCCATGCTGCCTTCAAAATAGAGAACCCCGCCCTCGTCGTCCCGCACCGCCCGCGTATGTTCCTGTATCCAGATAATCGCCCCGTCCTTGCGCCGGACCCTGGTTTCACAGCTGCGCATGCCTTCCCCCGACGCGACGGCATCAAGAAACTGCAAGCGGCTTGGCTTGTCGGCGTATATCTGATCATTGACATTCCTGACCTCTCGCAGCAGCAGTTCGGCTCTCTCGAATCCAAGGATGCGCGCCATCGCGGGGTTGGCGCTAAGAACCTGCCCTTCGGGGGTAATCTGAAAGATACCGCCCGCCGCGTTCTCAACGATCGTCCGGTATTTTTTTTCGGCCTCGGCAAGAGCCTTTTCCGCCCTTCGCCGCTCTTCCACGTCGGTGATTGTGCCAACGACACGCACATTCCGGTTTTCATCGTAACGGATCATCGAAATGGCGAGTTCGACGGATCGAAATGTCCCATCCGAGATTCTAAGGCGGGTGAACGACCGGTAGGCCTGCTTTTGCCCCCGGACCATCTGCTGGAAACTCCCGCGCTGCTCCTCCTTATCCTGCGGATGAAGCATGTCGAAAAGACTGCGCCCGAATGCCCGCTCGTTCTCGAACCCGGAAACCTTGAACCACGTATTATTGAGAAAGACGATTTCACCTTCGGGATTTAGTTCGAAGATGATGTCGCTAACCGAATCGATGATCGCCCGGTTATCTCGCTCGGCCTTGCGCAAGGCGTTGTTCAACCTCTCGCGCTCTGAAATCTGTTTGTTCAGCTCATCGTTCTTGCCGGCCAGCGCCCGGTTCATAGCCGCCAGCTTGAAAGATTGCTGCTGGTTGTTTCGGACGTACAGCGTCCCGATCAACGTCAATGTCATTCCGAACAAGAGCATAAGAACCGGGATCTGGCCAAGAAAGGCTTCACGCCCGCTAACCCGGACACCTACATTCAGCATCAGCGTCGATTGCCCGACCGGGATCGAAAACGCATGCGCCCCCCCGGAACGATCGACCGGAATGTTCCCGTCGTCGCTGTTCGCGAAGCCAATGCGGAGAAGCGGCACGGGTTCGCCCTGTGCCGCGAGATTAACCTCCCGATACACGCGTCGCTTCGTGAGCCAGGTTTCATCCACAAGCGATCTGGCGCGACTGATGCCGACAATGACACCGCTACGAACGTCATCCGGCCGCACCGGACGGACGAGCGCAAACCACGACGAAGAAACTCCGGATGGATCCGGCTCCACGCGAGACCTCCACCCTGGAAAGTCGGAAATGATGCCAACCTCGCCGCCGGATTCCGCTGCCATCCGGACAGTGCGTTCGAGAAGCTGGACGATATCCACGGACTCGGACAGAGCCGAGGAATCCTCGCCTTCGTCGGCAGCGTAAAGTCGCTTCAAACGCCATTGTCCTTCGGAAGAATGGGCGAGAAATACCGTCTCGAAAAAGGCTCCTTCCGGCATCGCGCTTTCGATACCGTCGACAATCGACTGTTCCTCGACACGGTTCGTGTAATTGAGAAGAACGGAAATCATCTGTATTCCGCTTTCGAGTTCCCGCAGTTGCGCGGCGACCATCCGCTCAACATCCGCAGCGGCCTGCCGGTAGTGCTCTTCGAGCATCTCGTCGATGAAGACAGTCAGCGTAATAAAGGCTGTCGCCGTCAGAACGAGTCCGTTGAGAAAGACCATCAATTGCGCCATGTTGCTGCGAAACCAGCCTTTTTGGCCAGTCTCACCGGGCTGGACTTCCGTTTCGGGTGTGGCGGACATCCGTGACAAAGCTTCCGTTAGCGGTTTCCCCTAACAGTACTCTCGTCGTTTCCAGTTAAAACATTGCTAAGAAGAAGCAAAAAACGAAAAAATCAGCGCGGCACCGTCATAACGACCCGCAAACCGCCATGTTTGCTTTTTTCAAGCCAGATGCGACCGCCATGACTGTGGATGACGTCCATGGCGATCGGCAGACCGAGCCCTACACCGCCGGTCTCAACATTGCGGGAGGAGTCGAGACGAAAGAACGGCTTGAAGACGTCTTCATATCTCTCTTCGGGTACCCCGGGGCCGTTGTCATCGACCGCAATTTCAATTGCCTCTTCCGTTGCCGCAGCATTGATCCAGACCGTGGTGCCGAACCGGCGTGCATTTGCGACGACATTCATGAGACATCGCTCGAAGGCAAGAGGCCGAATGCTCGCCCCCGGGTCGCCCTGTACGGAGAGCACAATATCAGCCCCCTCGCGCTTTGCCGCCGCGACAAGCCTTTCAAGCATCCTCGCAATATCGGTACGAGTTGCCACCTCGCCCGCCTCGCCGCGCGCGAAGTCGAGATACCCCTGGATCATCCGTTCCATGACCTCAATGTCGGCCTTGCAAGCCTGAACATCCGGACTGTCCCCAAGCATGGCCAGTTGCAGCTTGAGCCGAGTCAGCGGCGTCCGCAAATCGTGGGAAACCCCCGCCAGCATGGCCGTTCTCTGCTCAATCTGGCGGCGCACGCGCTCGTGCATCTCAAGAAAGGCCCGGGCGGCCTGACGAACCTCATGCGCGCCTTCCGGCTTGAACGCGGGAACATCCCGCCCTTTGCCGAAACGCTCGGCCGCCACGGCAAGACGGCGGATCGGACGGACCTGATTGCGCATGAACAGGATGGCAATCACGATCAGAACGATCGACGTCCCGAACATCCACAGAAGAAAAATATAGCCGCTTGATGAGAAAAGGCGGCCTTGCGGCAGGGTTACATGCAAAACGCCATTCGTAAGCTGCACGCCAATCGACACCCACTTATCCTCAATGTCGACCGCAATTTCAAACGGACGACGAACCTGATTCTCAAGCGCCCCGGCCAGCATCGACGCGACGATCGAGTCCCAGCCCGAGTGCTCCCGATCGACCGTCTGAAGCGTACCGCCCCGGTCGAAGCCGATGAGAAGCTCCAGATTTCGAGACGCGTAACCTGCTATGCGCTGGACAGTTTCCGGCGGCGGGTCGCTTTCGAACTGGTCTGCAAGGATCGCAGTCTCTCCGGCTACGGCGAAGGCCAGACGTCCAGTCATCCGGTTCCAGTGACGGTCGAAGAAAATGTAGGTCGTGACCATCTGCAGGAGGATGATGGGCGCGACAACGATAATCAGCGAACGACCGAACAGCGTGCGCGGCAGAAAACGTTTCATGATCCCCTTGCGCCGCACCTTCATCGGTGCGTCGTCCGGAGCATATAGCCTTTGCCGCGCACCGTCTGGAGAAGGCGTGGCGTCCGACTGTCCTCTTCAAGCTTGCGGCGCAAACGGGTCACCTGCACGTCGATTGTCCGCTCCCCGGACTCCATGTTGCAAATGCGCGCCAGTTCCTCGCGGCTGACCGCCTCTCCGGCGCGCGAGGCAAGACCTCGGAGCAAGTTCGCCTCGACCGCTGTCAACCGAACGATGTCGCCTCCCTCTTCATCGATCAGTTCGTCCGCATCCCCGTCATAGGACCAGCGTCCGACCCGGAACCGTGACGCTTCCGACACCGGCTTCGGGCGGCGCCGCAAAAGGGCCTGCAGGCGCAAAACAAGTTCACGCGGCTCGAACGGCTTCGGAAGATAGTCGTCGGCTCCGTTCTCGAAGCCGGCGATCCTGTCCTGGGCGTCGCCAAGCGCCGTCAGAAGCAAAACCGGAATGTCGGATCGCTCGCGCAGCGCAGAGGTAAATGCCAGCCCGGTTTCGTCCGGCATCATGATGTCGACGACAAGTGCATCGAACTCGAGCGATTCCATGAGTTCGCGCGCTTCCCCGGCGCTCGACGCCGACACGGAAACGAATCCGTTCTGCGTCAGGTAACGGGAGACGAGCTGGCGGATCCGCGCGTCGTCGTCCACGACGAGAACGTGGGGCTTCACTTCCGGATTAACCCCGGCGGTGCCATTCTTGTCCATGCCAGTCGTCTGCCTTGCCTGCTTTTTTTACTGGATTTTTCGCTCCAACCTGCGAAAGAATACCAGACCCGGACACGAAGAAGGAACAAGAAAGGTTCACGCAATGGCACTGATCCCGTTCGACGACCGCGACGGCTCTATCTGGTTCGACGGCAAGCTCGTACCGTGGAGGGAGGCCAAAGTGCATGTCCTGAACCACGGCCTGCATTACGCGAGCGCGGTGTTCGAAGGCGAGCGATCCTACAGCGGACGCATCTTCAAAAGCCGCGAGCACAGCGAACGCCTGATCCGCTCGGCAAAGATCCTCGGCATGGACTTCCCTTACACCGTCGACGAGATCGAAAAAGCCAAGCGCGAAACGCTGGACGATAACGAAATTGAAAACGGCTATGTGCGCCCGGTCGCATGGCGCGGCAGCGAGCAAATGGGTATCGCCGTGAACCATTCAAAGACCCATGTCGCCATCGCCTGCTGGGAGTGGCCGAGCTACTTTCCGCCGGAAATTCGCGAGAAAGGCATTTCGATGGTCACGTCGAAATGGCGTAAGCCCGCCCCCGACACGGCCCCGGTCGAAAGCAAGGCGGCCGGGCTCTACATGATCAACACCATGGCAAGGCAGGAAGCCGAAGCGAAAGGCTTCACCGATGCACTCATGCTCGATTACCGCGGCAACGTCGTCGAGGGCACAGGCGCGAATTTCTTCGCCGTGTTCGACGGCGTTCTGGTCACACCGGAACCCGACTGCTTCCTGAACGGTATCACCCGCCAGACGGTTCTCCAGATCGCGCAGGAAATGGACATCCCCGTGCGCATCGACACGATCAAACCCAAACAGCTCAAAGACGCCGAAGAAATCTTTATCACCGGCACCGCCGCCGAAGTCACCGCCGTCGGAAGAATCGACGACCTCGAATTTACCGTCGGCCCGGTCACGCGCAAAATCCGGCAGGCGTACGAAGATCTTGTACACGGAAAGATCGCGTTGAAGGCAGCAGGGTAGTCCGACGGTACAGCGCTACTGCACGAATGCGTCACACATTAAACCGGAACAAAACCACATCCCCATCCTTCACCACGTATTCCTTTCCTTCGGAGCGCATTTTCCCGGCCTCCTTTGCGCCGACCTCGCCGCCGCAGGCGACAAAATCTTCGAAGGCGATCACCTCCGCGCGGATGAAGCCTTTTTCGAAGTCGGTGTGGATTTTTCCGGCGGCTTCGGGGGCTTTGGCGCCGACGGGGATGGTCCAGGCGCGGGATTCTTTCGGCCCGGCGGTGAAGTAGTTTTGCAGGTTCAATAGCTTGTAACCCGCGCGAATGATGCGGTTCAGGCCCGGCTCCACGAGGCCGATGGTATCGAGAAATTCCGTGCGCTCTTCTTCCGTTTCAAGCTGGGCGATCTCCGCCTCGATGGACGCACAGATCACGACGCTTTCGGCGTCCTGGGATTTGGCGAGGTCGGCGACCTTGCGGGTCCATTCGTTGCCCTGCGCCGCGTCGTCCTCGCTCACGTTACAGGCGTAGAGAACCGGCTTGACCGAAAGGAGGTGGAGCATGTGGAACGGCTTTTCCATGTCCTCCGGCACATCGACGACGCGGGCCGGTTTCCCGTCCGAGAGGGTTTTGAAGACGCCCTCCATGAAGGCAAGCTGAGCCTTGATCTCCTTGTCGCCGGACTTGGCCTTGCGGGCGATATTGTCCATTTGCTTTTGCAGGCTGTCGATATCGGCGAGGATGAGCTCCATCTCGATGGTTTCGGCGTCGCGCAGCGGATCGACCGAGCCGTCGACATGGGTGACGTTCCCGTCCTCGAAGCAGCGCAGCACATGGATGATCGCATCCGTCTCGCGGATATTGCCGAGGAACTGGTTGCCAAGCCCCTCACCCTTGCTCGCGCCTTTGACAAGCCCCGCTATATCCACGAACTCAAGTTGCGCCGGTACGACCTTGGCGGATTTGGCAATTTCAGCAATGCGGTCGAGCCGTTCGTCCGGCACCGCGACCCGGCCGACATTCGGCTCGATCGTGCAAAAAGGGAAATTTGCCGCCTGCGCCGCCGCCGTCGCGGTCAAAGCATTGAACAAGGTGGACTTGCCGACATTCGGAAGACCCACAATTCCACAATTAAAACCCATATGACGCCTCGCCGTGTTTATGGTGATACATATGCCTGATGTTCATCTCGGGAAATCTCGGCTTGAGCTCGCGCAGCTTCTCAAGAACTTCGTCACATGTCATGTCGGGAGAATAGCATAATTCTACAAGTTCCTAACCGGAAAGTCTGCTTGCAAAATCGTTCATGCGGCCCTGAACAAGCATCGGCGCATGTTCGGACATTTTTTTAAGAAGAGGCTCCAGCCAGATGATATCGTTCTTCGAAAAGTCGCCAAGCACATGGCCGTAGACTTTCTCCTTGTCGCCCGGATGACCGACGCCGATCCGCACGCGCCAGTAATTCGGATCGCCCAGATGAGCGTCGATGGAACGCAGGCCGTTATGTCCGGCATGGCCGCCGCCCGGCTTGACCTTCAGCTTGCCCGGCGCGAGATCGATTTCGTCGTGAAAAACCACGATGCGCTCCGGCGGAATCTTGAAGAATTTCGCCGCCGCCGCTACGCTTTGGCCTGAATTGTTCATCATCGTCATCGGCTTGAGCAGCACGGTTTTCTCGCCACCCAGCGTAGCTTGCGAAAACACGCCCTGAAACTTGGCACGATATGGCGGGAAGCCGTGGTCGGCGCCGATCTCGTCGATTGCCATGAATCCGACATTGTGCCGGTTGTTCGCATACTTGTCGCCGGGATTTCCCAGCCCGGCCAGCAGCCACATGGATTCAGCTCTTTTCTTTCGGAAAAACGGAAGCATGTCGAGACAGATGGCGCGGTAAGTGTTAAGCTGAATTCTCCTTAACACTTACCGTCTGACACGTATCACTCGTCCGCTTCTGCAGCTTCCCCGTCGCCGACAACCTCTGCGTCGCCCCCGGTTTCTTCATCATCGATGATCCGGCGCGGCGCAACGATAGTCGCGAAGGTGAAATCACGGTCAGAGATCGCGAACGTCGCCCCCTTCGGCAGGGCCACACGATCACTCTTGACAGAATCGCCCTGCTCATAGCCGGTGAGGTCAACCTCGACGAACTCCGGAATGTGCGTGGCCGGGCAAATGAGCTCGACCTCGTGGCGGACGATATTCAGGACGCCGCCGGTATCAAGACCGGGGCTTGCTTCCTCGTTTATGAAGTGGACAGGCACATTCACATTGATTTTCGTCTTCGGCGTTACGCGCAGAAAATCAACATGCAGAACGAAATCCTTCACCGGATCAAGCTGGATGTCCCGTGCAAGGCACATGTGCTTCTCGCCCCCGAGATCGATGTCGGCGAGATGGGTCGACATGTGGCCTTTGTTATATTCGACGTTAACGTCCTTCGCGGGCAGGCTGATTGTCACCGGCTCCTTCCCGTCGCCGTAAATGACGGCCGGAATGCGATTTTCGCGGCGCAAAGCGCGGGAGACCCCCTTACCAGCCTTTTCACGCTTTTCCGCGGCAAGTTTGATATGTTTTGCCATTGCAGTTTTCCTTGTCCATAGATGTTGAGTCGGCCTCCAGGGGTGCCGACGTTGCGGGGGAATTAAGCAGGTTTCACGGGGGAAGGCAAGGATTAGTTGCGAGTCCGAGTAGGCAGTTACGAGTAGCCAGTTCGAGTTACGAGTTCGAGTCGCGAGAAACGGGAGCAAAGTGTCTTTCGGTGGCCGCTTTCATCGCTTTTTTCTCGCGTTATCCATCTCCCAACTCGAACTCGCTACTCGTAACTCGAACTAGCTACTTGAACAACTCCGAAATCGACCGCTCTTCCTTGATCCGCCTGATGGCTTCGCCGATCAGTGAGGCGACAGAGAGTTGCTCGATGTTGTGTGCGACCCGGACAGCTTCAGTAGCCGGGATGCTGTCAGTGATGACGAGATTTTCAAGCGGCGACGCTGTAATGCGCGCGACCGCCCCTCCCGACAGGACGCCGTGCACAACATAGGCATGCACTTCCTTGGCCCCCTTGTCCTTCAGGGCATGCGCGGCATTGCACAGGGTACCGCCGGAATCGATAATGTCGTCAACGAGGATGCAGACTTTTCCTTCAACGTTCCCGATCACGTTCATGACCTCGGACACACCGGCCTTCTCGCGCCGCTTGTCGATGATCGCAAGATCCGCGTTCACGCGCTTGGCCAGCGCCCGCGCCCGCACGACACCGCCGACGTCCGGCGAAACGACGCAGATTTCGTCGCCACCGAACTTCTTCTCGATATCCGGCACGAACACGGGCGAAACGATCAGGTTGTCGGTCGGAATGTCAAAGAAACCCTGAATTTGCCCGGCATGAAGCTCCATGGTCAGAACGCGGTTGGCCCCGGCCGCCGTGATGAGGTTCGCCACAAGCTTGGCTGAAATCGGGGTACGCGACCCCGTCTTGCGATCCTGCCGCGCGTAGCCGAAATAGGGAAGGACCGCCGTAATCCGCCGCGCCGATCCACGCCGCAGCGCGTCGATCGCAATCAGCAGTTCCATCAGGTTGTCGTTCGCCGGGTACGAGGTCGACTGTATAAAAAAAACGTCCTCGCCGCGGACGTTTTCCAGAATTTCGACAAACACCTCCATATCGGAGAAACGGCGAATGGACGCCTTGGTCAACGGAACGCCGAGCATACCGGCGATGGCTTCGGACAGGGGACGGTTGGAATTTCCGGCGATCAGTTTCATGGTTACTTTTTTTCCCGCTTCGGAACAGTTCTGAAATGAAGGCCCAAGTTAAAGCCGCGGGGAGACAAATGTAAAGACGAAAATCTAGACGATCGCGATCACGGAAATCTGCCGTCCGTAATCCTGCCCGCCCTCATGAGTCGTCCGGCGATAGCTGAAAAATTCGTCCTTGCGGGAACAGGTGTCCATATCCGTCATGAACACCTTGCGCACGCCCGCCGAGGCGAGATTCTTCGCACAATACCCGGCCAGATCGAACTGGCAATGGCCTTCGCGCCTGCCCGGACGGAAAAAGTGGGCGTTCGTGTGATCCTGCTCGAGAAACGGGTCAGGAAAAGCCTCGGTCACCTCATAGGACGATACGTCGATGCAGGGGCCGATCACGGCGCACAGGCTCTCCCGCCGCGCGCCAAGAGCTTCCATCCGGAACACCGTGCTCTCCAGCACGCCGCGAAACGCTCCGCCCCAGCCCGCATGCGCCGCGCCGACGACCGGCGCGCCGTCCTCCGTTTCTCCCCGCAACAAAACCGGCGCGCAATCCGCGGTGAGGATGCCAAGCGCCAGACCGGGAGTCTTTGTCGCCAGGGCGTCCGCTTTCGGTCGTTCTTCGCCGAACGGGCGGTCAACGACAAGGCACTCGTTGCCGTGCACCTGATAAAGGCTCAGCAGCTTGTCCGGCGAAACGCCGGCGGCCCGCGCGACTCGTGCACGATTTTCCCGGACCTTTTCAGGATCGTCTCCAGAACCGGGACCGCAATTGAGACTCGCGAAAAGCCCCTCGCTGACCCCGCCCTCGCGCGTGAAAAAGCCGTGAAAAATCCGGTCGTCCGAGAACGGGGCGCTTCGATGAAGGGGCAGTGTCATTCTAAAATCCCGATAGATGGAGAGGATCGCCCGCATAGATTGCCATAGCGCGAAAAAGTCCGCCCATGGCATCTTTTCCGGTCAAGCGCTGCAGGGCACTGGCGATATCGCCCTTCTGGCGCTCGCTTGCATTTTCCGCCAATGCTTGCGCCCGGACTTTTATCCCAAGGCTCTGGAGAAAATCGCCTTGCGAAACCGGCCCGGCAACGAGAACGCCCTCTTTCGAAGCGGCTTCGGCCAGCGCCTCGAAATCGACATGCGCACTCAAATCGGCATCGCCGATATGGTCCAGAACGCCGCAATAATCATGACGATAAACCGCTTGCAACGTGTCTCCCGCCGCGCGGCGCTCGTAACCGTAATCGATGAACAACGCGGCGCCGCCAGATTTCGCCAGCCGCCGTGCGACGTCGCGAGCGAAATGACTCCGTGCGGGTGAAACCTCGAAAACGCTTCCCTCCTCCGCATCCCTCGCCGCTTCGGGCAACAGGCCCGTCAAACCGGATGGCGCGGGACCGAGACCGAACGCGAACCCGCCCCCGTTCAGGCCGACGCGCCTCTCTCCCCAGCCACGCGCCGTTTTAACGAATTGCCGTACCGGAAGCGCGTCCAGAAACTCGTTGGCGACCAGAAGAACAGGGCCGTCCGGACCGATATCGTTAACCTGCGCCAACCAATCCGGTTGGTACAATGACAGCCTGTTCGCCTGCGCCTCCCTGAGAGCCGGACTGATTTCGACGAGCGCAAGCCGGGCCGCGGCGTGAAATCCCGGAACCTTCTTCGTTGCACGCATTGCGTCCGCCATCAACGTGCCTCGCCCCGGGCCGCATTCGACCAGCAAAAACCGCTCAGGGCTTCCGAGCTTCGCCCATGTATCGGCACACCAGACGCCGATCAACTCGCCGAACATCTGGGAAATTTCCGGAGCGGTCGTGAAGTCCCCGCCTCGTCCGAGCGGATCACGGCCCATATAGTAACCATAGCGCGGATGGCCGAGCGCGATTGCCATGAACGCGCCAACATCGAGCGGCCCGTGATCGATGATCTGACGCTTGAGATACCCGCGAAGCTCTGCACTCATGCCGCCCCTGCCCGGTCCTTGCGCAACGCGGCCCAACCGATCAGCGCGGCACCTCCTATCAGCATCGGTGCGCTAAGAATCTGCCCCATCGTGAACAGGTCGAAAAAGAACCCGAGCTGGGAATCCGGCTCGCGAAACTGCTCGACAAACATTCTCGAAAGGCTGTAACCGACCAGGAACACGCCGGACAAAACCCCTGGCCGCTCCCTCAGCGCCGAGAAACGGACCAGGACGAACAGAAAGGCGAACAGAATCAGTCCTTCGAGCATCGCCTCATAGATCTGGCTCGGATGCCGCGGCAAGGGACCACCGCGTGGAAACACCATTGCCCAGGGAACATCATGCGCGATGCGCCCGAACAGCTCGCCATTGATGAAATTAGCAACCCGCCCAAAGAACAGACCGATGGGCGTCGCGCAGGCGAACATGTCCGCGAGGCGAAGAACCGGTATCCCGTTCAGTCCCGAATAGATCCCGATCGACGCTATCGCCCCGATCAGACCGCCGTGAAAGGACATGCCGCCCTGCCAGATCTTCGGAATTTCAAGGGGGTTCGCCAGATACATTTCGGGCTGGTAGAAAAAAACGTAACCGAGACGACCGCCGATAATGACCCCGATAATGGCCCAGGGGAGAAAATCGTCGATGTCGGTCTTATTCGGGCGTTTACCCCCGCTCAGACCAGCGATAAAAAGGCAATACCGCCAGCCCAGCAGGAACGCCGCCAGATAGGCGAGCGCGTACCACCGGATCTCAACCGGACCCGCGGAAAACGCAACCGGGTCGATTTCGGGAAATGCGAGAGCCATGTTTCCTGCCCGTTACCTGTATTTGTCCTCACACGCCATGAAATCCCGCACGTAGTGCCGTATCCCGTCTTCAAGCTCGGTGAACGGCTTCGCATAACCTGCCGCGCGCAACTTCGCCGTATCCGCTTCCGTGAAGTACTGGTACTTCTCGCGCAAGTGCATCGGCATGTCGATATAGGATATTTTCGGACGAACGCCAGCTGCGGCGAACGTGGCCTCAGCGAGTTCCCTGAAACTGCGGCTCTTGCCGGTGCCCACATTGAAAAGGCCGTTCACCTTCGGATTCTCGTACAGCCAGAGCATTACCGACACGCAATCCTCGACGAACACGAAGTCCCGCGTCTGCCCGCCATCCTCGAAGTCCGGACGGTGCGACTTGAACAGCTTTGCCGTCGCGCCAGCCACTACCTGTGGATAGAGCTTGCAAACAACGCTCATCATGTCGCCCTTGTGGTATTCGTTCGGCCCGTAAACGTTGAAAAACTTTAGGCCAGCCCATTGCGGAGGAAGCTGCTCGGCATGTTTGCCGCCGCCATGGACAACGCGGGAAATCCGGCGATCGAACAAATGCTTGGACCACCCGTAAGGATTCAGCGGACGCAGAGTCGCGAGTTCGTCCGGCGTCTCAAAATCGGTAAAGCCTTCGTCCCCGTCTCCGTAAGTCGCGGCGGAGGACGCATAAATGAACCGAACCTCGTGCTGGCCGCACCACTTCCACAACTCGCGGGAAAGGTTGAAATTGGTGGAGACGATCAGATCCGCGTCTTTTTCCGTCGTCGAGGAAATCGCTCCCATGTGAAAAATGGTGTCGATTTCCTTTTTGTGACGCTCAAGATAGTCGAAAAGCTTTTCCGGAAAAACGATATCGCGTATTTCGCGCTTTGCGACATTTCGCCACTTGTCCTCGCTTCCGAGCCAGTCGCAGATCACGAGGTCGTTGCACCCCTTCTCCTGAAGCCCGACCGCGAGATTGGAGCCAATGAAACCCGTACCGCCCGTGATGATGATCATTTCTGAAGAAACTCCTGCCTTGAACTACGCACGATATTCTGCTTTCCGTTTCTATACCATTTCGCCCCGAATACCAATGGCGGGAACATGTTGCTCACATTAATTCATCCAGAAGAGCAGGAAGTATCTTGCAGCCACGGGGCCCCCGTGTTAGTTACTCGGGTTTAGAGCACACATGACGATACGAGACGAAAAAGCCAGCCTTCTCGACGACATCGCCCGAATGGCTGGCGGTGCCGCAAGCCTTCTTGGCGCGCTACGCGCGCAGATCCGCGAGGAAGTGCGCGCCCGCGTCGACGAAACCGCACAGCGCCTTGATCTCGTTCCGCGCGAAGATCACGAACAACTCGCCGAAATGGTCGCGCAAATGAGACTGGAACAGGACGCACTAAGAAGGCAATTGGACCAATTCACGGAAGACCGGAAACAGAACAAGGAAAACGGCCAGTGACGACCGAAACAGAACTTTTCGAAGAAATTAGCAACCCGCTCGACAGCGTCGAGGACGTTCTGTCTTCCCATGAATGGGTCTTTCGCCGGACAACCGATGACGAATTGACGGTGGACGTCACCGGTCGCTACGGAACCTACCGCATGCTGTTCTTCTGGCAAGATGAATTTAGTGCCCTGCAGTTTGTTTGCCAGTACGATTTCGTGATCGCCGAAAATAACATCGAGCGGATTCCCGTTACACTGATGAGCATCAATTCCGAGCTCTGGCTGGGTCACTTCGACCTCGATCTCCAGACCCGCGCACCCGTCTTCCGGTACAATTCGCTGTTCCGCGGCATGACTCAAACCTCGGGCGCGGATCACATCGAAGACATCGTCGATATCGCGCTGTCCGAATGCGAGCGATTTTACCCCGTTTTCCAGCTTCTCGCAGGAACCGAGGAACTGGACGGTGCCGACCTTCGCCTCGCCCTTATGACATCCGCCGGGGAGTCCTGACATGAAGAAGATTGCACTGATCGGTTTCGGCAAAATGGGCAACGCCCTTGTCCGCGGCTGGCACAAACGCGAATCCATAGACCGGATTATCATTTTCGATCCCGCGGCGGTCCACGGCGACCATCGGTACATTCGCACCGAACTGTTCAACGAGATCGAAGGATTTCAAACCGCGTCCCGCGACGCGGACGTCTTCATCATGGCCGTGAAGCCGCAGGACATGGCAACCGCATGCGAAGCCATCACGTTCTGTGTCCACCCGGAAACCCTGATCGTATCCATCGCCGCCGGACTGCCTGTAACATGGTTCCAGCGCCGCTTCGCCGAGGACCAGCCGGTCGTACGCATCATGCCGAACACGCCTGTTGCCGTTGGCAAGGGTGTAAGCGTCGCCGTTGCCTCGGAAACAGTCAGCGACGATCAGAAGCGCAAGATCGCCGAGCTGTTCGAGTCGGCTGGCACGTTTGAATGGCTTGAGAGCGAAGCGCAGATGGATCCCGTCACGGCGATTTCCGGAAGCGGCCCGGCCTATGTCTTCCTGCTGATGGAAACGCTTGCCGCGGCAGGCGTGAAAGCGGGTCTTCCCCGGGACATGGCGGAACGCCTCGCCCGCCAGACAGTTATTGGCAGCGCCGCGCTCGCCGAGATGCAGAGCGACGTTTCCGCCGAACGGCTACGCACAAACGTCACGAGCCCGGGCGGAACGACAGAAGCGGCTTTAAAAATTCTGATGAACGGCAAAGTACAGGAAATTTTCGACCACGCAATCGCCGCTGCCGTCGCCCGTAGCCAGGAATTGAGCCGGTAACCAATAAAACGAAACTCTCTCCCGCCGGGGGCTGGCGGATGTTACTTCCGCCCCCGCGTTCCAAGACCGATATCCTTGGCAAGACGGCTGCGCTGACGGGCGTAGTTCGGGGCAACCATCGGATAGTCGGCAGCCAGTCCCCAGCGCTCGCGGTATTCCTCTGGTGTCATATCGTACGCCGTCTTGAGGTGGCGCTTCAGCATCTTGAGCTTTTTCCCGTCCTCGAGACAGATGAGGAAATCGGGCGTAATAGACTTCTTCACCGGAACCGCCGGTTGCGGCCGATCCGGAGAAGCCGGAGAATCCGTATTCACATTGGCAAGCGTGCGGTAAGTCTGTTCGATAAGCGCAGGGATATCGGACTGCGCCACATTATTATTCGAGAGATAGGCCGATACGATTTCCGTGGTCAGACCAAGAAGATCGGCATGGTTCGGTTGATCCGTCATTCGTCGTTACCCTTCAGGTGAAAACTGTCGTTATTTGGTGACCGCCTGAGATAAAATATTAGGCTGGTCCTGTTCGGTGCCAAATAAAGACACAGGATAAAGATAGATACAAGAAAAATTTTAAAGTAACGCCAGTAAAAGACTGGGATGGTGCTTTCAAGACCTCCAGCAAGGCATCGCCTGTTCCAGCACCCTTTGCAATCGCTTCGGCTTGCTCACATCGGCGCTGCGAAGATACAGCGGCTCTGCCCGGGCAAACGGCTCACCTCTTCGGATTTGCCCCAACGCCAGGTCCGCGACAACAGATGGATCGACGAGATCGAAACCGGGTAACCGAGCGCCCTGCAGTCCCGCACCATTGACAAAACGCGCGGCCCCATCCCCCGCGAAAAGCGTATCCGGCACGGTAACCGACGCAATTTCCTCCGAGCTCGCCGCCCGAGGCTCGTCCAGCGCCTTTCCGCTTGGATCGAACCGCTGGAAATAATAATCGTCGCGCTTGGTATCGATTAAAATCGCAAGCTCCTGCCCTTCCGCAACGACACCGCGCACGGCAACCGCCCTCGCGATCACATCGAGCGTTGTAACCCCCCCAACCGGCACGCCGAGGGAAACGCCCAACGCACGTGCCGTCGAGAGACCAATCCTCAGGCCAGTGAACGCCCCCGGCCCGACGGTCACGGCAATCGCAGAAATTGCGCGCCATTCCCACGACGCCTTTCGAAGTAACTCCTCCAGCATTGGAACAAGACGCTCGGCCTGACCACGCACCATTGGCTCGGACATCCGGACGCAAACGCCTCGTTCACCGTCGAATGCGGCGGCCGAGCAGGCATTCATGGCTGTATCGATTGCGAGTATTTTCATAGCGATCCCCGGGCCGAACTATAGAGGAGCCACCCGCATTATTAAATGGTTTTTTCTGGCTTTTGCATATTCTCATGTCTATAGTTGCCGGAAACCGGCCTTTGAGGAAAATGAAAAGGAACTTCGCAATAATCGTCATTGCGATCGTCGGCGCACTTGCTCTCAGCGGTGTCAACCCGGCGTTCGGCGAGAGCATTACCCCGGTCGACGAGAAATCGGCGATCGTCTTTGTTTACCATCGAATCGGCGAAGACCAGTTTCCGGAAACGAACATCCGAAAGGAACAGTTCGACGCCCAGATCCGGGAAATCACCGGGGGCGACTACACGGTCCTTCCGGTCCCGGAAATCGTTCAGGCTCTTCGCGAGGAACGCAGCCTGCCACCGCGTACCATCGGCATCACGTTCGACGGGGGACACCGCAGCATCCTCGAACACGCTGTTCCGATACTCGTGAAAAACGAGATCCCTTTTACTGTCTTCTTCTCCACCGACAAGGCGGACTGGAACTCGCCCGCCTATCTCGATTGGCAGGACTTGAAGAAACTCGCCCGCAACGACAAGGTGACGCTTGGCATCCACCCGGCAGCCTACACGCGCCTCACCGAAGAAACGCCGGAGGCCATTCGCGCCCAGATCAATTCCGCCAAGGCACGGTTTCGCGAGGTCCTCGATGAAAATCCCGAATATTTCGCCTATCCGTTCGGCGAACTGAGTCTAACCTACCGGGACGTTGTCGAAAAAAACGGCTTTGCCGCCGCTTTCGGCCAGCAGTCGGCTGTCGCCTACCCCGGAGCCGATTTCATGGTCCTGCCGCGTTTTACGATGACCGAAAACTTCGCGGATATCGAGCGTTTCCGATTAACTGCCAACGCACTGCCGCTTCCTGTGATCGACATCGAACCCGCCGACCCGCTTCTCACTGGCGCGGATCCGATCATGGGCTTTACAATCGCGACCGCGCTGTCCGGGCAGCGGGAAACAATTGCCTGTTTCACATCCGATCCCGGAGAGCCATCGGTCGAGATCCTCGGGAAAGACCGGATTGAGCTGCGTATCCCGCAGCCGTTCGAGTCAAGCCGGGTTCGTGTGAACTGCACCATGCCGGGCCCGCAAGGTATCGACCCGGACGGTCCGCCTCGCTGGCGCTGGTTTGGAATGCTTCTGACGGTGTCCTCGAATGTCGCACCTGCCCTGATGGAAGTGGAGGAGGACGATCTCACTCCTCGCGAACAGGCCGGACTTCAACGACTTCCGGAATGAAGTGCCGCAGCATGCGCTCGACGCCCATCTTGAGCGTAGCCGTCGAACTCGGGCAGCCGGAACAGGCACCCCGCATCCGCAAGTAAACGATCCCCTTTTCAAAGCCCTGAAATTCAATGTCACCACCATCCTGCGCCACCGCAGGCCGCACGCGAGTGTCGAGCAGTTCCTTGATCTGTGAAACGATTTCATTGTCTTCGCCCTGCGCGTCCCCGAATACAGAATCTTCCGGAAATGCGGCTGGCTCGCCAGACGTAAAATGCTCCATCAGCGCGGCGACCACGTCAGGTTTGAGATCGTCCCAGTCAACCGATTCCGCCTTGGTTACCGACACGAAGTCACCTCCGAGAAATACACCCTTTACACCGTCGACCTTGAAGAGACGCGCAGCAAGTGGCGAACTCGAAGCTTCGCTCGCTGCACGGAATTCCCGGCTTCCAGACCCCATAACGGGCTGACCGGGAACGAATTTGATCGTGGCAGGATTGGGAGTCTTTTCGGTCTGGATAAACATCAGACAAAACCTCTCGTTCTATCAGGCAATGGCATCGATCTTTTGCGGCTCAAGATGACCGGGCACGACAACAAGCGGAATGCGCAGGCGCGAGATTCCCTTCCCGGTGAAATAACTGACGAGCGGCCCGGGCCCCGACGGACTTGTGCCTGCCGCAAGAACGAGCATCTTAATCGACAAATCTCCGTTAATGACATCGACAAGCGCATCCGACCTGTCGCCCTCCGCAACGTAAAGGATAGGCATCATTCCGTTAAGATCGTTTACTTTCTTGGCAACGCTCCAAAGCTGGGTCTCCGACCGTTCGCGCAGTTCCCTGCGCATTTTACTTTCGATGTTCCCCCAGTGCTGAAAATCCTGCAGATCACTGACATACAGGATCGCAAGGCGACCACGGTTGTTCTCCGCCATCCGGGCCGCGTAGCGCAACGCCACGGAAAACTCCTCGCTTTCATCGGCCATGACGAGATAGACACCGCCATCCCCTCTGCGCCCTTCTTTCGAACGTTCGCCGTTTTCAACTTCTGCCAGCGCGTCTTCAGTATCCATGTTAATCCCGTCGTAGAAATGTATTTGCTGCCCATCCGGAAGCAATAGCCAGAAACACAGCCATCAGCCCGTAGACCAGCGAGCGGTTGTGAGCGAAGTCGTACAAATCGGCGGAAAAACCGGTCTGCGCGACGCGGAGAGTGGTCCGGTCAATTGCCTTGACGTTCCCGCTTTGAAAAAGATAGGTGGAAATCGTGTACTCGCCGGTCGGCACGTTCGAGGGCATGTCGAAGGTCGCACGAAAGAAGTTATCGGTCAGGTAAACGACGTTTCCAGGCTCCAGCGGATAAAGCCCAGCCGAAATCTGGTTCCAGATCAGCGCCTCCTTGAAACTTCGGACCTCCTCGGGATCGCTCTCGTTCGTCGGCTGAAAGTCGAGCGAGTTAAGACCGATCTCGTTGTCAGCCAGCACAACCGGCTCCGCAAGCCGGGGCTCCGGCACCGACAAGGCATAATCGTAATAGCTTGGCACATCGAGAAACTCGACCGAGGAGCGGTTCATCCACATGCCCAGGACCTGCTCCTTACGCCGGACGACCACACGCCGCTCCGGGCCGCGCACGACAATGGCGAGATCGCCGGGCTCCTTCTTGACGCCATGAAGCACGAGCGTCGCACCGGTAAAGCCGGTCGTAATATCAACACGAGCGCTCGCAAGATCCACCGTGACCTCACGCGCACAAACCGTCCCTGCGGGCCCTATCGCAGCGGCCGTCATGACAAGAACGAACAGCGTCAGGACATTAAAATGTTTCATCGCACCGTCGTCGAATAGAGGTCCGTGGGCTTGATCAGCAATTCCCCGGCAAGCTCGAGGCTGACGATCAGGACAAGCACCGCAAGAATAACCCGCGCTACCGCGCCCTTGACCTTGCGTGCGAGACGCACCCCGACCTGCGCACCGATCACGCCACCCGCGATCAGCAGCATCGCGAGAACAAGATCCACTGTATGGTTCAATACTGCGTGAAGGACCGCCGCGAAAGCCGTCGTGAAAATGATCTGGAACAGGGACGTGCCCGCCACGAGCAAGATCGGCATGCCGAGAATGTAGATCATCGCCGGAACCAGCAGGAACCCCCCGCCGATCCCCATAATCGATACCAGCAATCCGCCGACAAATCCGATACCGCCCGGAAGAAGCGCACTGATATAGAGCCGCGACCGGGGAAAGCGCATCTTGTAGGGCAGCGCCCGCATCCAGGCGTGCTGGCGCGCCCCACGCGCTTCCCTATTGTCTTTTTTCAAGAGCGTGATAACGCTCTCGATGAGCATCAACGTCCCGATCGTGCCGAGCAGGACGACATACAAAATCTGAATCGCAAGATCGATCTGGCCGAGGTGCTGCAAAAGCCGGAAGATCAGAACGCCGATGAACGAACCGACAATGCTGCCCGCCAGCATCACCGCGCCCATCTTGAAATCGACATTGCCCCGGCGCCAGTGCCCGAGCACACCCGAAACGCTCGAAGCCACCAGTTGATTGGCCTGTGTTCCGACCGCGACGGCGGGTGGTAATCCCATGAAGATCAGAAACGGCGTCGTCATGAACCCACCGCCCACGCCGAACAACCCGGACAGCACGCCGACAATCGTTCCGAGCAGAAGGATGGCCTCTGCATCGACAGTCATCTCGGCAATAGGCAAATAGACCTGCATGGATTTTTCCGAAAGCGAAACGGGAATGGCACCGGGCCGACTCTTTCCACCATGCCTAACGGAAATTCATTTGGCAAGCCGAGAGAACAGGAGGGCGCGGGAAGACCCGATTGTGAGCAGAATTGCCCAAACTCAGGCCACCGCCGCGTCACTCGTTAAGAAAATTCCGGTAATTTCCGCTTGCCGACTCGTGATAGGCCTTCCGGAAATCCACGGACTTCGCGATGCTCTGGAACATGCCCGCCCAGTTTTCGAACGCTCCGGCGAGCGAGGAACATTCGAGGATGTAGGCCTTGTCGTTATAGGCGCTGGCAAACCCGAGCGCGGACCGCAACGCGGGATCATCACCGAGCGTCGTGTAGGTCGCGAGCATATAGCTGGCATAGCCCCGGCCAAAACCGGCCTGATCGCTGACGTTATGGATCATGATGTCCTCGTAACGCCCGAACAGGTAATCCTTCCAGAAGTCCGCGCTGTAGGCGACTTTCTGAACGGCAGGATCGTAGCGCGGAGGATAGATCAGGAACCGGTTTTCCGGGCGAACGCGCACCCGACATTCCGCTTCGTCCGTCGTGGAGGGAGCCTGAACGCGGAAGATCGTGTCGGGCTCGACCTGGGTCAGAACGGCCCAGGTATCGGGATACGTGAGCGTCAAACCGCTTCCCGGATGTTCCCACTTGAAAACGTCCGCGCGCGCGGGCACGGCAAACAGAACGAACAAGGCAGCGGCGAAGAATGAAAGGCGCATGGCTCCTAAATCCCGAGAATCAGACGCACTCATTTTGCCCGGCCTCCTGCGGAATTGCAAACGGGGAATTTCCTCCCCACGGGGATCTCCTGAAAACAGATCCGCGGTCAGTGTGGTATGAATTATGTGATGCATTCCAACAGCTTGTCATCCCGATGCGAAGCGGAGGGATCTTCATAAGGTGGATAGCGACAAGATTCCTCGCGTTCGCTCGGAATGACATAGTTGTTTCTCATCAGTATCTTATAAGCACTCGCAGCAACGGTTTATTTTTTTCAAGCGATCCCCGTGATTTCCTCCCCCTTGTGCAGGGCTGTTCAGTTCTATAATTTACTGTCGCCCTGATCCAAAGGGGCCCGGCTTTCGGATTGATGTTCACGGGGGATTCCCAAAGGCGTAAAACTCTGAATCAATAGGAGGCAACCACGTCACACGGAGGTTGTCATGACAAGGGCGTTCGATCATATTCTCTCGCTGCTCTCGACCGTTCCCGATCCGCGCCGCGCGGAGGGCAAGCGTTATTCTCTGCCGCATATCCTGCTGTTCTCGATCCTTGCGGTTGTCACCGGTGCGAACTCATACCGGGGGATACGCACGTTTATGGCGGTTCATCACGACCGGCTGAACGAGGCGTTCGGGCTGAACTGGAAAAAGCCGCCCGCGCACACGCAGATACGCTCGATCCTGACCGGTCTCGAGGCGGAGGACGTGGAGCGGGCTTTTCGAAACCATGCGGAGGAACTGGACGCAGCAGGCGCACCGGCTTCCGGCATGCGCGCGCTGGCGCTTGACGGCAAGGCCTTGAGGGGCAGTTTCGACGCCATCCACGATGTGAGGGCGCGGCAGATTATGAGCGTCTTCGCCGCCGATACGCTGCTGGTGCTGGCGCATGTGGAGATTGACGAAAAGTCCAACGAAATCCCCGCCGCCGTGAGACTGCTGGAGGAACTCGACGTCGCGGACCGGATCGTGACGCTTGACGCCATGCATTGCCAAAAAAAACTTTCGAGGCCGCGGCCTCCGCGAACGCCCACCTGATCGTTCAGATCAAGGCGAACCAGAGTTCCCTGTACCGGCGCGTCAAGGCTTTCTGCGCCGATGCCGAGCCCCTTTGCCATGCCGCGAACATCTGCAAGGACAGACGAAACCGGCACGAAACCCGTATCGTCACGGTCTTTGCGGCCGGCGACGTCGTCTCCGGAACGCAATGGGAGCCATGGGTCGCCCCGGGTCGAACGCACCGTCCTTGCCTTCCTGACCTCAAGCGGCAGCTGGAAAACGACGACGGAAACCTCTTTCTACCTGTCCTCTCGCCCGGTGTCCGCAGGCAGCGCCGCAAAAGCCGTCCGCGAACACTGGTCCGTGGAGAACTCCCTGCACCATGTCCGCGATGTGACGTTTCGCGAAGACGCCTCGCGCATCCGCACAAACCCTGGCATCTTCGCCCGCATACGAAGTTTTGCG
>RZZS01000122.1 GCA_009929775.1 Alphaproteobacteria bacterium
ACACTGACCTGACCGTCATGGGCAACCGCGTTCAGTTCGAGGGCGTTCATGTTCACCTCATAGAGTTGTGCCGCTTGCGCAATGCGGATAAGTCGTCGTGTGGATCAAGCCTAGCGGATCAATCGCCACCGTTGAAGTGAAACCCGTGCCGTCACCATCTCCTTCCCGGCGTCGTCGAACCAGATCACATCAAGGGGGGCGGCATCCGCCAAGTGCTTGTCGCAATGCAGATAACTGCCGTCGAGACCATCGAGCAGGTGGTGCAACCGACGGGCATAAGGTCCATAACGGTCTGCCTTCAAACGCAGGTCAAGCGGGTTGTCGAGCCCGCGACGCTCGATGGTGCGTTCCAGCAGCCAGGCCAACTTCTGGATCTCCAGGAGCGAGCACTCGAACCCCGGGATCCAATAGCGCCGCACCAGCTCCGCGATCATCGCGCAGGCCGGGGTGAGGGTCTCCACACCCGGGCGCTCGCGCGGATGGATCCCGGGCCGATTATCGTCATGATTCGTCATCGGGGGTGGTCTGCGTCGGCGTCTTGTGCTGGATGCGAGCCAGCTCGCGATCGAAATCGCTCTCGAATGTGCGGTCCTGGATGATACGGAATTTCTCAAACTCGCTCTCAGCAAAGGTCTTGGCGAGGGCAGCCGTCACGCGGCCGGCGTCTTGCAGGATCTCGCGCTCGTCGAACTCCAGGAACAGATCCAGCCGTTTGGCCCAGTCCTCCATGGTCATGGGGATCTTGCGGCGGGCGCGGTCTTCGGCCAGGTCCAGGTAGGCGTTGACGATGCGGCCGAGGGATTGCAGCTCGTCCTTGTTGAGATAGTTTTTGGCCACCGACACATCGCTCTTCAGAATCTTGCCCTCGGGACCCTTGGCCCAGGTCTGTAAACCCATGTACGGCTTGGTACTGTCGGCGCGCTTCCTGATCAGTTCCGGGGCGGTGTAGCCGTGAACGGCGAAGTGCAGCTTGTTCTGGACCTTGGCGAAGAAGGTCCGGGTGGTTGGCGCGTCCCTGTTGTAGTCGACCGCGGTGGCGTAGATGTCCGTGACCTTCTGGTAGAAACGGCGCTCGCTGAGCCGGATCTCGCGGATCTCTTCGAGCAGGCGCTCGAAGTAGTCCTCGCCGAGGAAGGCACCGTTTTCCATCCGCTGGCGGTCCAGCACGTAGCCGCGAAGGGCGAACCGCCGAAGGACGCCCGTCGCCCATTGGCGGAACTGGGTGGCGCGTACCGAATTGACCCGGTAGCCGACGGAGATGATGGCGTCCAGGCTATAGAACTGGGTGTTGTAGCCTTTGCCGTCGGCGGCAGTTGTTCGGAATTTCCGAACAACTGACTCTTTCTCCAACTCGTTACTTTCGAAGATGTTCTTCAGGTGCTCGCTGACGGTTGGGACGCCGATCTGGAACAACTCCGCCAGCATCTTCTGGGTCAGCCAGACCGTTCCTCCCTCGAAACGGACCTCGATCCCTTGTTCGCCGGCCTGGGCTGTGAAGATCAGGAACTCGGCGGTGCTGTTACGGATTTGGAGGAGTTTATCGGTCACGGGGTTTGGACCGCAGGGGCTTCCGTTTCCAGCAAGGGGGTGACGCGCTTCTTGCCGGTTAGGAGGTCTTGCATGAGGGAGTCTTTTTGCCTCCTTAGCTTGGCGGTCATGGCGATAGTTTTTTCGATAGCCACATTAGCATTCTCGACATAACCGACGATGCGACGCTGTTCATCTAGTTCAGGCACTGGAACAACGAACTGTGCAGTATCTTCACCGGATACTCCCGAGACTGCTACTTGCCGTATGAATGGCAGTCTGACTCGATAGCCTGCTTCAGAATTCAGAAAGAAATTAGCGAAAACTGGATTTAATATATTCTTGTTCAGACGAATACGAATGATTGAAGATTCGAACGTTGTTGGTTCGCCGATTTCCGGAACTAGCGCGCACCGTCCAGCGCCTTCGAGCACCAAAGAGCGACGGGCAATCAGAAGATCATGTGTCTCCAACCCGAATCGCTCAATTTCGGAATTATCAACGTGCACACGCACCGCATTCGCGACATCTACGATAAGACCCCGAAACATTTGCGGCATATGGACCATCCGCCAGCCAGGCCCATAGAACTCCATAGGCTTGTAAAGACCGTTTCTTGATGGCTCCGCATAACAATCGCTTATACGTTTAATATTCCAGTCGACCGGAATCCTGCCCAGCGGTGAGTCTTTGAATTCGTGGGTCTCTTCGGAGCGAAGGTTGCCATGTTCGTCGATGCCCCGGGTGAGCAAGTCTTGCATCAGGCCGGTCTTGATGCGCTGCTGCTTGGCAATCAACGCCTCGGTCTGCTCGATCGCCCAATCCACAGTCGAAAGGATCTCGGCGATTTTTCTTTGTTCGGGTTTTGGAGGCTTTGGGATCTCGATAGCTTCGATAGCGCCTATCGGTAAGCCGAAGCGAGTTGATCCACTGGAATTTAGAGCGAAATACTGCGCTACGCGTGACGTCGATAATTGCTTTGCCAAATAGATCGGGTCTATCTCGTCTTTGTTCGGCCGAATCAGCGCCAAGTGGTATCCGCAGAGAAGCCCCTCGATTTCATCTATAAGCACAGTAGGAATGCCTATATCATCAGGAGACTCCGAATCCTTTGTAATGATGACGTCGCCTGGAATCAGCGAAAATCGCTCGATTTCCAAGGAAGAGGCTGAAGCCTCCATGAAGGGTATTTCAGTGTGAATATAGTCATTGGAATAGACGTCCATGTAGTTGCAGAGTCGCACGGGCGTCTCGCACGCATGGGTCTTCTTGTCTACGTTGCTCACACGTATTTCCGCTACATCGTGCAGCTTCACGTTTGGCCAGTGTCTATTCATATTCATAGGGCGTCAGACTCCCTCCCTCACCCGATCCAACACATGCCGATCCTCCAGATCCCGCTTAAGCTCCTCCTCGGTCGGCAGCACCTGCAGGTACTTCGAGGCAAACAGCTGCAGGCTCTCGTGCAGCACCGAGTAGCGCACCACGGTGTCGTCCTTGTCGGCGCAGAGGATGATCCCGAGCGTCGGGTTGTCGTCCTCGCCGCGCTTCAGGTCGTCGAACATGCGCACGTACATATCCATCTGCCCGATGTCCTGATGGACGAGTTCGTAGGGTGGAACAAGCGCAGCGGTTCCACCAAACCGCGTCGAGGTGGATCCGCTTCGCTTGATCCGCCTTCTGCCGGTCGTATTATTTTTCGTCATTCCGGGTTCATACCTTCGATGTGGTTGGGGGCCGTGGAGGTGGCTTCGTACCACCCCTTCTTGACGCAACCCTCAAAGGAGCTATAGGGCCAATCAGCCGGTCGTTGAACATAACCATGCTTGACGGGATTGTAATGGATGTAGTCCATGTGGTTTGTCCAGTCGGTTTGGTCGCGAATCAGGTGTTCCCAGAAACGCCGTTGCCAGATCGCTTTTTCACCGCGGTGATTCTTGGAAACGTCCAGACCAACTGAGAATTTGTGCTTGATCAGACGCCAACGTGTTGAAAAATCATCGTCGCCGTCGGGCAGCTTCCATAGGGCGTGGAGGTGGTTGGGAAGGATCACGATTGCCTCAATGACGAACGGATGAGCAAATTTTACATGGCGGAAGGCGGTCCTTAGCCGGTCGATATGATCGGGGTTTGCGAATAATGGCTGGCGGTGATGGGTGACGAGGGTGAAAAAGTAGTGGCCGCCTGGGACATAGGCTCTTCGGTATTCGCTCATGGGTTGATGATGCGGGTTGGCTGGGATGGGTGGATCCGCTTCGCTTGATCCACCCTACGATTGCTGTTTACGGCTTCGCGAATGCAGTCCTCGACCCGCATGATCGGGCGATATTGGCTCCAGGACAATTGGCTACGCACTGCGTAGCTTTTTGGGAACTCCGGAAACACCGCATAAAACTGACGGAAGTTTTTCAGGTTGGCGACGGAGAAGCCCTGACCAAACTCCTCTCCGAGTTGCCGGGAGAGTTCCCGGATCAGATATTGGCCATAGTCCGCGCGCGTGGCGCCGGACTGTTCCTCCTCGACGATGCGCTGTCCAATGCGCCAGTAGGCTTCAACCATGATGACGTTGACGCTGGTCTGCGCCCGGTGTCGGGCGTCCCGGAGAATCGAGCGAACCTGCTCGAAGAACTCGGGACTCACCAGGTCGCGATCGGTCATTCGGATACCCCCAAATACCCCAGCCGATCGAGAAAGCCATCCAGCACCGCCAGGGTTTCGCCCCGCACCCGCTCCAGCTCGCGGCTCGACACCGCGTATTTGTCCCAAAGATTCTCCACGATGGCGATCAACGTCCGCTTCTCGGCATTGAGATAACGGTTCAGCTCCGCGTTGGCGATGCGATAGAGCTTGCTCAGGATCAGCGTCTTGGCCTGCTCCTCGGTAATCTGTCCGCCGATGGCCTCCAGCATGGCGTCGGTCTCGGTTAGCCGCTTCTGGAGCGCGGCCTTGTCCTTGTTCATCGCGTTGACGACGCGTTCGCCGGCTTTGCCGACCGGGATAAAATTCGCAAGCCGGGCCTCGACCTGCTGCAGAAGATCGCGCGACTCCGCCTTGTACTCCTCGCCGCCGATGCGCTTGAGCTGGAGCTTGACCTGGAGCGCGTCGGTCTGGAT
>RZZS01000054.1 GCA_009929775.1 Alphaproteobacteria bacterium
CAAGACTTTCATACATTTGCGGACTCCTTGATTCGCAACAAAGAATCCCAAATTATGAATCATCTCACCGCCTTATCCCACTGTGTCGGGTACTGTGCAACACGGCATTACATTTCCTTTTCGGCGGCGTTTCCGGGCTGTTACGATATGTGTCTGAATTGTACAGGGACGGCATCCGGTGACAGACCATTCCCTCTTGCTGGTCGACGACGATCAGGACATCCTCGACATGGTACGCGAATATCTTGAGCACGACGCTTTTTCCGTGCTCACGGCGACGCGCTGCCGGAGCGCGCTGCAGATCACGGAAACCCGGAAATTCTCGCTCGCGGTTCTCGACATGCGCCTGCCCGACGGGAACGGGCTCGATCTGATGCGCGAAATGCGCGCGCGGCGGGATGTGCCAGTTATCGTTTTATCCGGTCTTCATGAAGACGCCGATAAAATCATCGCCATCGAGGCCGGCGCGGACGACTACCTCACAAAGCCGTTTTCGCTGCGGGAACTGCGAGCGCGGATCAATGCGGTTCTGCGGCGGTCACGTCCTTCAGGGCCCGCCGCACCGAAGACTGTCCCGGCACCGCTTCGCTTCGACGGCTGGACGCTCGATCCTGCGCAGTATCAGACTTACGATCTGAATGGCAACAGCGCCAACCTGACAACCGGGGAGTTTCTTATCCTGCACGCCCTTGCCGGAAGCCCCCGCCGTACCCTGTCCCGCGTCCAACTCGCCGACGTACTTGAAAGCTTCGGCGGCGATGCGTACGACCGCGCGGTGGACGTCAAAATCTCCCGCATTCGCCAGAAGCTCGGCGACGACCCGGGAAACCCGAAATACATCCGGACCGGACGGCACATCGGGTACATGTTCTGCGGGGACGTGATGAAAGCGGTATAGAACGACTTCAAAGGCTTCGGGTAGCTTATTAAAGGTCCTGCGACACTCCTACTACCGTTTGCGGTTCCGGGTGGCCTGTCACCCGAAGCCCGCAGGGCGTAGGGTGGTGGAGCTGATCGGGATCGAACCGACGACCTCTACAATGCCATTGTAGCGCTCTCCCAACTGAGCTACAGCCCCATCATTCGCAGACCGATAAATAACCATGCACAGGGGCGGATTTCAAGCGAAAAGTAGAGCCGCCGCCTGGGCAAGCCACGACTAGAGGCGCGGGCGGAGCAGATAGAGGACAAAAGGGAGGATCAGCGCCGCGACGGCCATCGCAAAACAAATCGCGGCCACCTCCGGTACGGATATATCGAGCACATTGCTCACCTTGGTAAAGTCACCCGCGCCGATATGCCCTTTTTGGCCGAGATAGGCGGCCCGGGCCGTCTGGCTGTTTATCAGGCCATGCGCCATAATCATGACATTGAAAATCATGCCAAAGCCGACAACTGCATTCAGCATGCGCTCGACGCTTCCTCGCGGCGCAAGATTGCACCACGCTCGCAACAGCAGAAACGACGCAACGACGAGTTCGAACCCGTGACCCATGAAGTAAATCGCAGCGTTGTGCAGCTCGAAAAACCCGAGTCCGAACTGCAACAGCAGCAAAAAACCGAGCGGAACCGACAGGATCGGAAATTCGCGGAGCTGGTAGATCCCGTAGCCGATCGCCCCTGCAACCACCGCAAAGACAAACCAGCTGCGCGTGAAGCCGAACGCAATGCCGCCGCCGTGTTCGAAGTCGAAGGACGGGACCGATGGGTACCCGTAGACCCAGTAGAAAACCGTGTGACCGATCTCATGAAAGAAGACGCCGAGATAAACGAGTCCGGTCGCCAGCCAGCCGAGCGGAAAACCGTCAATTCCCCAGCTTTCTCCGGCAGCACGTGCATAGACCGGCGCGACGATCACCAGCGCCAGAATCAGGCCCGCGCCCATAAACAACCATGTGCGCCCCGCACTCTCTTCCTCGTGAACCTCTGACAAGCCCGCCATTCCGTTCCTCCTGCCATAAGAATAACGCAGGAGCGCTCATTACGCGAGGGGCGAAACCCGCCTTTGCCTGAAGAACCATTGAGCGCCATGCATTTTTTGCGTTTCTTCAGCTATTTGCGCTTGATTTTTCTGGCCAGCGCGCTTATAATGTTCCTGACACAAGGGAGGTGCGCTATGACATGGATGAATGCCGCCGCAGATGCCCGACTCGAGTATGAAAACGAGATGGCCTGGCGCCGTCGTTCCATTGAGGAGAGACTTGAGGAGTTGAGAAAGCTCGGCCCTGCCCTCAGGACACCGACCGGTGATTTTCAGGAACGGGAAACGCAAGACGCCGCCTGACGGGAAACAGAAATAAGCTGGCCCCGGACCAATTTTAAAGGCGCTTGAGTGAAAGCGCCTTTTGTGTGGCCAAATAAATGCCTCTGACCATCACGGCTCCAAACCCGCCTCACGGCGAAACCGTTCAATCCAGGCGTTATTCAGTGCGTCCGACATGCGCCTGTTCGCACTCGACAGCCGTGTACCGACAGGTAATTCCGTCCCGATGAACGCGAGAATCCTTCCGGTTTCCGTTTCAGGATCGCGTTCGACAGTTTCGTAGACGACCCGGCAGGGTTCGATGTCATTCGCGTCGAACCATTTCTCCCACGCCCTGTTGTGCTCCTCGATTTCCTCCACGTGGTTGCGGATCGATTCCCGGTCGTACTCCGGTGCGCACACGGCACCTTGCGTGCCGGCCTCGCCCGTAACATGCCAGATATCGGCTTGCAGTGCCCGGAGCAGCGAAACGGCCTGCGCCACGGTGTCCTCTCGTCGCAGATACACGAACTGCGCCGGACCGAACGCCCGCTCAAGCAAAGCCTTGTCCGATCCCTCATGCTCCGGCCAGAGCCGCGCGAGATTGGCGACAAGCTCGTCCATCGTGCCCCACATGATCCGCCCGCCGAACACGCCGTTGTCCGTCGTTCCCGCCGCGATGGCAGCCTTGAGATAATCCCCGAACGCCACGTGCGGCTCGCCCTCCCGGACGATCCCCCACTTTTCCGCCCATTTGCGTTCGTCCTGGCGGCGAAAATACGATTCCGGTCGCCCGGACACCCCGGACGACTTCAGGAGAGAGCACAAAAACGTGCTCCCGGTGCGGGGCGTGCTGCAGAGGAAAACGGAGCGAAGAGACACGGTCAGTTCCTCAGCGGCTTACCGTTGTCGAGCATGTATTCGATGCGGTCCATCGTGCCTTGTTCGCGGAGCAATCCCATGAAGGCGTTGCGCTCCAGAGTCAAAACGTCGTCTTCCTTCAGCGGCTTCGACCAGTCGGCCTTCTCGCCGCCGCTCAGGACGTTGGCGAGATAGCCCGAAACCACTACGTCATAGGGCGTAGCCTTGCCGGATTTGCGCAGGTCGCCCACGGCGAGATCAAGCGCCGCCTTGCCGGAGGGGCCGGGCAGGCGAAGGTCTTCGCGTTTTTCAGGCGGGCGGTAGTCTTCGACCAGTTCGAGCGCACGCTGTTTGGCGTCGAAAAGGAGTCGGTCGCGGTTCATCGTGACGCCGTCACTCTCGCGAAAATAGCCGATTTCCTTCGCCTCGTCCGCGCTTTTTGCAACGGTGGCAAGGCCAATGGTTTCGAACGCCTTCCGAGTTGAACCCATGGGGGAATGCTTTGGCGAAAACCAGATATCGCTGTGATTCGCGGCTTCGCGCTCCTGGAAACGCAGGAGCATCTCTTTGCAGCCGCCCCAGCCTGGAATGACGCCAACACCGACCTCGACAAGGCCGGTATAGGTCTCGGCATGCGCCTGAACGGCATCGCTGTGCAGCAAAATCTCGCACCCGCCTCCCAAAGCCAGCCCCGATGGTGCTGCCACGACCGGGAACGGGGCGTGCTTGAGCTTCTGGAAGATTTGCTGACCCTGGGCAACGAATTGCTCGACCTGCGGCCACATGGCGATGTTGATCATGAACAGCGCAAGGCCGAGATTGGCCCCCGCAGAAAATGCACTGCCCTCGTTGTAGATAACGAGCGAATTGTATTCGCCCTTCCCGTCGCCAATCAGACCGATCGTCTTGTTAAGCAGTTCGAATATCTGCTCGTCGAACGTGTTCATTTTCGAATGTTTTTCGAAACATAACACGCCGTCGCCGATATCCCACACACTAGCCGAACCGTTCGTCAGAACGGGCTTGCTCGCAAGCCTGATATCGGAGAGGAGCAGCACGCCTTCCGGGCGTTGCAGTTCGTGATACGCGCCGTCCGTGCCGAAATAAAGGAGCCTGCCGTCCTCTACCTTGTAGAACGTCCCGTCACCCACCGCCTCCAGAAGCGCAGGCACGGGACGACCAGCCTCTTTCAGCCTGCCTGCGAACCACGCAGGACCGAGCCTGTCGAGCATTTCGAACGGGCCCCATTTCCAGTTGTAGCCAAGACGCATGGCCTCATCAACCTGCGCAGGAGTATCCGTGATATCCGGAACGAGAGAGGCAGCATAGGCCAGCACTTCGGAAAGCACCGCCCAGGCATATTTGCCGCCCTCGTCCGGTGTTTCGACAATGGCACGAAGGCCTTGCTTCCCGGCTTCGGCGGCCTTCGGCTTCGGGCGCTGCGCATCACGGTAATTCTTCTCGCTCCACGTACCCGAACTCAGGTCGACGGCCTGCTTTTCCTTGCGATCACCGCTCCGGTCCAGCCTGTAGAAGCCGCCCTTGCCCTTGCGGCCCGTATAGCCGGCTTCGATCATTTGCCCCACGAACGCATGGTCCTTGTGAAGCTGAACATACCGGTCGTCCGGCGGAAGGTTGTCGATCAGGGATTTGGCGAGATGGGGCATCAGGTCGATGCCCACGAGATCAACGAGCCCGAACACACCGGTCTTCGGCACGCCGACGGGGCGCGACAGGATCGCATCGGCCTCTTCAACGCCGATGCCAGTCTCCAGCGCTGCCGTGATCGCATAGTCCAGCCAGAACGCCCCGATGCGGTTGGCAATAAAGCCGGGTGTGTCGTTGCAGCGCACAACGCCCTTTCCAAGCTTGCGGTCGCAAAACTCGGTGATGGTATGGACCGCGTCCTTGCGGGTTTTATCGCCGGCCACGAGTTCGAGCAGGCGCATATAGCGCGGCGGGTTGAAGAAGTGAGTAATCAGGAAGTCGCTTTTGAAGTCCGTTCCCATCCCGTCGACGAGGTTCGCGAGCGGAATAGAAGAGGTGTTCGAGGAGACGATGGAGCCCCTCTTGCGGTGCCCGTCGATCTTCTTATACGTGGCCTGCTTGACCTCGAGGTTTTCGAGCACGACTTCGACGATCCAGTCACAATCTCTCAGAAGTTCAAGGTCGTCCTCGAGGTTGCCGGGCGTAATCCGTCTGGCGTTTGATTTTTGCATGAGCGGGGCCGGGTCGGCCTTGAGCATTTTGGCAATCGCTTCCCTGGCGAGCATGCTCCGATCCCTGGCATCTTCAGGCACGATATCCAGAAGCACAACCGGAAGTCCCGCATTGGCGACTTGCGCCGCAATGCCCGAACCCATCACGCCTGAACCGATTACCGCTACTTTCTTGATTGTCATGCCCGACCTCGGAGATAAAAACCTGCGCTTTGGAAAAGAATAACAGATTTCAGATGCAATGACAGGTTCAGGAGCCATCCGGCCCCGTGTTTTCGTGCGGAGGATCACATGAAGGTTCCGTTTCGAATTCGGCGACCGCACGCGTGAACTCGGCAACCGTCTTGTCGGCACGGGACCGAATAACGCCAACCTCATCGAAACGCGACCTGAGGAGATACTGCGCGTTCTCGACCTGACTTTCGAAAGCGCGCTGCGACCCGAGATCGGCAAGAGGTTCGCCAAGTCCCCCCACGAGCCGCAGATAGAGCTGCATGAGGCTGTCGAGAGTTCCGATGATTAACAATTTGTCCTTCAGGCGCCCCAGCGTATCCAGCTTGCCCTGCATGTAGGGCAACTGATATTTCGAGAGATACTTCCGGATCCTGGCAAGCTCCGCATCATTGGAAGCCAAAGCGTTGCGGACCTCCAGCGGATGAAGGAAAAGCCGTCCTTCATGGTCGGTGAGGGCTTCCTCGTTTTCAAAGACGAGTTCGATATATTTTTCGGCGGCCTTGACCGCTGCCTGTTTGCTGGCGTCCGTTTTTCCGGCCAGCGCGAATTTGCGCTTGTAACCGGCGATCGCCCGCAGGGCCTTTTGCGTCTTCGCCCGGTTTGCGGTGCGAAGCGCTGAACTCAGCGACCGGACGAGAACCTCCCGGTCGCCACCGGCCAATTGTCTCAGGGCATCATCCATCGCCCGGAAATGCACCGCCCCCCGTTCGAGGACAAGATAGGCCTTCGCGAGCCTTACATTGTTTTCCTCGATCCGGCAGCGATCCTTCTTGTATCGCCGCATCATAAAATCCATGTCGGAGGTCCACTCGATTTTCCTGCCCCCAACATTGAGGAATCGCTCTTCCCGCCGGATCGTATCCCGCACGAGGGTCATGTACCGATTGATCTGCATATAGCAAAGCGCAAAGGCGAAAATGCTCTTCTCGAGTTCTCCGATCATGCCGCAGGCGGCGGTCCGAAGCTTCATCGCCTCAGGCGAGTCGGACGAGGCGGCCGCGCCCGACGGAAATGAGGAACGAATATGGGCGTAGTAGGCACCAAACAGGACTGTTAGTTCACGCTCCTCCTTCTCGACGGACGATTCGTTATACGTCTCGGCAACGGACTGCACCACGTTCCTGACACGATCGAGAAAGGCCTGTTCAAGGTCGGGAAGTACTGTATCGGCTGGAACCGAAAGCAACGAGAATACAGAAGGCCCGGTCACGAAAATTCTACCCTAAAACCTGCTTCAACCTGTAAAGGATAACGCGAAAAGCTGAAGCAAGTGCTAATTTTGTGACGCTATCAGACCGCCTCGAGAACCGTTGCGATGCCCTGCCCTCCGCCGATGCACATCGTCGCAAGGGCCAGATTCTTCTTTTCGCGCTGCAGGAGGGATGCCGCTTTTCCGGTTATGCGCGCCCCCGATGCGCCAAGCGGGTGACCGAGCGCAATCGCTCCACCATCAATGTTCACGCGCGCCTCGTCGAGACCCAGTTCCCGTATCACGGACAGCGACTGCGCGGCGAAAGCTTCGTTAAGTTCAACGATGTCGATGTCGGCGAGTTCGATTCCCGCGCGTTCAAGGGCCTTCCTCGAGGCGGAAACCGGACCGATCCCCATGATCTCCGCATGACAGCCCGAAACAGCAATTGAACGAATCCGGGCGAATTTCGGCAGGTTGTGACGGTCGGCATACTCCTCGGCGCAGATCAGCACCGCCGCCGCGCCGTCCGTCAGAGGCGACGACGTCCCTGCCGTCACGGTTCCGTTTTCGTCGAACGCCGGCTTGAGGCCCGCCAGAGCCTCAAGCGCCGTATCGGGGCGAATGGTCCCGTCCGCCGCCACGCCACCGATCGGGACGATTTCTTCGCTAAAAAGTCCTGCTTCCGCGGCTCTTGCTGCCTTCTGATGCGACGCGAGCGCAAAACATTCCTGATCGTCCCGGCTGATCTGGTATTTTCTGGCGAGATTTTCGGCGGTTTCTCCCATTGACATATAGGCCTGTGGATAGAACTCCATCATTTTCGGGTTCGGCATCGGGTTGAAGCCACCCATCGGAATCCGGCTCATCGACTCGACGCCCGCACAAATAAAGGCCTCGCCTGCTCCCATCTGGATGCTACCCGCAGCCATGTGGATCGCCGTCATCGACGACCCGCAGAAGCGATTGACCGTTACACCCGCGACCGATGGCGGGAGTCCGAGAAGCTGGGCCGCAATGCGCGCTATGTTGAACCCCTGCTCGGCTTCCGGGAAGGCGCAGCCCATGACGAGATCCTCGATGTCTTCCCTGGAAACCCCCGCCTTGTCCAAAAGCGCGCCGACCACCGCGGCCACCATGTCATCAGGCCTCACCGACGCGAGCGCCCCCTTGTTTGCAAAATGCATCGGAGACCGCGTGAAACCGCACAGAACGACTGGCCTTTGCATTGCGAACGAACTCCTTCCTTGACTGTTTCTACAAGTTTATATTGAACGGAACGCAAGGTCTATGGCACATCTCAAAATGGTTTTGACAATGGCCCGGAAATAGGGCAGCAACAAACCGGATAACGACGAGTGGTACTTTTCGCAAAGAAGGAGAAAAAAGCGTGCCCCCAGCAACAGCCGAAAGAGGCTTCAAGCGGATCTGCATGAGTTGCGGGACGCGGTTCTACGATTTGAACAGGCGTCCGATCATTTGCCCGAACTGTTCGACCGAATTCACCGGCGACATAAAGGTCAAGACCCGCCGCTCGCGTGCGGTCACGAGTGAAACGGAAGGACAGGTTCAGCCCGTCACTGCCTCCAGAAAAATCGCCGCCGGGACGGGCGACGAAGATGACAGCCTTGACGATGATAGTACAAAGAATGACGACATCGTCAGCATCGAGGACCTCGATGAAGGCGACGACAGCGATGACGATGACGACATCGATATCGACGACGACATTGACGTCGATATCGACGAACCGCTGGACGACGCCATCGATGACGATATCGATGTTCCTATCGAAAACGACAGGGACTGAGAACGGAAAACGCGAAACCGATGAATGGAATGGCGGCTTTCATAGCCGCCATTATCATGTCGGCGCTGCGATTCGCCGCCGAAGCTCGATCAGGTAGAGAAGCACGAAATAGTAGAGATACAGCTCCTCGATTTCACTCGCGCGCTCAAACACCGTCAGCCCAGCCGCCTCCCCCGCCTTTTCGGCAACTTTAACACCCATCGCCAGTACCGCTGTGTAGGACAGCAGCGCAGACGGATAAACCGGCTCGAAGCGCGCAGGCAAAAGGGCCGGACGAAACTTTTTCAGGGCAGGAACAACCAGCCCTCCGACAACAACGCCCATCAGGAGGATCAGCCTCGGCTTCTGGTCCAGCCACGAGGATGTGTTGTGCAGGTTGGTCTCTCCTTGATCGTTGCGGTCCATCCAGAACTCCGGCGTCCCCCATTCGAATACATGCTGGCCCCAGCTGATTTCTTCCCCGGCAACATAGAAACAGCAGATGGCTGCCAATGCGAGCCATGTGGCAAGCCACGGATGCGCCCGGACCTTCATCGTCGCAAGCGCAGCAAGAGCAACGAAAAATGCCGCAATGATGGTAACAACCTGGAGAGTCTCGTGCGGCCCGTTTTCCGAATGAAGCACCGACAGCACGCCACCATCGACAAACAATTCAATAATGATCTGGAAAACGAAAACGATCGTGGGCAGCCAAAGCCACCACATCCTGTTTACCGGGTTCATCGAAAAATCTCCGTCAGTGTCTACTGGCAACAGACTTGCCGATTTCCTCGAGCCTTGCAACCGGAACCGGTTTGATAAGGTGGCAATCGAACCCTGCTTCATCGGCAAGTTTTTGGTGATACAAATCGGCCCAGCCCGTTACGGCCACCACAAAAGGTGAACCGTAGCGCGCCTGTTCACTCCGGATCGCGCGACAAACGTCGAGGCCGTTTATGTCCGGCAACCCGATGTCGAGCAAGACGATCTCCGGTCGCCAGGTCTCTGCAACCGCCAGCGCCTCGACCCCGTGATGGGTTAACCGGACCTCGTGGCCGAGAAGCTCCATAATCCGCGCCGTCGTGCGGCCTGCCTCGGCATAATCGTCAACGACAAGGACCCGAAGGCTTGCGCCATCTGCCATTTCGCACCGGTCCTTTTCGTTGCCCGGTGTCTGTTTCGTTGTGCTTACCCCGCGAGGAATCCCGATTTCGAACGCTGTACCTCGCCCCTCACCTTCGCTGTGAACCCGGACAGAGCCGCCATGGAGTTCGACCAGTTCGCGCACCAGCTTGAGCCCGATGCCAAGTCCCTTCTGACCGCCTTCCTCGCGACCCGGCACCTGGTAAAACATATCAAAAATCCCGCCCAGGGACTCCTTCGGGATGCCGATCCCGTCGTCCCGGACCGTTATAAAAACCTGATCTCCCTCGCACCAGGCGCGAATCCATACGTGCCCGCCTTCCTGCGTATATTTCGATGCGTTGCTCAGCAGGTTTCCTACCACTTGCGAAAGTCGGGTTGGATCGCAACAAATCTCCGGATTTTCGGGCCGGATATCGACGTCAAGTGACTGCCCTCTCGAGATCAGCATGAGCTTGTTGGTTGCAACGGCATGGTCTATGATCGTCCGCAACGGTACCACCTCTTTTCTCAGAACAATCTTACCGCGACTGATTCGTGAAACGTCCAGCAGGTCATCAATCAGGCGAACCATATGATCAAGCTGGCCCTTCATGATGGACATGCACTCGCTCCGCGCATCATCCGAAAGGTGCTGCATTTCCAGGAGTTGAACGGCATTACTGATCGGAGCGAGAGGATTGCGCAGCTCGTGCGCGAGGGTCGCGAGGAACTCGTCCTTGCGGCGATCGCTTTCCTTCAGAAGCCGGGCGGCCCGCTCGCGCTCTGCGATATCGATTCCCGAAAATATAAGGTGAGTGATGCGGCCCTGTCCGTCCCGCATCGGCACTACCTGAAAATCTATCGGGCGAAGCGCGCCGCCGCGGACTCTGATGGCCGTATCGAAACGAAAGACCTTACCGGCAGCCGCCGCGTCAACCGCCTCTCGCAGCCGATCCCTTATCCCGGGGTCGTGTGCCCACCAGTAGGTTTCCTCAATCTTTTTACCGATAACTTTTTTTGCCTTAATGCCCGCAATGGAGAGTGCCGCACGGTTTGCCTCAACAACGGTCCCGTCCGGCTTGCACACGCCGGCGAGAACGAAAAGGCTGTTAAGAATGTTGCGGAGAAATCCCTCTCGCTCGGAAATTATTCTTTCAGCTTCCATCCGCTCAGTAATGTCCATGGCGACCATACCGACCCAGCAGAGGGCACCATTTCCACCGAAAACCGGATAGAACAGGCAATGCCAGCACCGCGCAGCCTCCGGATTCTCCGGTTCACCACCGCTGATCTCTTCGCTGATAGGGCGCTCCGTACGAAAAACAGTGCTTAAACACCGTCCTATGTCAGAGGCATAGCACGGCAAAAGCTCATCGATCGTTCGCCCCTCGTAATCCGAGAGCGCCATGCCGCTCATACGCGAGAGGAATTCGTTCGCCTTGGAAATCCGAAAATTGCGATCAAAAAAGGCGTACCCGACAGGGGCGTTGTCCAGAAGTGAGTCAAGCTGTCTGAGAGTCGCCTGAAGCGTCCTGTTCGACCTCCAGAGTTCCAACTGCCGTTCCTTCTCGGGCGATATATCAACCACCGTCCCAACGATCCGCACAAGCTGACGATTTTCGTCGAAAATCATATGGCGTGCATCGCGGATATGAATGAAACGGCCATTCCTGTGTAAAATCCGGTATTCTGACTGGCTATCGGTGACATGGCCATCCGCATGGCGACTGCAAAAGCCGACTTTGTCTTCCGGGTGAATACGGCTCCACCACCATCCGTCTCCGACGACTTCTTCCGCGGAATATCCGAGAATCCGGTACGCCCCCTCGGATCGGTATTCGGTGTCGTTCACAAGATCGCGCTCGTAAACGCCGCTTGCCGTGGCAAGCGCCGCCAGCCTCAGCCGTTCCTCGCTTTGCCGAAGGGCGAATTCGGCTTGCTTGTGGTGAGTAATATTCGTAACGTTGCCCACAACCCGGTGCGGCCGTCCCTCCGCATCACGCACGAGACAGTGACAATCGCGCACCCAGATTTCAGCACCGTCCTTGCGCCGCATCCGGTACTCGCTCTCGCGACAGGCCTTTCCTCCTTTGATGAATGCCTCGAAATCCGGCTGCAGCGCGGCATGATCGTCAGGATGAACATGGTTGTTCCACCATGCCTGACTTTCATCCAGTTCGTTCGGTTCATAGCCGAGAAGATCGCAAAGCGCCTCTTCCGGCCGGTAGACCGTCCGGGAACCGATTTCCCAGTCATAGGCAACACCATGGGTCGCTTTCAAGGCATGACGCAAACGCTCTTCGCTCTGGCGCAGGGCGACTTCGGTTTCTTTCTGTACCGTCACGTCCTGCGTGATCGCGCTCAGACTGAACGCCTCTCCTTCCTCGTTGAAGAAATACCGGCCTTTCTCGTCGAGCCAGCGCACAGTCCCGCACGGAAGGACAACCCGGTACGAAATGTGGTACGAGCCCCGGTCCCTCAGCGGAGGACGTCCCCGGTAAATCACCCGGTCCTCGGGGTAAACGCGCTCGACAATTTTCCGAACGGGCACTGTTTCCGCAGTAGGGCCGAACCCGAACAACTCAGCCTGCCTGAGATCGAGGTGCGCCTGTCTTGTGGCCAGATCAATTTCATAAGTTCCAACGTCCATCGCCTCGAAAATGACCCGCTGCAGGCGTTGGGCCTGCCCCTCGCGCAAACTGGAAAAGGGCCGGTCTCCCGGGGATCGAAGTCCAAATCGTCCCGGCGAGTCAAATGCGATCAGAACCGCACCAAGCACGCCGCCACCGTCGCCCCTCACCGGTCTTACATGCAGATCGACCGCGCCTTCCCACTGTCCGGCGGGAGCCGGCCAGACCATGGGCGCGTCGGAGGCCTGCATCATCGTCTTCCTGAAATGCTCGGAAAAAAGCGCGCCTCCGTCAGGCTGGCTGTCGTAAATGACGGCGAAATCGTCGCCCGGGCTGACCTCGATCCCGCAGCGGGCTCGGACGAGCGATGAAAAGCGCGGGTTGAAGAAAACAAGGGCGGCATGCTCGTCGACGAGCGCGACCGGCTCCCGGGCAAAATCGATAATGCCCTTGAGTATCTCTATACCGCTAGCCTCAAGCAGCGGCTGCGACAAAATGTTCGCTGTTGTTCCCACCAAATCCGACTAATGTAAAGCTGAAATATTCGCGGGTAAGATTATGCCACGCCACCAGGAAGCACAACCTAAAAATGTGCAAAGGGAAAGTAAAAGTTTTTGGAACGAATTCCTTCTCAAGTCGTTTGTTTCCCTTCGACCATAGCCATAAAAAATCCTTACTCGACCGTCACGCTTTTCGCCAGATTTCGCGGCTGATCGACGTCTGTACCTTTTACGACAGCCACGTGATAGGCCAGTAACTGAACGGGAATGGCATAGAGGATCGGCGACACATACGTATGCACCGTCCCGAGTGACACGGTCCACGTAGCGTGGTCCTTCATCTTTTCGATTCCCGCCTCATCGGAGAACAGCATCACCTTCCCGCCGCGCGCGACCGTTTCCTGAAGATTCGAGGCGGTTTTTTCGAACAGCGGATCGTTCGACGGCGCAACGATGACGACCGGGACGTTTTCATCGATCAGCGCGATCGGACCGTGCTTCATTTCCCCGGCAGCGTAGCCTTCCGCGTGGATGTACGAAATTTCCTTAAGCTTCAGGGCGCCTTCGAGGGCGATCGGATACAGCCCTCCCCGGCCCAGATAGAGCATGTCGCGAGCTTTGCAAACCTGTTTGGCAATCGCCTGAATGGCTTCGTCGTGATTGAGAATTTCGGCGGCCTTTGCAGGCAGCGAGCGCAACGCATCAATGGTGCGGTTTTCCTGCTCGTCCTTCAGCTTCCCGGTTTTCATAGCGAGCGCGAGCGCCATGCAGGCGAGCGTTGTGAGCTGGGTCGTGAAGGCTTTCGTCGAGGCTACGCCAATCTCCGGTCCGGCAAGCGTATGCAGGACAAGATCGCTCTCGCGTTCGATGGTGCTCTCGATGGTGTTGACAATGGACAGGATGGTCTGGCCGGAGCGCCTGCAATAACGCAAGGCCTCAAGCGTGTCGAGCGTCTCACCGCTCTGCGAGACGAAAATGGCTACGCCTTTTTCCGGCAGCGGGGCCTCGCGATAACGAAATTCCGAAGCCACATCAATTTCGCACGCCTTCCCGGCGACACGCTCGAACCAGTACTTCGCAACCATGCAGGCGTAAAACGCTGTACCACAGGCAATGATCGTAAGGCGCGGCGCTTCTTCCAGAGCCTCCAGAACGCCTTCGGGCAAGCTGACTTCGCCTGTCGCGGGATTGATGAACGAGTTAAGGGTATCGGAAATAACTGAAGGCTGTTCATAGATTTCCTTCAGCATGAAGTGGGCATATTCGCCCTTCCCGGTCGTCGCCCCGCTCTGCGCGGTGATGCGCACCGGACGCGTCACCGCGTCATTGTCATTCACGTAGATGCTGGCGCCCTTGCGCGTAACAGTGACACGGTCTCCGTCTTCAAGAAAACAGATTTTCTGGGTCAGCGGCGCGAGCGCATACGAATCGCTCGCGAGAAACATTTCACCGTCGCCATAGCCGACCGCGAGCGGCGTCCCCTGGCGCGCGCCGATCATCAGGTCATGTTCGCCCGCGAAAATCATCACCACTGCGTAGGCGCCAGTCAGGCGGTTAAAGGTCGCGTTCGCAGCCTGCCGCGGATCCATTCCCTGTTCGATGTAGTGCGTGGCGAGCTGCGAAATCACTTCGGTGTCTGTCTCGGTTTCAAAACGCACCTGATGCTGTTCGAGTTCGGCCTTGATCTCGGCGTAATTCTCGATAATGCCGTTATGAACAACGGCGACCTTGTTCGTTGCGTGCGGGTGCGCATTGTTTTCATTCGGAAGACCATGCGTCGCCCAGCGGGTATGACCGATGCCGATTGTGCCTGAAATTGGTTCTTTTTTTACCCTTTCCTCAAGATTGACGAGTTTGCCCTCCGCGCGACGACGACCGATGTGTCCGTTCGAAAGCGTTGCAATTCCAGCGCTGTCATAGCCACGATATTCGAGTCGCTTCAGTCCCTCGATCAAAAGTGGTGCAACTTCCTTTTCACCAATAATCCCGACAATCCCGCACATTTCGTCTTACCCTTTAAGTTCTGGACAACAAGTACGCCTAAATCGTAAAAACCGTCGACTCTCAAGGCAAAACACAGATTGTTGCGATTTGTTGCATCGGAGAAAGAGAAGCCGCGTTCTCTCTCCAGGGAGAGAGAACGCGGCAGAGAAGACGTTAAAGATCTAGTGCGATGCCTTGCCGCCCTTGCGACCGGCCTCGCGAGCACGTTCGGAGCCTTTCTGGAAGCTCCCCGAGGATTGTTCGCCGCCCTTGTGGCCAGCCTTCTTCGCTTCCTCGGAACCTGGGGTAAAGCGCCCCTGATCGTTTCTGCCTTTGTCGGTCATGTCGTTACCTCCTTCGTCGTGTCGGTACGAGAGGAGCCAACGGAAAAGGGGGGTCGAAGTTTCACGGCCATGCATCCCGCTCGTTGCGGGACGACGCCGGTTTGATGGCTTTTCAGGAAACTCTACTCGATCCCGCCAGCTTCAGGCAGGGGGGTCTTGTGCTCCTCGATCGCGTCCTCGCGGGTTTCCACAAGGAACCAGCGAGGATCGCGCGCCCGCAACTCGCGCGAAAAGACCCACACATCGACCATTTCCGTAATCCTGTCGGGATTGCCGGACAGAATTTCCCCGTCCCGATCGCGGATAACACAGGTTTCGTCCGCGGTAAAACGGATCGTAATATAGGCGGCACGCTCCCGCAGGCTGGCCTCGATGATTTCCGTACGCCGAATGGCATGGATCTCCGTCGAAACCGTCTCGCCGCGGCGCGCCCGTTCCTCGATCGCCCCTTCGAACGCGCGATAGACGGATTCGCTGAGAAGATTCCGGAGCGTGTCCCTGTCGCCTTGCGCGAAGGCTTCCACAATGATGACGAACGCGTTCTGGGCGCCTTCGATAAACTGCTCGATATCGAACGCGCGATCCACACGGGAAATGCCGAGCAAGCCCTCTTCGGCCATACGGTTCCCCACGGAGACCTGATTGGTCGGATTCACCGACAGCTCAACGATCTTGTCCTCGTTGCTGACGAGACCGGACGGCTCGAACGTTGGGCTGCGCACTGGATCGCTCGCCGAATTTTCGGACGCGGTATACGGGTTGGGTCGCTCGCGCTCGTCGCCGTGGCGGGTCCCAAGGATGCTCCGCAGCCAGAAAACCAGTCCAGCGGCAACAACTGCATATAAGATAAGATCGGCGGGCACGTTTTTTTCCTTCTTTCCTCTATTCCTATACTCGCCCGAAATCCTTAAGGAAAAAAGAATTCTGGCTGTGCGGCGCACCTATTAACACTGTACCACAAGCGGTATGCAAACCAAAAAAAACGTACGGCGCAGCTTTGCCTTAAACCTTTCGTCCTTCTATGTCATAACCTATGGCAGTTCGAAATCAAGGCAAGTGAATATCCCATGCCCTTTTTCTTCGTTGTGTTCGTCTTGGTCCCGCTTGTCGAAATCGGCCTGTTCATCCAGATCGGCGGGCGCATCGGCCTCGCAACGACTCTCCTGATCGCCCTTGGAACCGCGATCCTCGGCGGCGCCCTGTTCCGGTACCAGGGCGTCAGAACTTTCCAGCGCGCCATCGAGTCGATGAACAGGGCCGAATTTCCGGTCAAGGAGCTGTTCGACGGGTTTTGCCTCGTGATCGCCGCCGCCCTGCTCATCACCCCGGGTTTCTTTACCGACACCATCGGCTTTGTCCTTTTGATACCGCAAATGCGGGATTTTTTCCGCTCGCTCGCCCGCAAGCATATGGGCACTCGGGGAGAAGCCCCCTTTTCCGGCAGCCCGTTAGACATCTACAGGAGTTATCACTCCGGTCCGACGGGGCCCTCTCCCGGAGAGCCCATAGAAGCCGAATACGAAAAGATTGACGAACGCGACCCGCCGGGCAAAGGGCCTTGAGGATTTTTGCCTGTTCGTGCTAAGCAGGGCGACAGACTGCAAAACAGAGGAAGATGAATGAACGACGAACCCCAGAACACTAACGGCGCGGCCAAAGGGCAGAACGGCCCTCAGGTCCCGGTCGTGATCCACGCCCAGTACGTGAAGGACATTTCCTTCGAAAACCCCAACGCGCCCGAGACTCTTCGTCCCGGTCAGGGCAGTCCGGAGATGGATATCAACATCAATATGGACGCTCGCAAGCTCGAAACAGAGGAAACCGACAATCTGTACGAAGTCGTCCTTTCGCTGTCCGCAAAGGCCGCACGCAACGAGAAAACCGTTTTCCTCGCCGAGATTCACTACGGGTCGATCGTCTCGCTTCCCGGCGTTCCGCAGGATACGCACCACCCTGTCCTCCTGATCGAGGTGCCGAAGACACTCTTTCCTTTCGCGCGCCAGCTTCTTGCCGAACTGACGCAAAGCGGCGGCTATCCGCCGCTGCTGCTGAACCCCGTCGATTTCCGGGCGCTTTACATGGAGCAGTTCGTCAAGGAAAACCGGAAGGCCGCCGCAGGTTAATGGACTCAGGCGCGTTTGCGCCCCGGTTGACGAAAGGAAAAAAAAGAGGGATGAGGCTTCCGCCTCATCCCTCCAAGTTTTGTGTGTGGGGTAAAACAGGAGAATTTTCCAGACACACACCCTCTCTGGAAAGGAGATCCCGTTGATTCGCATACTCGCGATCGAGGCAGTCCATAATCCTGTGAAGCTCGGCATCGCTGAGAAGCTTCGGGTCGGCTTCCCAGATTGTACTCTCATCAGGCTGCCGCTTGAACCGTCGCATGACCGCGTTCCCTTTTAACTTCACAATTTCTTAACTGCAAGTTGGTTTTATATGATGCTGTGGCCTGTGTCAAGAAAAATTGACCGAAAAACGTAAGCTTCGTAAATATTTTCTGGACATTACATAAATTCGGTCATATTCTCCGGAAAAATACAGGTTTCATAACAACCGGGACTCAGAATGAAGGTCAACGTCAACCAGATTCGCGCCGCCCGCGGTCTGCTGGGATGGAGTCAAAAGGAACTCGCCGCCCGCTCCGGCATTTCGGATGTATCGATCATCAACTACGAAAACGGCAAACGCACCCCGCACCAGAACACGCTCGAGAAAATCATGCGCGCGTTCGAGATGGCGGGCGTTGAGTTCACCGAAGACGGCGGCATCCGCCCGCGGCAGAGCCGGGTGATCACTTTTGAAGGACGGGAGGGATTTCGGCAGTTCTTCGACGACATCTATGAAACGGCAAAATCGAGCGACGACCCGGACCTCTGTACGACAAATCACGTCGAGGACGTCTACGACCACTGGCTTGGCGACTACGAACCCATCCACAACAAGCGAATGACGGAACTAAAGGATATCAAAGTTCGCGTCCTGCTCAAGGAAGGCGACAAACACCTGACATCCACCAGTTATGCCGACTATCGATGGGTTAAAAACGAGTTTTTTTCTGATGTATCGCTCTATGTTTATGGTAAAAAGGTAGCTTTCGTCGACTTTTTTGAGGATAACGTCATCGTAACCGTCGTGGAAAGTGAACGAGCCGCCGATAGCGTGAGAAAAATGTTTAGTGCAATCTGGAGTATCTCTTTAACGAATCCGTAGGATCAACATGTCGGCGACAGAAGTGATATCCTTCAGCCCTTTTGCCGGGGTCAGCGACGCTTTCAGCCGGGATTCTCTGCTGCTGTTTTCCGGTCTGGCCAGCGGGAACATGGAAAAATGGGAATACGGTCCGCGCATGTATAAGGACGACCCGGCCGCGGGGTCGGTGTTCTGGGACCAACTTGTCAAGAAGCCACAGGAATATTACCCGGCTCTCGGCGACGTCGAGACCATCCGAAGCTTCGCATCCGATGGAAGGTTCGCGAATTTCTTCAGTTCTATCGAGACTCTTGTAGAACTGGGACCCGGCTGCAAGAGTTCGATTGAAGCAAAAACGTTTCCGCTTCTGGCTGCATTGACAAACGCCAGAACCTATGTCCCCGTCGATAGCAGTCGTCACCTCGCAGAAATGGCTGCGCGCTTCATTTCTCGCAAATGGAGCCTAAGAACCTGCCCCATTTCAGCAGATTTTACAGCCGCTCCCCTCCGCAAACTCTGGCGCGGTAAATCTGCTACCGTTATGTGGGGAATAAGCATGGGAAATTTTCCCGGCCACGTCGGAAGCGATTGCTTTCCCCACCTGGAGGGCTTCCTGACGATTATGGCCGCAAGCCTGTCTGACGGAGACATCTTCATCGGCAGTTTCGACACCGAAATGGACGCACGGCGAATCGTCAAGGCCTACAGCGAACCAAACATTCGGCGTCAGGCCCTGAGCGTTCTTCACAGAATGCAGCGTGACGGTATCGTGCGCGGTAAATTTAACCCGGAACTGTGGCATCACGAAGCTGTCTGGGTGCCCGAGACCAGCCAGTGCGCGCGTCTGGTCTACCCGCTCGTCGATCAACATATATGGATTGATCGATACGAATTTCCGATCCCCTCCCGGAAAGAGTACGTAACGACAAATAGCTATAAGTACGCCCCCGAAACGATCCTGTCCGCCGTTGATCAGGCCGGTTTCTCCGAAGCGCGCATCTTCCAGCGAAATGCCATCGCCCTGCTTATAGCCACCAAATAGCCTACTTCGCCCAAAGCGGATCCTTCAACTGACCGACCATCTCCGCGTGGAGTCGTTTTTCCTCTTCCGAGACCGGGAAGGGTCTCGGTGCGCGATACGGACGTTCGACCGGCGCTCTGTCGGACACAGCCGCCGCCGCACCGCTCTCGACCGCGAGGCCGAGGCCGTGCTGGCGGCCGCCGAGGAGTTCGAGATAGACGTCGGCGAGAATTTCCGAGTCGAGCAGGGCGCCATGGAGCGTGCGCGCCGAGTTGTCGATATTAAAGCGACGGCACAGCGCGTCGAGATTGGCGGGCGAGCCCGGAAACTTCTTGCGGGCGATCATCAGCGTGTCGACGACCCTGAACGCGCCGAGCCCTTTGTGCCCGACCAGCTTCAGTTCGTGGTTGAGGAACTTGATGTCGAACGCGGCATTATGCGCGACGAGCGTCGCGCCTTCGATGAAGTCGAGGAACTCGCTGTAGACCGCCGCGAAAACCGGCTTGTCGGCCAGAAATTCGCCCGTGATCCCGTGAACCGCCACGACCTCCTGCGGCACGTCACGCTCCGGGTTGACGTAGAGGTGCAAATTCCTGCCGGTCGGCAGGTGGTTCATCAGTTCGATGCAGCCGATCTCGATGACCCGGTGCCCGTCCGCCGGGTCGATCCCGGTGGTTTCGGTGTCGAAGACGATTTCACGCACTAACCGGCTCCTCGCTGCCGACAACGGCGGTTTCCCTTAGCCAGTCGCGCACGAACAGCGCGGACTGCGACTGCAACGCCGGAAGAAAGCGGGCCGTCTCCTCGCGATAGCGCGCAATACGCTCGCCATGATCGGCGGCGAAGTAATCGGACGCGGACCCGGCCCAGGCCGTTATGTTCCGTCTGTGCACT
>RZZS01000055.1 GCA_009929775.1 Alphaproteobacteria bacterium
TCGACTGATCGAACAGGCTTTACAAATCGGCCCGGTTCCAGCGGATACGTTGAATACTACATCTTGTGGGTAGGCGTTTAACTGCATAGCCCCGTAAAACTAGACTTCCCCGCGGCGGCCATGGAGGATCGGTAAAAATAACGGGCGACACGGGTATTGCTATAGGCGGACGCGGAGGAAGGGGTGGTTCGGACGGTTGTGGTAGTGGTGGCGATGGCGGCGGCGGAGAACAACACGGTTCGGGACTTGCTATTGGGGGAGATGGCGGTGATGCAGGGAGATACGCACGTCCAGCGTTGGGTGCCGCCTCCACATTAGAGCGACTGCCTGAACAAGGAGGTTGGGGACTGGAATCTCTTGTTGATGACTATGGAATATTTCAGCCGGGCAAAGGTGGGGATTCCTACACTGCTTACATTGAATTTGAGGGCAGACGATATTGTATGAACATTCTTCTACAGCTTATACGAATTTGGGATACATCAATGATTGATGTCGTCGACGGGCATCAATGTGAAAACGAACAAGGCTGGTGGGATAAAGCAATGTTACTATTGCCCGATTTAACACAAAGAGCAATGGAGCATATGCGATATTGTGAAGATATTGCGTTACTGCAAGGTTTGCCCCCGGGAAATCCGTACCAATATTCTTAATTCATTTAGAAAAATGGTCGGGGTGAAAGGATTCGAACCTTCGGCCTCTGCGTCCCGAACACAGCGCTCTACCAAGCTGAGCTACACCCCGCCCTGAAAAGACTTCAGACATATAAAAGAAAAGGAGACGGGGTTGCAAGGGAATTGTTCGCCGAGGAACTTTCTTCCATTCGACGCAAGTTTGATCCATCACGCCGCGGCCCAGATTTCTCCGATCTTCTCGTAAAGACTTACAGGGTCGACCGGCTTGTGGACCACACCAATGACACCAAGGCGTTCATATTCGCCCTGCATCGACAATTTATGCGCACCGGTGAGGAGGATCACAGGGACATCCGTTGCGTCCTCGTGATCGCGCAACCTGCGAAGGGTTTCGACGCCGTCAATCCGGGGCATGCGCATATCCAGAAGAACAAGGTCTGGCTGGAGTTCCCGAATACGCAGAATAAGTTCCTCGCCGCTCCCGCACGTCATAAAAACAAGCTCCTGCTGCTCGTCAAAAGCCACGCGCATCATCCGGCGGAAATCCTCGTCATCGTCGACCAGCGCAATTCGTCCTGGAAACCCGTCCATGTCCTCCTCACAGGCAAATTCGTGCAACTATAAGCATAGTTTCACTTTCCTGAAACAACAATGATGGAATTGACACCGGAGCCACCTGCCCTCGCACCGCTCTCCGTCCAGAGAGGGGGCGCGGAGGAACAATCATGCTTGCGTATCCAGCCGACTGCCTTCCGGCGGCGGACCTTCGTCTCCGCGCGCAACGCCGACACGGGCAGGCCGCAGCAAGCGATCGTTGAGCATATAGCCCGGCTCGATCAACTGAATGATCTGTCCCGCCATCTTGCCCGGGACCGGAGCCTCGAACATCACCTCGTGGAAATTCGGATTGAACATCTCGTCGTTCGGCTCGAGCTTCTTTATGCCGTGCTTGTCGAATGCCGCCAGCATCTCCCGCTCGACCGATTCGATCCCGACGATTAGATTTTTGATCTGCTCGTTCGCATCGCGCAACTCTGGAGGAATCGAATCCATAGCCCTGCGAAAGTTGTCCGCCACCGCGAGCAGATCGCGCGCGAATCCCGTCACCGCATACTTCCCCGCATCGTCACGCTCGCGAAGCGCGCGCTTGCGCGTGTTGTCGGCCTCCGCAAGAGCTCGCAACGCGTTGTCTTTCGTGCAATCGAGTTCGGCCTGTAACGCCTCGATTTGCGCTCTTGCCTCGCGCAAAGCGACGAGTTCCCCGCGCGCGCACGTCTCTTCTCCAGCCGCAGCCGAAACGAACTCGTCGGTCTCCTCACCCTCAAGCTCGAGACGAGCATCTTCCCTCTCGCCCGGCTCTTCCTTCCTCTTTTGTTCGGACTCCATAACTTTCCTTGTCAATTTACCAACAATTTACTCATACCCGACCGGTCGGCGCGCATACACCTCGATATTAACGGGGAGACGCCGTTCTCCGGAAACATCTCGGACGGTTTTCCAGGAAGAAACATAGCCTATCTGCTGCCAATGTCCATCCGGTCCCCCCTCTAGCGTCGGCGCCAGTCCGCCCGATCGATCCACAAAGTACCATGTGCGGTCTTCGCGCATACCTGACCGGAAGCCGGGGATAACGTTCCCGACCGGCGTCAACCCCCGCGAAGCGGCGAACCTTTCGACCTGCGGCCCCACATCAGTCCCGCCGACATCGCGGGGTACAAACAGAACAACCGTCCCCTGCGGATAGAAATAGGCCCCGAGCGGGTCGTCAAGGCGTGCATCTTCAAGCGGTCGGACCGCTCTTATTTCAGGCGCGCTCTCGCGCAGCGCCACATGGTTTTCTGTCAGAACTACGTCGTAATAGTCAATTTCCTCCGCCGTGAAAAACCGGACTTTCCTGACACCCGCAAGTTCGTCCCTCCGAAGCTGAATATCCACCGACGGCTTGACCTGATGGACGCATCCCGGACTGACGGGATCGACAGCCAGCACCTCCATTCCATGAATCGCGATATCGAGAAAGATTTCGTTGGAAATTTCTCTGGAATATTCCAGCGGACCGAACTCCATGCAGGTCTGCAGGGTTTGCGGGATCTCGAGCCTCAACAAAACGCTCAGCTCCGGATCAGAGGAGTCCGCCAGCAAACTCGCGTAAACCACCCGCGGCAGGACGCGATCTCCCGCCTCGACCGAACGCAGCCACTCCGGAAGACGGCCCTCGATATCCGTTGAAGGACGATCCTTCGCCGGAGGGTAGCCGGGGTGGCTCTTGAATTTGAGGTCCCGATCATACGGGTTGGTCACCTTTCGCGACCCTGCCCCCTGTTTTCCCTGGAAATGGTCATCCTTGTTGCTTGCAAACGCCTGTGCCATCGGAGCGGCACAGACAAAAACAAGAGCGGCGAGGAGCAAACGACTAAATCGGCGAGGCATCATGACACATCTTCCCTTCGCGGAAAGATTAGCACAAAGGCCGGACCATGCAATCATTCAGGAAAGACGTCATGCCGGGTATCCAAGGATTTCACCAATGACGCGGGACGTATAGTCCACCATCGGAACAATCCGCCCGTAATTGATCCGTGTCGGGCCGATCACGCCGACAGCACCGATAACGGTCTCTCCTTTCCCGCTGCTCCCGTCACCTTTTTGCAGGACCGGACTGAGGACCATTGAGCAACCGGCATTCGCAAAGAAACGATTCTCCGTGCCGATGAACACCTGGACTCCTTCCGCTCCGGCAGCCGATTCGAGCAGTTTCAGCATTGTCTCCTGACTCTCGAGCGCTTCAAGGAGATTTCTGGCATTTTCGAGATCCTGCACGGCACGGACATCCTCGAACAGGCGCGCCGTCCCGCGGATTATGAGATGCCCACGCCCGGCTCCGGCTAGCTTGAGGCTGACCCCGCGGCTGACGAGGTCCTCGGTCAGAACATCGAGTTGCGTCCTATGTTCGGCAATTTCGGCGAGAATGCGCTTTCGGGCTTCCTCGAAGGTCTGGCCACGAATTTTCTCATTCAGGTAGTTGGCGGCGCTCTCCAGGGACGACTGGGGCAGATCGGCCGGTACTTCCATGATCCTGTTTTCTACAAGCCCGTCTTCGTTGACGAGCACCACAAGAACGCGGCCATGGCTGAGTCCCACAAAACTGACATGACGCACCGGTCGGTCCGACTTTGGCGCCATGACGAGAGATGCGCATGACGACAGGCCAGAGAGAAGCATGCCCGCCTGCTCAAAAACTTCCGCCACGTTCCGCCCGGTCGCCCGGCATTCGGCCTCGATCCGGGCCCGCTCCTCGCTCGACAGATTGCCAAGACTCATCAGACCGTCGACGTAAAACCGCAACCCCGATTGTGTCGGCTGCCGCCCGGCCGATGTATGGGGTGCCTCCAGGAACCCGACTTCCTCCAGGTCCTGCATGACATTGCGAATGGAGGCCGCCGAGAGACCCATCCCCGGCACTCGCGAAATCGTCCGGGAACCGACAGGCTCGCCTGTCTCAAGGTACGACTCGACGACGAGTCGCAGGATGGTGCGCGAACGTTCGTTCAACTCTCTGATCATGACAGAAATATACGGAAGCATCCCCCGCAATTCAATTCCCGGGCGCCGCCGGCCCCTCAAAATTGACAAATCCGCCCGAGTGCGTAGAGTGCAGGCGCACTCTGCAATAATAGAGGGGAAGGACAAGACGCGATGCACAGACCATCTGGACGGCGGGCCAACGAACTCAGAAGCATCGACTTTACAACAAACGTCAACATTCACGCGGAAGGATCGTGCCTTGTCAAATTCGGCAACACGCACGTTCTCTGCACAGCGTCGGTCGAGGAAAAAGTACCGAACTGGATGCGCAATTCCGGTAAGGGGTGGGTAACGGCGGAATACGGCATGTTGCCTCGCTCGACCGGATCGCGCATCGATCGCGAGGCGGCGCGGGGCAGACAATCCGGACGCACGCAGGAAATCCAGCGCCTGATCGGCCGTGCCCTGCGCGCCATCATCGACATGGAAAAGCTGGGCGAACGCCAGATCCGGATCGACTGCGACGTCCTTCAAGCCGACGGGGGCACGCGCACAGCAGCCATTTCAGGCGCATTCATCGCCATGAGTGAGGCCATCGCCCGGCTTGAAAAAGCGGGCCTCGTCACCGAAACGCCGATCCGGGATTCGGTGGCCGCCATCTCCTGCGGCATATGCGAGGGAACGCCGGTCCTCGACCTCGACTATGCGGAGGATTCCACTGCCGAAACAGACGCGAACTTCGTCATCACTGGAAGCGGCGGCCTCGTGGAAATCCAGGCTGCCGCCGAAAAAGAGCCGTTTTCCGAAGACCTGTTCAACGCCCTCCTCGCCCTCGCCCGCAAAGGCTGCAACGAAATCGCGAAACACCAGCAAACCAGTTTGGGGACGGAGTAAAACGGCCCATTTGGGGACGGAGTAAAAAGGGTCCTTTTTACTCCGTCCCCGATTGACGCGTGCGGTAGCGCTGACTAGACTGGCGCCCATGCCTCGTCAAGCGCGAACAATCCTGACCGGACAGCCCCACCATGTGATCCAGAGGGGAAACCGGCGCATGCCCGTTTTTTTCCAGGAAAGCGACTATTCTCTCTATCTGTCCCTGCTCGCGGAACACGCCGACGACGAAGGCGTCGTTTTCTGGGCCTACTGCCTGATGCCGAATCACGTTCACTTCGTAGCCGTCCCTGAAGAAACGGACAGCTTCGCCCGCACGTTTCGGGAAGCGCACCGCCGCTACACAAGACTCATCAACAAACGCGAAGGCTGGTCGGGACACCTCTGGCAAGACCGGTATCGATCCTTCCCGATGGACGAGGCCTACACGCTTGTCGCCGCACGCTACGTTGAAAACAACCCGGTCGAGTCCGGACTGTGCGCGAACGCGGAAGACTACCGCTGGAGCAGCGCCAAAGCGCATCTGGGCCTCCAACCGAACGACCCGCTCGTGCGGCGGGGGACGCTGGACGAACTGGTCCCCGACTGGAAAGGATTTCTGCACGCGCCTTACGATTTCGCCCGGGACGAGCGAACGATCCTCGAACACCTGCGTTCCGGCCGCGCGCTCAATCGTCAAACGGGGACGGAGTAAAAATGGCCCTTTTTACTCCGTCCCCAAATGGGCCGTTTTACTCCGTCCCCGAACTATGCGTTTTACTCCGTCCCCGAACTATGGAAAGCGACTGTCATGGACAAGCGACATATTGAAACCCTCGTGCTGGCCACGCACAATCCCGGCAAGGTCAAGGAAATCGGCGTACTCCTCGAACCGTATGGCGTTACGGTCAAGTCAGCGGGCGAACTCGGCCTTCCCGAACCGGAGGAAACCGGGACGACTTTCGCCGGGAATGCCGCCATCAAGTCGCTTGCGGCCGCCAAAGGCGCGAACCTCCCGGCACTCTCCGACGACAGCGGCCTGTGCGTCGACGCTCTGGACGGCGAACCCGGCATTTATTCGGCGCGCTGGGCGGGACCGGACAAGGACTTCAGCGCGGCGATGGAAAAAGTGAACGAGAAACTCGGCGACAGCGCAAACCGCGCGGCGCACTTCCTTTGCGTCCTGGCACTAAGCTGGCCCGATGGCGAAACAGAGCTTTTCGAAGGACGCATCGACGGCACGCTCGTCTGGCCACCGCGAGGAGAAAAGGGATTCGGTTTCGACCCGATGTTCGTGCCAGAGGGGGAACAGGACACGTTCGCTGAAATGGACCCGGGCCGCAAAGCGTCGATGAGCCACCGCAGCCGCGCTTTTGCAAAGCTGGTGCAGGCAGTTTTCGAGCCCGCGATCCGACGTAACGAAAACGCTTAAAAAAACATTACAATTATGGTAAAGGTACCTTCCAAACCGCATGCGGCATGATATTCTATATTTCAAGGAGGTGATCTAAATGAACAAGATGGCTTATCATCTCGGAACGTTCCAGCTGGCACTGACGGCATCCTTTTTTATCGGCAAGCAGGAAGCTTTGGCCGCGAATACTTTCAGCGACGTTGCGGAAAATATTATAACGTCAATTGAAAGCCTCCCGGGCATGCTCACCGGCCTTGCCTATATCTTCGGCCTTCTCATGGGCGTAACCGGAATCCTGAAATTGAAAGACCATGTTGAAAATCCGGGCCAGACGCCTCTGAAGGATGGCGCAATCCGTCTGGCGAGCGGCGGCGCGCTCTTCGCCCTGCCGATCGTTTACGAGTCGATGCTCAACACGATCGGGTTGACCACGGCCACGGTCGAGCCTGCGCAACTTAACAAGGTGACGTTTGCCGTTAACTGATCGTGCGCCCGATTTTCCCGCACAAGGCCGCGCGGTGCCGGGCGGCCTTTTTGCTGTCTATGTGCATTGGCCTTTCTGCCTGTCGAAATGCCCGTATTGCGATTTCAATTCCCATGTCTCCGCCGCCGTTGATCACGACGCATGGCGGCGGGCTTTCGAAAACGGGATTGCCCGCACCGCCGCCCTGACTCCGGGACGAACCGTGACGTCCGTTTTTTTCGGCGGCGGCACGCCCTCCCTGATGGAGCCTCGTACCGTCGAAACAGTCCTTGAAGCCATCGCCCGGCACTGGACCCTCGACAGGCGCGCGGAAGTTACGCTCGAAGCCAATCCGACAAGCGTCGAGGCGGGCCGGTTTGCGGATTTCGCGGCCGCGGGCGTCAACCGCGTATCGCTCGGCATTCAGGCGCTGAACGATACCGATCTGGCCTTTCTCGGGCGAACGCACAGCGCGGAGGAAGCCCTCGACGCCATTGCGATTGCGAAAAGATCCTTCCCGCGCTCGAGCTTCGACCTGATTTACGCCCGCCCCGGCCAAACTGTCCGAAGCTGGCAGGACGAGTTGCAGCAGGCACTCGATCTCGCGGCGGGACATCTCTCTCTCTACCAGCTCACCATCGAACAGGGCACACGTTTCGCAACCCTCCACGCACGCGGCGCGTTTGAAATGCCGGACGACGACACCGCAGGCGCGCTTTTCGAGACAACCCGCGAGCATCTCGCCGCCGCCGGCATGCCTGCCTACGAAATTTCCAACCACGCGCGCCCCGGTCAGGAAAGCCTTCACAACCTGACCTACTGGCGCTACGGAGACTATGCCGGAATCGGCCCCGGCGCGCACGGCCGCCTGACGATCGACGGTCGGAAGCTGGCAACACGCGGCCACCGCGCTCCTGCGATCTGGCTTCCCAGGGCGCTTTCAGAGGACGGCCATGGCGACCACGTTCCTGAGGAGGTTTCTCCGCAAGAGCAGGCAACGGAAATCCTGATGATGGGTTTGCGTCTTGCCGAGGGCGTGCCGCTCTCCCGGTTCGAGAGCGAAACCGGAAAACCGCTGCACGAATGGATCGACGCGCGGAAGATCGACGCGCTTCGCGGCGAAGACCTGCTCTCGCCCGAAAAAGAAACGCTGCGTGCCACGGACAGCGGCATGCAGCGTCTCGATGGGATTCTAAAATACCTACTGGGCTGAAGGCGTCTCTGGCTCCGGCTGCTGTTGCATTCCCGGCGCGGGCTTTCCCATCAGGGCCCCGAGATCGCCGCCGTTGAGCGTCATCCGCCCGTCCGGTCCGAGCTTGAAATCATAGGAACGCGTCGCCTTTCCGTCTCCGCCCTGCTCCTCGCGTCCAAGCATCTGCAGGAAAGCAATCGCCTGAAGCGCGTTCTGAATCTTCTCGCGTCCGGCCGGCGGCGTGGCCGTGTCGTTCATTCGGTCGTTCAGCATGGCGATCAGGGATTCGAGACCTGTGATCTTGCCCTGCGCCTCGGCGGTCGCGCCGAACTGTGCCTTCATGTCGGCGTTGATTTTGGCCTCGGCCTCGGCGTGATATTCGCCGGATTCGACCAAAAGCTCTTCAACCCGGATGTGAGTCCCCGCGTCCGTCAAAAGCGCGGGCAGCGTCATCATCGCCTGCATCCCCGCCATCTGCGCCATCTCGGGCGATTCCAGCGACGATTCGAGAGTCGTCTTGCCAAGTTCAGCCATCTCGCGGAACGGAAGACGGTTGACCCGCAGATCGAACCGGACGTCGTGCGGCATCAGCCCTTCGGAGCCCGCGGGCGCCGGATCGACCGTGAAATCGTCGAGGCCGAACCGGAAGGCCAGCGCGATGTTTTCCTGATCGAAACCGGTCATGTCAAAGCCATAGGACAGGTTTCCGAGGTGAAGACGTTGCGGCTCGTCGAGCCCGGGTTGCCGGACGACGACATTCACGTCTTCAACGCCGATGTCGCTCGTGAACCCGCTCCAGGCCGTCGTGAAAAAGTCGAACATCGTGTTGTAGAGAGCCATGGCGTGCTCGCTGCTCGGCGGCTGTTCAGCGACGGACGGGTCGACGTTCTCGGCCAGCGCCGCGATCTTGTTCTTGTAGTCGGCGAGCGCCTGCGCGTTCAGGTTCGAAATGTCGGAGCGCGCCGAGAGCCTGCCGATCGAAAATGCGTCCTGTCCCCCGGCGGAGACCGCGATCCCGTTGACGTCGAGCGTAAACGGACCGGACCACAGGCCGTTTTCGCCCTGCTTGAGGTCATAGACGATGTTCGTAAGCGGCATGGTCATCCGGAAATTCGCGGGCGCGCTGCTCATTGAGATGTTTTCATACGAAGCGTCGAGCGTGACGAAATTTTCGAACGTCTCGTGCCAGAGTCCGGCCATGCGCTGGCGACCGATATCGACGGAGAAAACCGGTTTGCCTTCCGCGTCATAGGCCGTCATCGGCGTCGGCAGCGCGAGCGAGACCTTCCAGAGATTTTCGTCGTCCGTCGGCGTGGCGTTCAGCGCGATAATCCCGACATCGAACAGACCCGCGCCGCCCGGCTCCTGAATCGTGATATGCGGCATCGTGACCGCATAATAAGTGTCCGCAGGCTCGACCAGCACGTCCCCTTCGAAACGAAGCATATTCCGGTTTATCGCCGCCGCGCTTTTCTGGAAGTCCAGCATGCGCGAGAACATCGCCTTAAGCTCGGCCGCGCCCTCTTCGTTGACCTCGGTGGCAAAAGCCGGAGAGGTGAGCGCCGTAAAACCAAGAAGCAAAGCGGAATGGCGAACAAATCTCGAAAAACGCAAGGCCATGAAAATCTCCCGGAAGCCAGATCAAAGACCCTTCCTTGTTACCAGATATGAAAGCAAGCTTCCAGTGGATTGGGTCCATTCCGGCAATTCTGAACCGGGCCGGTTTCCCCTTTCGTGTTCTCTGTGCAGCGAAGCGGCTCTGTGTTGAAAAGAGTTACCACGGCACTCACGGCGGCCGGAGCGCGCGCCATCTGCACGGAACGGAATTGGGGACGGAGTAAAACAGAGGGATTGGGGACGGAGGGATTGGGGACGGAGGGATTGGGGACGGAGGGATTGGGGACGGAGTAAAATACCCCCATTTTACTCCGTCCCCGTTTGCCGTCCCCGTTTGCCCACCCGGACTCCGCTAACCTCGCTGCGCTCGGCAAGCGTCGTCAGCCCTCTCCCACATGGAGAAGAGGCATAGCCGTGCCACCTTCAAAGTTCTTTGCATCCCCCGCCCGATGCATTACATCAACCGCATGGATGTGACGAATCTCGCGGTTTCAAGCTCTTCGAAGGTGACCGCTCTTCTCGGCCCCACGAATACCGGCAAGACGTGGAAGGCGATCGACCGCATGCTTGGCTACCAGACCGGCATGATCGGCTTTCCCTTGCGCCTGCTCGCCCGCGAGAATTACGACCGCGTGGTGCGGATGAAGGGCGCGGGGGCGGTGGCGCTGATTACCGGAGAGGAAAAAATCCTGCCGCCGCGCGCGCGGTATTTTTTGTGCACGGTCGAGGCGATGCCGGTCGGGAAGGAATTCGACTTCGTTGCGATCGACGAGATTCAGCTTTGCGCGGACGCCGAGCGCGGCCATATTTTCACCGACCGGCTCCTGCGGACGCGCGGAAGGGCCGAGACGATGTTTCTGGGCGCGGACACGATGGCCCCGCTCATCCGCTCGCTCGTGCCCGGCGCGGAGTTCGAGAGCCGCCCGCGCCTCTCGAAGCTCTCTTACGCCGGATCGAAAAAACTCACGCGCCTGCCCAAACGCTCGGCCGTCGTCGCGTTTTCCATCAACGACGTTTACAACATCGCCGAACTGGTGCGCCGCCAGCGGGGCGGCACCGCCGTGGTGCTCGGCGCGCTGAGCCCGCGCACCCGCAACGCTCAGGTGGAAATGTACCAGAACGGCGAGGTCGACTTCCTTGTCGCCACCGACGCCATCGGCATGGGCCTCAACATGGACATCCACCATGTCGCCTTCGCCGCCCTGCGCAAATATGACGGCGCGCGCCTTCGCGACCTGACGAAACAGGAAATCGCGCAGGTCGCGGGCCGCGCCGGGCGGCATATGCGCGACGGAACGTTCGGCGTCACGGGCGCACTCAAATCCATCGACGCCGAAACCATCGAGGCCGTTGAAAATCATCTGTTCGAACCGGTCCGGCAGGCTTGCTGGCGCAACGCCGCGCTCGATTTTTCCTCGCCGAAGATGCTGCTGAACTCGCTGGAGCGTCCCTCCGGTCGTCCGGCCCTGATCCGGGGCCGCCCTGCCGACGACCAGGTCGCGCTCGCCAGCCTCTTGCGGCGGGAAGATGTTCAAAATGTCGCCGCGACCCCGGACGCGGTGCGCCTGCTTTGGGAAGCCTGTCAGATCCCGGACTTTCGCAAGACGATGAGCGAAAGCCACCATACGCTGGTCGCCGATATTTACCAGCGTTTGCTCGAAGGCCCGCTTCCGGAAGATTATGTCGCCCGCCATATCGAGCGGCTCGGCGGAACGGAGGGCGATGTCGACGCATTGATGGCACGCATCGCCCATGTGCGCACCTGGACCTATATCAGCCACCATGCCGACTGGCTGAAGAACGCCGCACACTGGCAGGAGAAGGCGCGCGCGCTCGAGGACCGGCTTTCGGACGTGCTGCACGAGGCGCTCACCCGCCGCTTCGTCGACCAGCGCGCCGCCGTCCTGATGCGCTCCCTCGAGGAGCAGCGGGACCTGCTCGCGGGCGTGAAAAAGGACGGCGAGGTCGTCGTCGAGGGACATCCTGTTGGACAATTACAGGGCTTTCGGTTTATACCAGACGTTCAGTCAACAGGACCCGATTACAAGCCCGTCATGACGGCGGCAAGGAATGCGCTTAAACCGGAGATACAACGGCGGATGAATGCCATGCTGAACGCGGAAAGCAAACAGTTTACGCTGAAAGACGACGGCCGGATTTTCTATCAGGCCGACAAGACCAACCCCCTGCCCGGCGCGCCGCTCGCGGCGGTCCGCAAGGGTCCGTCCGTCATGCGTCCGGATGTCGATCTTCCGGAGAGCGACTTGCTCGAAGGCAAGGATCGGGACGCGGTCACGGAGAAACTCCGAAGCTGGCTGCACGCGCACATCGACACGGTCCTCGAACCGCTCAAAAACCTCGAGAACGACGAGGGCCTGGGCGGCCCGGCGCGGGGCATCTGCTTTCAGGTGCACGAAGCACTCGGCATTCTGCCGCGCCATGTCGTCGAGCCGCTGATCGCCGAACTGGATCCGGAAGGCCGCGCGAGCTTGCGGGAGCGCAAGGTCCGGCTCGGCCCGGTGCTCGTCTTTATTCCGGCGCTCAACAAACCGGCGGGCGTGCGTCTGCGGGCGCTGCTCTGGTCCCTGTGGAACGACAAGCCCCTGCCCGCTCCGGTTCCGAAAGACGGGATCGTCTCCTATACGGTGGAAGCCGGCAACGTCGACCACCGCTTCCAGCGCGCCATCGGCTACCCCGTCTACGGCCCGCGTGCCATCCGCATCGACATGCTCGACCGCGTCATCAGCGCCGTGTACGACAGCGCCGACAAGGGCGTCTTCAAGGCCAGCCACAAAATGGCCGAATGGCTCGGCAGTTCCATTCCCGATCTGTACGCGGTGCTGGAAGCGATGGGCCACCGCAAAATCCACGATCCGGCGGAAGACGCCGCGAAGGAAGACGCGGCGAAGCCCGAGAGCGAAGCTGCGCCCGAGAGCGCCGATGCACCCGCACCGAAGCAACCGGGCGATATCGATCTGCAACCGGAGGCGACGGCTGAAATCGCCGAGGGCGTCGAAACGCCGGTCGTTGCGCCCGAACAGCAGACTGAAACGGAAGCCGCAGCGGAAGAAAAACCCGAAGGCGAACCCGCAAAGCCCGCCGAACAAAAACGTCCGGAACTGGCGACCTTTCGACTCAAGAAGGGCAAGGCCTCCGACCGTCCGAAGCCGCCGTTCGGAAAGCTCGACAAGCCTCGCGGCAAGAAACCGGAAGGCAAACCGGAGTTCAGGGAAGACCGCAAACCGAGGCACGGCAAACCGAAGCGCCCCGAGCGCGGCGAACGGCCGGAACGCGTGATGTCCGCCGGACCGAAGATGAAGCCGGAAGACTCGCCGTTCGCGGTATTGCAGCAACTGAAGAACAATAATGAAAAGAAGTAAGACCGTATCACCTCTCCCCCGCTTTGCGGGGCGAAGGACTCGACGACGGCGGTCGGATCGCGAAGCGATCCGGGCGAGGGCTTTTTTCATGGCGCTTATCGTTCTTCTCACCCTCCCCGCCCCCGCGCGCGCCGCGCAAATCTCCGCCGAATATCTGATGCATGTCTGTTCGAGCGATTCGAAAGGCAAGGAAACCGTCAAGGGCGGACATATGACCTGTCAGGCCTATATCGCGGGGGTTATCGACTATAATAATGTCTACCGCGCGGTCGGCGCGGCCTCGAGCGCCGCCGATTTCTGTATCCCCACAAATATCCAGCTCGGCGCGCTTCAGGAAATCATTTACAACTATCTGCGCCGCAACCCCCAGCACCAGGGCTTCGTCGCCGCCCCGGCCGTCGCGCTCGCGCTCTATGAGGCGTTTCCGTGTAAAAGGCGGCGGTGAGGTTCTGCCCTCCCCCGCTTGCGGGGGAGGCTTGGGTGGGGGTAAGGTATTCTCGTCATTCATTCGAGGAGCCCTTTTCATGAAACACCCTTTTCGCGCCCTTCTGCTTGCCTCGGTTGCCACCTTCGCCCTGCCAGCGATGGCCGCAGACCTTCCTCTCAAACGCGTCGTTGTCACCACGAGCGGCCTTGCGCTCTACCAGCATGAAGGGACGGTCGAAGGCGACGAACAGGTCGAAATTTCCGCGCGGCTGGACCGGGTGGACGACATGCTCAAAAGCCTGCTCGTGCTCGATTCAAAGGGCGAACTCGGCGGCGTATCCCTTCCCGGACGTGAACCGCTCTCGCAGCTCTTCCGCGACCTGCCCTTTGACGAGAACGATCTCACCAGCCTTTCCCGGCTCCTCAATACACTAAAAGGAACGCCGGTCTCTATCGACGGCGGCGACATTTCGGGACGCCTGCTCAGCGTCACGCACGAAGAAACCCAAACGGAAAATGGTCTTGTCACGAAATACCGGGTGAGCGTCCTCACCGATCAGGGCATCAAAACCATGCTGACCGAGGACATGGAAACGCTTGCCTTCCGCGACCCGAAGGTGCAAGAACAGCTCGACAAGGCGCTCGAATCGCTCTTCGCCAACCGCGTTATGGACCGGCGCACGCTCACCATCAACCTCAAAGGCACGGGCGAGCGGCAGGTAGGCCTTGCCTACATTCAGGATGCCCCCTTGTGGAAGAGCGCCTACCGCCTCGTCCTGCCCCAAGGGGAGGACGATAAGACGGCAACCCTTCAAGGCTGGGCCGTAATGGAGAACACGACCGGGAGCGACTGGGACAGCGTGCAGGTGACACTGATGTCCGGCTCGCCCGTGACGTACCACCAGTCTCTTTACGAAAGCTACCACATAGACCGCCCGGAACTGCCCGTGAAAATTATGGACCGGGTAATGCCGCGAGTGGATAAGGGCGCGGTTGCGGAACTTGACGAGGAAGCGCCTCGATACGCCCCGCGCATGAAAGCCGCGCGCGGCGGGGTCGAGCTTTTTGCGATGGAAGATGCGATCGCCGGAGCGCCGCCCATGCCGCAGGCGGCCATGGCGATGGAAATGAGCGCCGCCCCGATGGAAATGGCCCAGGTCCAAGCCGCCGCAGCCTCCGAAACCGCGAGCCAGCTGCTGTTCACCTTCCCGCAAGCCATCGACCTGCCGGCCGGGCACACGCTCATGGTGCCGTTCGTCTCGCATGAGCTTCCGGCCGAGGAAGTTTATGTCTACCAGCCGGAAACGAACGCCCGCCACCCGCTGGCGTCGGTCGAGATGAAGAACGAAAGCGGCAGCGGCCTGCCTCCCGGCATCCTGACGCTTTATGATGGAGGCGCGAGCGGGCTCGTCCATGTGGGCGATGCTGAGATGCCGCTCATGCCCAAGGGAGAAAGCCGCTTCGTGTCCTTCGCGCTCGACAGCAAAACGACGATCGACCGCGAGGACAGCAGCGACAAGCACCTCGGTATGATTTCCTTCGAGCGCGGCAACCTGCGCCAGAAAGTCGTCTGGACCAACACGACGTCCTATACGATCAAGGCGCCGGAGGACGAAGCCCGCACGCTCGTTCTCGAACATCCCCGCCGTCAGGGCTGGGAACTCGACACGCCAGGCGGGCTGGACGGCGACGTTGAAAAGAGCGAAACGCACTACCGCCTGCGCGTAAAAGTCCCCGCCGGAGAAACGAAATCCGTCAAGGTCACTCTCCGTAATGAGGGAACGGAAACGCTTTCGGCCGGGCAACTGAACCCGCGCGACCTCGACATGCGGCTCGCCGCCATAAGCGGCGAGGATATCCCCTCGGACCTGCGCAAGGCGCTTGAAAAGGTGCAATCTCTGAACCGCGAGGTCTACAGCGTCCAGCGCGCCCTGCAACAACTCCGGCAGGAACGCCAGCAGATATTTAACGACCAGCAGCGCATCCGCCAGAACCTCTCGACGGTGTCGCAAAATTCCTCGCTCGGCAAACGCTATCTCGACCAGATGGAGCAGCAGGAGGACAAGCTTGCGGCCCTCGCCGAACGCGAAGAAGACCTGCAACGCAAGGAAAACGAAGCAAGAGCCGCGCTGGAGAACTATATGGCGGGGTTGTAGACCGCGCATAAAGTGCCTGCCCTCCCCTCTTGATCTCCCCCCTTTGCAAGGGGGGGAGAAATTATGTCCGCCCTGAGAAATCCGCCCAGGCGCATTCCGGTATATTTTCCTTTATTAACAACATGCAGATCAGAAATTTTGAATCCATTAACCATTCCCGGTTAAAATACGGCCATAGGTTACCATAACAAAACGGCCGGCGATGGGAGAAATGTCTGACAAGAAAGGATTCGCGGCAAACGCCTTCAGAGGCGTCACCGGTATCCTCGACTCTGTCGGCATAAACATCCTCCCGGAACCAGTCCAGCGACTTCAGCAGAGCATGACCGAACAGGGCTTTACACGCCTGACGGATTTCATGTTCGGCATGAAAGGCGGCGGGGACAAGCCGTCCGGCGATCTGTTCGAATCCCTCGCAGCAATGGAGGAAGGGAAGAGAGCCCAGCTCGTTTCCGCGCTCCGGAGCACGCCCGCCGACCAGTTCCCCGGTCTTTTCGCCCATCTCGACGACCCCGCGACAACAAACCGGATCGAGGCCCTGCTCGCCAACGACCAAAGCTTCGGCCAACTCGTGGAGTTCATGACCAGAGCGCCGGAAGAGCGCAGGCAGATTCTCGCCCAAATCGACATCGTGAAGCCCGAGCAGGTTGACCGCCTGGCGCAGATTGTTGCGCAAAACGGTGACTTTCTTGCCCGTTTCAAGGACGAGGACGGCGCCGCCAAACTGAATGCCATCGCTGATGTAATTGATGGCGAACACTCGCTTTTAAACGGTGTTTCTGGCAGTGGCCCGGCAAACCCGGCGATGCAACGTCAAGTCGCCGGGATCGTCGCGGGCATGACGCCGGAGATGCTCGACGCAGCGCGCGACCTGCTGACGACAGAACAATATGACTGGCGCAGCCCCATCGAAAAGGGCCGGGAAGCCACCGAAACCGCTTTCCTTGGCTCCGGAGAAGATCGCATCGATACTCTCCTTGCCAAAATCGGGGCGGAAGGCAGTGACGGAATTATCGGCACGGCCAGCGACAAGGTCGTTCCCGGCATAGCCCCTCTTGCGGAATTGATCGCGGACAGCGCAGGCGAAGGCGGTGGGGATGTGAGCGCCCAGAGCCGCGAACAACTACGCGGTACGCTCCTCGCGCTTCAAACCATGCCGCAAGGGGAATTCGACAAGCTCAAGTCTGTGGCGACCGAATTGCAAAGCCTTGGCACACCGGCTGACCGCCAGGAACTTCTCGCCATGGCCATGGACATCGCTTCCAACGCAGGCGAAGGGCAGGCACCGGCTTCCGGTCGGCAGCATGTCGCAGGACAACTCCGTGAACTCGCAGGAATGCCTCCAGACGAGCGAGCTGAGGCCATAGACAAGCTTGCCAACCCACAACAACTCGAACAGGCCGCTGATGGCATCGCGGCCTTGCAGGGCATGGAACCCGCCGAACGCACACGCCTTTTGGAAGCGCTGGAGGGCCTTGGCCTTGCGGGTCTGGAGGGGACCGCGGTAACGCAGCGAAGAGAAGAACTTCAGGAGACCTTTCGCAACCTCAAGGGCCTCGACCCCGCGCAACGCGAAAACATTCAGGGCTTCGCGGCGACCCTGCAAGGGATGGAGGAAAAGGATCAGGAGACTTTCGGAACCTGGTTCCAGACGCTTTCGAAGGACGATTTCGGACAAATCAACGACGCCGCCAGCGACCCGATCGGCCATGGCCTGAGCGCCGTATTCAACAAAATGGGTTCGCCGCTCGGCATGGGGCTTATATTCGGGATCGCGGGACTGGTGCTCGGCATTCTCGCAGACAAACCACTTACCGGCCTTACGATGGGCGGGTTGATCGGAGCGTTTCTCGGAACATCCGACTCGCTCAGAAGCCCGGAGAGGACGAACGAAAACTCCGCCGATCCGTCACCTATCGGACCGAAACCGGATCCGGGGCATGGCGCTCCCGCTCCGGCGCAACAAGGAAGGGATAGTAGATGCTGGATAAGATCAAAAGCTTTTTCGACACAGCTGCTTCACTGGTTACAGGCGGCGGCCATTCCAGTGTATTCAACGCCGTCAGCGGTCGCGGACTTTTGGGTGCAGGGCTTGGATTTGGCATTGCGAAACTGGCACTGGACTGGAGCACGCCGATGAGCCTTGGCGCAGCGGTTGCCGGATACGCCGCCGCACATTACCTGCCGACTCTTTTCGGAAAAGGTGGCGAAAGGACTCCGGCTCCGGCCCCGACTGCACCTGCGCCCGCTCCGGCTCCCGCCGGCCCGGCTCCGCAGTAAATTCGATCGGAAATTGCAGCGAAATCAGAGCGCGTCGTAGCTCCCCATTCTCTCTTTCATTTCCACGCATGGCTCTATATAAGATGAAGCCATGACGAAGCCGCTCGCACACATCCGCAATTTCGCGATCATCGCGCATATAGACCATGGGAAATCGACTCTTGCCGACCGTCTGATCCAGACCTGCGGCGGGCTGGAAGAGCGCGAGATGAAGGAGCAGGTGCTCGATTCCATGGATATCGAGCGCGAGCGCGGCATCACCATCAAGGCCCAGACCGTGCGCCTCGCCTACAAGGCCAAAGACGGGATCGAGTACCAGCTCAACCTCATGGATACGCCGGGCCACGTCGATTTCAGCTATGAAGTCTCGCGCAGCCTTGCCTCCTGTGAAGGCTCGCTGCTGGTCGTGGACTCCACGCAAGGCGTCGAGGCCCAGACGCTCGCCAACGTCTATCAGGCCCTCGAGAACGACCACGAGATCATTCCCGTCATCAACAAGGTCGACCTCCCCGCCGCGATGCCCGAAGAGGTCGCCAAGGAAGTCGAGGACGTTATCGGTCTGCCTGCCGCGGACGCCGTGTTCTGCTCCGGCAAAAGCGGTATCGGAATCGGGGAATTGCTGGAAGCTATCGTCCGGAAGCTCCCTCCCCCGCTCGAGGGGGATGAGACCAAACCGCTCAAGGCCCTCCTCGTCGACAGCTGGTATGACAGCTATCTTGGCGTGGTCATTCTCGTGCGCGTCATCGACGGCACGCTGAAGAAGGGCATGCGCATCCAGTTCCTGAACACCCGCGCCGTGCGGGACATAGACCGCGTCGGCATGTTCACGCCCAAACCCGTGCTGATCGACGAACTCGGCCCCGGCGAGATGGGATTCATCACCGCCTCGATCAAGGACATCAGCGAAACGCAGGTCGGCGATACCATCACGGAAGAAAAGCGCCAGTGCACAGAGCGCCTGCCCGGCTTCAAACCCAGCGTGCCGATGGTGTTCTGCTCGCTCTTTCCGGTCGACGCCAAACAATTTGAAGATTTACGCGATGCACTGGGCCGCCTCAAACTGAACGACGCGAGCCTGCATTACGAACCGGAGAACAGTCAGGCACTCGGCCTCGGCTTCCGCTGCGGCTTTCTGGGCCTTCTGCATATGGAGATCATTCAGGAGCGGCTCGAACGCGAATACGACCTCGACCTCATCCCCACCGCACCGAGCGTCGTTTATCACATCTACAAGACAAACGGCGAGAAGATGGAGCTTTACAACCCGGTCGACATGCCCGACGTCGTGCGGATCGACCATATCGAGGAACCGTGGATCAAGGCCACGATCCTCACGCCCGACGAGTATCTCGGCGGCCTGCTCCAGCTTTGCGAAGAGCGGCGCGGAGAGCAGATCACCCTCACCTACGCGGGTCACCGCGCGATGATGGAGTATTACCTGCCGCTCAATGAAATCGTCTTCGACTTCTATGACCGGCTGAAGAGCATCTCCAAGGGATACGCAAGCTTCGACTACGAGATTTACGGCTACCGCGAGAGCGACCTTGTAAAGATGGAAATCAAGGTCAACGGCGAGCCGGTCGACGCGCTCGCCATGATCGTCTGGCGCAAGAACGCCGAAAAGCGCGGGCGGCAACTGTGCGAGCGATTAAAAGAACTGATCCCGCGGCAGATGTTCAAAATCGCCGTGCAAGCGGCCATCGGCGGCAAGATCATCGCCGCCGAACACATCTCGGCGCTCCGCAAGGACGTCACCGCCAAATGCTATGGCGGCGACGTAACGAGAAAGCGCAAGCTGCTGGAAAAACAGAAAAAGGGCAAGGCGAAGATGCGCCAATACGGCAACGTCGATATTCCCCAGAGCGCGTTTATTAACGCGCTGAAGATGGGGGATGACAAGTAAGAATTCTGCAAAGCAAGGCGCGCGGCGCGCAAAAAAACACTGCGGCGCGCAGAAAACCATAGCCAGGCGCACTTTCGCCTTGCGGCGCGCGCGGTGAACCCATAAGATTGCACTCTTCATCACTCAGTCGAGGCCACTTACTAATACCGTACAATAATAGTTGACATTGCTGTTTGCTGGGCCATACTGGCTCTATGACAGAGACGAATAAGCCGAGAGGCACACAGGACGAACA
>RZZS01000006.1 GCA_009929775.1 Alphaproteobacteria bacterium
GCATTTCGATAATCTCCTTGTTTAGACCACAAAAAGATTATCCGCTCGCCTGACCCGCTACCACCCCCCAATCGGGCACTTCACTGTTGAAAGGGCGCCCCAAAAGGAGGGCCGATCATGGAAAAAGAGGCGAAAAAGGCGGCGTCGCTGCTTGAGGAGGGGCGATCCCTCCTGAGCGCCGGAGGCTGGGACAAGGCGCTTGAGAAATTCGATGCGGCAATCGCGGACGATCCGGGATTTCTGCCCGCCTATTACGCCGCCAGCGACGTATACAACAGCCTCGGATACAAACCGCATGCGCTGAATTACCTCGTCCGGGCCTTCGAGGCGAAACCGGCGGCGCGCGAAACGATCGTGAAATTTATCGAGACCGTGTCGGGACTGTCCTTCCGCGTTCCCGTGCCTTCCTACCGCAAGGTGATCGCTGAAAGCTTCTCGTTCGACAATGTCGATTTCCAGCCTGTGGAGAGCGCGTGGCGCTCGATCCTGCAGAACGACCGCGCGTTCGGACCGGTTTACCGCGCGCTGGCGCACCCGGACGAAGATCGCGCCCGCGCCCAGTTCGACGCATTGCCGTCGAAGAACGCTTTACTCGACCCGATGTTTCTCGAAGGGCTTTGTCGAATCAGGCTTGCCGATTCCGGTTTCGAGCTATTCCTTTCCCGATTGCGCTGCCTGTTGCTTGAGGACGAAACGCGCGGGGAGACACATACGCTCGGGGACGAACCGCGCACCCGTATCGCGCAGGCGCTAGGACAGGCCTGTTTTTACACGGATTACCTGTTCGATGTCAGTGGGCGGGAGCAGGCGCTTGCAGACGCCTTGCGTGCGAAGGTCGAGAAAGCGCCTGCCGCACCGGACGTTGCTGTCTTGTCCTGTTACGTTCCGCTGCACGAACTGGCGAATGCCGGAACGCTTCTCACGAAGTTCGGGAAGGGCGAGTTGGCCGCGCTCGTCAAGCTTCAGATCGCGGATGTGCGCGAGCGGCATGCGCTGGCCGAAGACATTCCGGTCCTCACGGAAGTCGAGGATCCCGTCTCGCGCAAGGTTCGCGCGCAGTACGAGGAATCGCCCTATCCGAAGTGGCTTGCTCTCTCTCATCGCGGCCATGTCGAGGCACGGGAGGGGTTCCTGCTGGATGGCGCGCCGAAGATTCTTGTGGCCGGTTGCGGAACGGGCCGGGAGGCTTGCGATCTGGCTGCGGCATTTCCGAATGCCGAGGTTCTGGCGGTCGATCTGAGCGTCGCAAGCCTTGCGTACGCGACGCACCGGGCGAAAAAATTCGGCCTGACAAATGTACGGTTCGCGCAGGCCGACATTCTCGGCCTCGGCGCTCTGGACGAGCGGTTTGACTTCATCGCCGCCTCGGGCGTCCTGCACCATATGGACGCGCCGCTCAAAGGCTGGGAGGTTTTGACCTCGCTGCTGAAGGAAGGCGGCAGGATGCGGATCGGCCTCTACAGCGAACACGCCCGGCGATTCGTCGTCGAGGCCCGCAAAGCTATCGCCGCGAGGGACTATAAGCCGGATAGCGAAGGAATTCGCCGCTTTCGGCACGATGCGCCGAAGCACCTGAAGAAAAAGCACTACAAGACCCTCGTGGAGGCGCGCGACTACTACTCGCTCCCCGAATGCCGCGACCTGCTGTTCCACGAACAGGAGCACCGTTTTACGATTCCGCAGATCCGGCAGGCCTTGCAGACACGGGGCCTGACGTTCGAAGGTTTTCAGGTGGGTGGCGCTACCGCGCGAAAATACCGAAAAAAATTTCGCAAGGACCCGGCCATGACCGAGCTCGACAACTGGGCGAAATTTGAAAAGAAAAACCCGCAGACGTTTGTGGCGATGTATCAGTTCTGGTGCAAAAAGAGTTGAGCGCGTGGTAGTGAAATCAAACGTTCTTGCGTGTCTCAGCCGCGCTTTAGATCGTCCGTAATCGGCCCCACGGCGCGACCGTGGATGAACTGGTCGACATAGTCGTTGTCGGGACTGTCGAGGTCCTGTACATGGCCGTGCCAGATGATGCGGCCCTGATAGATCATGGCGACCTTGTCGGCGATTTTGCGGGCACTCGCCATGTCGTGGGTGATGGACAGAGCCGTCGCGCCGAGGTCCCGCACGCATTCGACGATCAGATCATTGATGACATCGGCCATGATCGGGTCGAGGCCGGTGGTCGGTTCGTCGAAGAAGATGATCTCGGGATTGGCGGCAATAGCGCGCGCGAGGCCCACCCGCTTTTGCATCCCGCCGGAGATTTCCGCCGGATACAGTTCGCCGTGCTCAGGTTTGAGGCCGACCGCCTTGAGTTTTTCGACGGCGATGTCTTTCGCCTGCCTGCGATCCATGCGCCGTCCCTGAATCAGGCCGAAGGCGACGTTTTCCCACACCTTTAACGAGTCAAACAGAGCCGCGCCCTGAAACAGCATGCCGAATTTCTTCATGACCTCGTCGCGGCCCTTCGTGTCGAGCCCGACCGTCTCGCGTCCGTCGACAAGAATCGAACCTTCTTCCGGATAAATCAGGCCAAGAATGCATTTAAGCATCACCGATTTGCCTGATCCCGATCCGCCGATGACGACGAGGGATTCGCCTGCCTTGATCTGCAAATCGACACCATTCAGTACATGGTTGCCGCCAAAGGCTTTCCGGACACCGGAAAGCTGCATCTTGCAGGGCTTAAGCTCTGAGCAACGCGTCGCGTCTTCGCCGACTGTGACCGGTTGTGCAGGATTTGCCCCGCTCATGAGAAAAAGACCTGCGTAAGGATGTAGTTGAATATCAGGATCAGGATCGAGGCCGTTACGACTGCGTTTGTTGTCGCCGTGCCGACCCCTTGTGCGCCGCGCTGCGAATAGTAACCGTGGTAGCAGCCCATCAGTGCGACGATGAGCCCGAAGACGGCGGCTTTGATAAGACCTGAAATCACGTCGATTGGCTCAAGCATGCTCCATGTCTGGGACAGGTAGGTGCCGGGACTGAAATCAAGGCTGTAGATCGCCACGACATAGCCGCCGAACACGCCGATGATGTCGGCGACCAACACCAGCGCCGGAAGCATGACTGTTCCGGCGATAAGGCGCGGAGCGATCAGGTATTTGAACGGATTGACTGACAGCGTCGATAGAGCGTCGATCTGCTCGGTGACACGCATCGTGCCAATCTCGGCGGCAATCGAGGCCCCGATCCTTCCCGCGACCATCAGACCGGCGAGCACCGGCGCCAGTTCGCGCGTGACGGACAGAACGACGACGCCTGCAATAGCGCTTTCGGCGTTGAACCGGGTGAAACCGGTGTAACTCTGGAGCGCGAGCACCATGCCGGTGAACAGCGCCGTCATGCCGACCACCGGTAGCGAATAGTAACCAATGTCGATGAGTTGGCGCAGGATCAGCCGAAAATAGATCGGCGGCATGAAGGAATGAACAATCGCGCGCAGGATGAAATAGGTCAGCGAACCGACGCCGTTGAACAGGCGGACGATTGTCTTCCCGATGGACTCGCACGTGTCGAGAAGGTACTCGAGAGCTTCCCGGAGCTTTGCCTGAAAGCCGTTGTGTTTTGTCCCGTCAACCGGTTGTTCCGAAGAAGAGTCCATGCCTGTGATATGCCGTCTGCTTTAGACCAGCTCCCTTTTTACAGTTTTCGATCCGGAAAGAAAACACTCAAGAGTTATACACTCGCTGATATCTACCGCCAAAATTCGTAAGGATTTCATAGGAGATCGTTCCCGCGTCCTGCGCAAGGTCGTCGACTCCCTGATGAAGGCCGAGCACTTCGACCATGTCGCCTTCCCGCGGCCTGGTGTCGGCATCCGTAATGTCGATGCTCGTAAGGTCCATCGAAACGCGGCCGAGGACCGGGCATGGCTTTCCTTGCCAGTACAGTTTTGCATGCCCGCCCGCCGATCGGAGGAAGCCGTCGGCGTAGCCGATGGCAACGGTTGCTGTAACGCGGTCTGTGGGGAAAGTGTATGTCGCTCCGTAACCGATCGTCTCGCCTTCTTTTACCTCCCTGATCTGCAGGACGCGGGCTTCGAGGAACGCGACCGGCCGCATGGGGTTTTCAGGCAAACCCGGATTGCCGCCGTATAGCGCGATTCCGGGCCGGGCGAGGTCGAGCGCGTAGGCCGGGTCCCGCAAGAGCCCCGCCGAATTGGCAAGGCTTCGGCGAGCGTCCGGGAAGGCCGCCGCCAGTTCTGTGAATCTCGCGTACTGCGTGGCAGTCTGCCCGCCATCGGGATAGTCGTCTGCGCTCGCAAAGTGACTCATGACGAGCGGGACGGGAAGCCGATCCCGAAGCTCCCTCTCATTAAAAAAAACGCCCAGGTCGTCAGCGGAGAATCCAAGCCGGTTCATGCCCGTGTCCATGTGCAAAAAGGCCGCGCCTCTTGCTTCTGCGGCCCACCGCCTCGCCGCCTCCAGCGAATTGATGACAGGTGTCAGAAGCGCTTGGACAAAAACATGTTCGGTTTTCGGTGGCGCACCGCCCAGAACGGCGATTGTAATGTTCTTGCCCGGCAGGACGTCTCGCAGCGCCAGCCCTTCCTGAAGGGTCGCGACAAAAAACGTCCGGCAGCCGAGCGCTTCCAGGGTCCGTGAAACCGGAGCGAAGCCGGTTCCGTAGGCATTGGCCTTCACGACACCGGCGACCTCGCATCGGTGCCCGGCCCGCTCTTGCAGCAGGCGGTAATTGGCGGCAAGAGCGCCGAGATCCACACTCAGGATTCCGGGGGGTGTGCGCATGGAAGCGATGCTCCTCATTTCGGGTTAGAAACCTGTTAATCTCTTTTGTATTAATATGAGCACTTTGTTGTACAATAATAACTGATGATGGATTCCCGAAAATACCATTCCGAACGAGGCTCGTCGCGCATACTTGCGTTCATTTCGGCGATCCTTTTCATGATGCTCGCCTGGGTCGTGACGCACGATTACGACCCGAACGCACGGGATAAGCGGAGCCTGCCCGAATACGTCAAGATTGCCTCGTCCGAGATCGCGCAATATGCCTTGAGTCTCCAAACAACCCTAATGCGCCAGCGTGCCGTAAAACTCAACGACATCTCGCAGCTCAGCTTCGAAAACAGTCATGTTGAAGGCTATGAAAACCCATCGTGCCATTACGCCGACTGTCAGATTTTTCACCCTGACGGCGGGGCAGGCACATACCGGATTCCCGACGAAGACTGGCTTGACGAGACTCACGAGGAGCAGCCGGGTCACGGCGAGTGGATTTTCCCTTCGAATGTCTGTGTAAAGGACCTTCCCGATATGAGCTTCCAGCCCTGCCACCTTGATAATGTGAGCAACGAGGAGGTCGTTATGCTGCTGCCTTACGTGCACGACAGCATCTGCAAGGGTATCAATATCAGTCTTGGCCTCCAAAAAGGAAATGAAAAACTCCCGGTCAACGAGGGCTGCGTTTACGATATGGACAACAGGTTCAAGGGGTACTTCACGGACGGTCACATGATCGCAAGCCGCCAGGGCACGTTTTCGAACAAGATATTCGGCTGCGTGCATGTAAGCGCCCTCGACTGCATCGGCCAGCCGGACCACAATGTTTTCTTCTTCGTTCTGCAGCCGCAATAGAAACGGCTAATCGTTCGAGTAGCTGCCGTAATTGCGGTCAAGGTCGGCGAAGCGCGTGTAGTTGCCGTCGAAGAACAGCGGAACCGTGCCGATCGGACCGTGGCGCTGCTTGGCGACGATCACCTCGGCGACGTTGTGGGCGCGGTCCATTTTTTCCTGCCACTTCGCGAACTTGTCGGTGTCCTCGATATCGGGCTGGGAGCGCGAGAGATAATATTCTTCGCGGTAGATGAACATCACCACGTCGGCGTCCTGTTCGATCGAGCCCGATTCCCGCAGGTCCGACAGTTGCGGACGCTTGTCCTCGCGCTGTTCGACCGCGCGCGAGAGCTGGGAAAGCGCGATGACGGGAATTTCCAGCTCCTTGGCGATGGCTTTGAGTCCGCGCGTGATTTCCGAGATTTCCAGCACGCGGTTCGTTTCGGACTGGCGCGAGCCGGTCCCCTGCAAGAGTTGCAGATAGTCGACGACCAGAAGGCCCAGCCCGTGCTGGCGCTTGAGCCGCCGCGCCCGCGAGCGCACCGCGCCGATGGACAGCGCGGGCGTGTCGTCGATGTAAAGCGGCACCTGGCTGAGTTTTTGCGAGGCCTTGACGAAATTGTGAAAGTCGCTTTCCTGAATGTTCCCCTTGCGCAGCGCGTCGCCCGAGATGTTCGACTGGTCGGCCAGAATCCGCATGGCGAGCTGGTCCGAAGACATTTCGAGCGAGAAGAACGCCGTAATCGCTCCTTCCTTGCCACTGGTTTCCTGATTGAGCTTGGCCGCATTGAAAGCGATATTTACGGCCAGCGCCGTTTTTCCCATCGAGGGGCGCGCCGCGAGGATCAGCAAATCCGAATTGTGCAACCCGCCGAGCTTCTGGTCGAGGTCGCGCAAACCCGTCGAGACGCCCGAAACCGCACCTTCCGATTTGTAGGCTTTTTCGGCCATCTCTATGGCGGCGAGCACCGAATCGCGCAGCGTCACGAAGCCCGAGCGCGTCTCGCCCGATTCGGCGAGGCTATAAAGCTCCTTCTCCGCCTTCTCGATGACGTTGTGCGCGTCGCCGTCGAGATGCTGGGAAAACGAATCGTTCACAACGTCCTCGCCGAAGCTGATGAGCTGGCGGCGCAGGTGGAGGTCGTAGATCGTACGGGCGTAATCCGCGGTATTGATGACCGTGACGACGCTCGCGGCCAGATCGGCGAGATATTCCGCCCCGCCGACATGGGCAAGGTCGGCGTCCTGCTCAAAATAACCTTTCAATGTCACGGGCGAGGCCGTCTGGCCCCGGTCGGTCAGCTTGACGATGGCGGCATAGATGCGCTGGTGCGCGGGCGCGAAAAAATGCTCGGGCTTAAGGATATCGCCGACCTTCTCAAGCGCGCGGTTGTCGATCATCACCGCCCCGAGCAAACCCTGCTCCGCCTCCAGGTTATGGGGGAGCATCCGGTAACCCGGACCGTCACTCTCGCCGCGCGGCAGCGATTCGATTTTGGCTTGCGTCGTCATGAGGGCAAGCTAGCAGCCCGCCCTTCGCTTTTGCCAGAGTTTTGACTTCCGGGGGTGTGAATAGCGGGGAGAAGATTTGGGGGGAAGGCGCGAAGGTCCGTCGAGCATGCGGACAGGCCTTGTCCCGCCAGCCTGTCCCGACCCGCCCCGGGGGGCATGATAAAGCGACTTGTCACGCCGAAGCCGTTGGCGAAGGCGGAAGCGTATCGTGTCCCCGCAAAGTTGCAGCGCGCTGGCGAATAAAATGTATACGGTCCCCTTTTATATGCTTTAATCTACTACCTACCGGCAGGAGAGCAAGGCATCTTTGATGGTCTTTCTCCAGCTGTAGAAAGCTTTATGTTTTGGATCGCGCTGGTTCTACTTTCCAACAAACAAGGGAAATGGTGTGCGTACCGATAACGGCAATCCAAGCTCTAAGCTTTCTATACAAAGGGTTGATCATGTGATAGTTAGGAGTAATGGCCGAGTTATTGGAAGAAATGGAAACCCAATAAACGGTCCCATCGATAAGAATGCCGAGCAAGCGCACATTCCACTTAGTGGGTATGCAAAATGGAAAAAATGGGATTCGCCACAATAAAATTCCCCGAAATGCGGGATGAGTTAATTTGGTATCTTCGGGAGCTGAGCGATCTTGAGTATCAGAAGAAATGTTGGGTGCTTAAAGAATGCCCTGAAAACGTGCAAGATGGCGGTTTCGATTATGTAATACACTTTTTTTGATGATACCGAACTATCGTCAAACCCAGGTGGCTTGATCGGTTATTTGTTACATAACGAAGATGAAGCCCAGGCTGTTGATTCGGTATGTAAGTCTATTGAAACACTCTTGGATAAGCACGGTTACTCCAGGACGGACGAGGAGTATATATCGCTCCCCGAGTGGAAGAAGGTAGTACAATATGCTGCTCACGCGCTCGAGGTATTGCAGCAAAACGGCTAACCCGTACACCCCGGCGGCAAATCGCGGGAAAGCCGGTGATTGTGTTCAATAAGTCAAGCAGCCGGTTGCCATTTTTGCTGTTTGGCGATGAGGGTGTTGGCGAGGATGATGAGCTTTCGCATGCAGGCGCTTTTGGCGTCGCTTCCTTGTGTTGTCATCTCGACCGACCGGAGGGAGTGGAGAGATCTTCCCCGGTTGATTGCGGATCAGATCCCTCGTCGCTCCGCTCGCTCGGGAGACAAAAAAGGGAGGCTTCACGCCTTTGCGTCAGAGCAATATCGCCCTTGCAGTCCAGTAGGTCAGCCCCGCCGCGACATAGGCCAGCGCAAACAGGTAACCCGCCATAAATCCGGTCCATTTCCATGAGTTGGTCTCGCGGCGCGTGACGGCCATGGTCGCAAAGCATTGCGGGGCGAAGATGAACCATGCCAGAAATGCAAGCGCGGTGGGCAGGGACCATGCGGTCTGGAGCGTGGTGGCGAGGCTTTCCGTGATGGCTTCTTCGTTACCCGAAAGCGAGTAGATCGTGCCGAGCGCGGCGACGGCGACTTCCCGCGCGGCCATGCCGGGGATGAGCGCAATGCAGATATCCCATGTGAAACCAATTGGCGCGAAGATGACTTCAAGGCCCCGCCCGAGCATCCCGGCGAAGCTGTAGACGACGTCCGGCCCTTCCGCGCCTTCGGGCGGGTTCGGGTAGCTCGCAAGGCCCCAGAGCAGGACGGTCGTGGCAAGGATGATCGTTCCCGCGCGCTTCAGGAAGATCAGCACCCGCGCCCACAGACCCAGCGCGAGGTCGCGCCAGACGGGCAGGCGGTAGCGCGGCAGCTCCATCATGAACCAGCGCGGGCCACGCTTTGCCCCTGTCACGTTGAACACGGCGGCGGCGATGAGCGCGGCGACAATGCCGATCAGGTACAGCGCGAACATCACGAGCCCTTGCAAATTCGCCCCGCCCCAGACGGTGACGGGCGGGATGAACGCCGCGATGATCAGCGTATAGACCGGCAGGCGCGCCGAGCAGGTCATCAGCGGCGCGATCATAATGGTGGTCAGGCGGTCGCGCGGATCGTCGATGGTGCGTGCCGCCATGATGCCGGGGATCGCGCAGGCAAAGCTCGAGAGCAGCGGGATGAAGGTGTGGCCCGAGAGCCCGACCCGGCTCATCAGGCGGTCCATCAGGAACGCGGCGCGGGTCATGTAGCCCGACTGCTCGAGCAAGTGGATGAAGAAGAACAGGATGATAATCTGCGGGAGGAAGATAATGACGCTGCCCACGCCCGCGAGAACCCCGTCCAGAAGAAGACTTCGCATGAAACCTTCCGGAACGACTGTCCCGACAAAATCCTGCAGGGAGAGGACTCCCGAATCGATCATGTCCATCGGCCAGGCCGCCCACGAAAACACCGCCTGAAACATCAGGAACAGCACGCCGAGCAGGATGAACGGTCCCGCCACAGGGTTCAGGACGATCTCGTCGAGTACCCGCGTGACCTTGTGCATGCGGCCTTCCCCGAGAATGGCGGCTTTGGCGATCTTCTTTGCGTCTTGCTGGAGCGCGCGCAGTTCGTCGCCTTGCGGCAAGGCGGCGGCGTCCGGCGCTTTCGTCTCGCCGCCGACCATGTCGCAGAAATCGTGGTTCAGAAAACACAAAAGCGGCTGCAACCCCTTGCGCCGCACGGCGACCGTCGGGATAACCGGGATGCCGAGCTCGGCGGAGAGACTGTCCGCGTCGATGGCGATGCCGTCGCGCTCCGCGAGGTCCATCATGTTCAGCGCGAGAACGAGCGGGTACCCGGTTCGCTTGAGCTCCAGCACGAAACGCAGATTGTCCCGCAGCTTCGTCGCGTCGACAACGCACAGCACCGCGTCGGGCCGTTCTTCCCCCTTGATCTCGCCGAGCAGGAAGTCGCGGGTAACTTTCTGGTCGAGGCTCGTGGCGTCGAGACTGTACGCGCCTGGCAGGTCGATGATGTCGATGGGCCGCCCGCAGACCATGAAATACTGGCCCGAATGGCGCTCGACCGTCACGCCCGCGTAATTGGCGACCTTCTGGCGGTGGCCGGTGAGGGCGTTGAAGAGGGCGGATTTACCGGAATTTGGACTGCCCGCAAGGGCGATACGCAGGGTTCGTGGCATGCCGGGATCTGTCGTGAATTCGTCTCTTACCCCCACCCGACACTCCCCCGCAGGCGGGGGAGGGCACTGAGGCTCCGCTTCGCTGCAGGCGAAGCTTTAGCCGAATGGGTGGGGGAGTGCGGGACCAAAGAGAGAAACATTGGGCAACTAGCTGGATTTAACGGTAATCAGCGAGGCTTCCGCGCGGCGGATCGCAAGAACCATCCGGTCGACGCGCACCGCAATCGGGTCGCGTCCGAACGGACCGGTGTGCAGAATCTCGACTTCCTTGTCTTCCTCGAAACCGATCTGGCGCAGGCGGCGGATCGACAGTTGCGTATTGTCATCGCCGGTCCCGATGGAAACGATACGGGCGCAGCAGCGCCGACCAAGCTGGGTCAATTGAAAGACCGGATCGTCGCTTTCCAGAAGCGCCATTGGATACCTACCCCTCTAAAGAGCTTTCGAATATACACGGTTCTACATCAGAAAGAAATAAATTGCGAATGATTATCACTATTGCTGTTCGCAGAATTGATAAAAAGTTCCAGAAATAACGGACCCGCCTGCAAACAGATCCGTTGCCTCAAGTGCATGGAATGGAAAGAGATTCGGTTCTGGCTCGACGTGGGAACGCGAACTGGGGAACCGAAACGGCAGGTCGCTGATGCGCAGCAGAAAAATTGTCGCACCTGCCCGATGCTTCCTAAATCATCGCCAGCCCGCCATTCACGTGAATGGTCTGACCTGTAATATAGCCGGCTTCGTTGGTGGCGAGGAACATGACGGCGGCAGCGACCTCGTCGGCGGTGCCCATGCGGCCCAGAGCGATATTGCGGTTGATTTTGTCTTTTTGCTCGTCGGTCAGGGCGTCGGTCATCGGCGAGGCGATGAAGCCCGGCGCGACGCAGTTCACCGTAATGCCGCGCGAGGCGAGTTCCTGCGCCATGGCTTTCGACCAGCCGACGATCCCTGCCTTCGAGGACACGTAGTTGCACTGGCCCGGATTGCCGGTGAAGCCGACGACCGAGGCGATGTTGATAATCCGGCCCCAGCGGCGTTTCATCATGCTGCGCTGTACGGCCTGCGCCAGCTTGAACGGGACGGAGAGATTGACCTCGATCACCTCGTCCCAGTCTTCTTCCTTCATGCGCATCGAGAGATTGTCGCGCGTGACGCCTGCGTTGTTCACAAGAATGTCGATCTGCCCCATTTCTTTTTCGGCAGCGGGAATAATGCTGGCAACGAAATCGCGGTCGCGCAGATCGCCTTCGAATTCGTAAAAACGTGAACCCAGCACGGCGGCTGTTTTGTCGAGCCTCTCCCGATTGCGGTCGACGAGGCCGATCGTCGCGCCGTGGGAGTGCAGGGCGCGGGTGATCGCACTGCCGATTCCGCCGGTGGCGCCGGTAATGAGGGCCGTTTTGCCGGTCAGGTCCAACTCGAACATTCGTGGGTCTCCTGTTGTGATTCGTGCAAGGCTTTCGAAAAAGCGCCCTTATGTTGCGCCTTTTTGATCCTCTGTCAATCGGTGGATATACCACAGCCCGGCCTTGCGCTCGAGGCCGTGGTGCTGAAGGGAATGATATATGTGCCATGGCTCGAAGACGCGCCACTTGCGTCCGCGCGCGGGGTCGACGATCCGGATCTTGCCGTCGACGAGCCGGTCGAAAACGCAGACATGTCCCATCGTCGGATCAATGGGCGCGGCGGCCTTGTCCTCGTCGAGTACGTCGCCCCAACGCAGACAGAACAGCACGTCTCCGTCGCGGTCGACGACCTCCTGAAGCGCGGTGACGAAGCTCTCGAGCGTCGGAAAATTATCGATGGTCTGGATGTCAACCCGGAACGGGATGCCCAGCCGCTCCATCGCCTTTGAGGGATGGTATTCGTCAATCAGGCCGACCTGCGTGCCATAGCCGATGGGTGGTTCCTCAACCGAAATGCGCGGGTTGTAGAAAAACTTTGCGTCCTCCGGCGGCACGACGAGCCCCATATGCCAGCCGATCAACTCGGCGGGCACGAGCGGCATGCCATGCCTGAGCATGACGATCTGAAACGAGGTCGGGCAGCAGCTGTAGGGTTGCTGCTGCAGCGGAACGTAGCGGGAATCCTGCGGGACGATATACTCCTCGGGGAGCGAACGCTGCTCCTGATAGACGGGCAGAGCGGTGTCGCTGGTCATGCGAGCCTTTGGATCAGCGCGTCGAGTTGCTCCGGCGTGCCGACGCTCTCGGCCTGAACGTCCTTTTCAATGCGCTTGACGAGTCCCGCAAGAACCTTGCCCGCGCCAATCTCGACCATCTCGTCCACGCCCTGACCGCGCATCCACTGAACCGACTCCCGCCAGCGCACCATACCGGTGATCTGGTCGACGAGGAGGCGGCGGATCTCGTGTGGATCGGCGGCACCCCGCGCCGTGACGTTCGAGACGACGGGTACGATCGGCGGGCGAATGTCCGTGTCGGCGAGCGCCTGCGCCATGCGCTGGGCCGCCGGGGCCATCAGGGTCGAATGGAACGGTGCGCTGACCGGAAGCTTGACGGCCCGTTTGGCGCCCATCTCGGAGGCCATGGCTATAGCCGCCTCGACAGCGCCCGCGTGGCCGGAAATGACGACCTGTCCCGTCGAGTTGTCGTTCGCGGCCTGGCAGACTTCGGATCCCGCGGCGCGTTTGGCAATTTCCTGAACCTCGGCGAAATCGAGACCGAGAATGGCCGCCATTGCGCCTATTCCGACCGGCACCGCCGACTGCATCGCCTGCCCCCGCAGACGGACGAGGCGGGCGGTGTCGGCAAGGTCGAGCGCGCCCGTGGCCGTAAGGGCCGAATATTCCCCGAGACTGTGCCCGGCGGCAAAGGTTATGACATCGTCAAGCCGGATGTTCGCCTCGCGCGTCATGACGCGCATGCAGGCCGTGGAAACCGCGAGCAGGGCGGGCTGGGTGTTCTCGGTGAGGTTCAGCTTGTCTTCCGGCCCTTCCCACATCACCCTGCTCAAGTGATCTCCAAGGGCGTCGTCCACTTCCTCGAAAGTCTGTCGCGCCGCCGGGAAAGCCTCGGCGAGGTCCTTGCCCATACCGACGAATTGCGAACCCTGTCCGGGAAACAGAAAAGCGCGTGTCATGCCGCGAAACCTCCATTTTTGAATATCCGGCTCCTGTCATACATGAGGGGGCCGGGAAAGACAAAAATTTTTCTTGGATCCGGGTCTGAGGTTTTCCAGACCCTGGGTCTTACGCCGGTGCGGGAGCCGGGGCAAACCGAATAACCGGTTCAGGCCCGGGTTGGGCAGGCAAAAGATGTCCGTTCCGGGTTGTCGCAAATTGCTGATGGGTCAGCCCTTGCACCTGAGACAATTCGGCATCCGTGATATCTGCGTTACTGAGAATGGCTCCCTCCAGGCGGGCTCCAAACAGGTCGGTATCGATCAATTCGGCATCGGTCATGTCCGCGCCGCGAAGGTCTGTATATATAAGGTCAGCTTCCTTGATCTGTGCTCCTGTCAGGTCTCTTTCCCGGAGGTCCGCATCGCGAAGAATCGCCCTGCGCAAATTCACTCCACGAAGATTTCGTTGGAAAATTCAGGGGAGTTCTCTGGGTGTTCAGACGTTGGCCCTGCTGCCCGCCGGTCTGGAGCCAAAGGGAGTGCTGGTTCAGGGTCTCGGCAAATTCAGGAGTCCAGCCCTCTGGCAGTTGAGAAAGCACATGGTTCGCAAGATCGGTGAACATTGTTTCGGTTCTTTCGTCCGGTTGCCTGGCAAGAGTATTGGATAATTTCCCATAAGGGGAGACGGAAGGCAAGAAAATTACGTCATTTGTTTGTGGGTTTCCGGCTTTGCCGGGCGGAGAAGGCAAATTTGGGGTCAATGGAGGCCATCCGGGCCGCTGAAAAACGATCATCAGCAATTAAGTCATCGGGAAGGCTCATGGCTCAATCGACCTCAGTCAAGTTGACCTGATTATACGACAAACAGGCAGTCGGTTTCGCGCGTTCGTGCAAATGGACGTTGGAATTCGGTGAGCCTTGCCAGAGTGCTAAAACTCGCCTTTACTTATAAAGAATTCCCTTGCTTTCCGGCGTATATTCCTTATATTGCCCGCCATTACCGAAAACCTCGCTGGCCCGATTAAGGTAAAGGTCAGCTTTGGTCCCGGGAGTTTGCGGGGCCGTAACCCGAGAGGAGAACGACATGCCTTATTACGAGACCGTGTTCATAGCACGGCAGGAGCTCTCGACCCAGCAGGTCGAGGAACTGAAAGAAAAGTGCACGCAGGTCATCACTGATCGCGGCGGCAGAGTCATAAAAACGGAAGACTGGGGCCTTCGCTCCCTTGCGTTCCGGATCAAGAAGAACCGGAAAGGCCACTACGTCCTGATCGAGAGCGACGCTCCGGCTGAAGCCGTGCACGAACTCGAGCGCCAGATGCGCCTGAACGAAGACGTGCTGCGCTTCATGACCATCAAATTGAAAGAACTGTCAAAAGGTCCGTCCGTCCAGGTCGGAGGTTCGAACCGTGACGACGATAGCGAACAGGAGGCCGCATAATGTCCGCCGCTGATGCACCGACCGTAAAACGCCCGTTTTTCCGCCGCCGCAAGACCTGCCCGTTTACGGGTGACGGCGCGCCGAACATCGACTGGAAAGACACGCGTCTTCTGGGCCGTTTCGTTTCCGAGCGCGGCAAGATCGTGCCGAGCCGGATTACGGCCGTTTCCACAAAGAAGCAGCGTGAGCTGGCTATCGCCATCAAGCGCGCCCGTTACATGGCCCTCATTCCGTACGTCCGCCAGGAAGCGGAAAGCGGCGGTCGGTAAGCGACAGGAAGGAACAGAAAAAGATGCCAACACAAGTCATTCTGCTCGAACGCATCGAGCATCTCGGCAACATGGGCGACGTCGTCAATGTGAAACCGGGCTACGCGCGCAACTACCTCCTGCCGCAAAGCAAGGCGCTTCGGGCGACAAAGGACAATCTCGCCTATTTCGACGCGCAGCGTAAGGTTCTTGAGGCCGAAAACGAAAAGCGCAAGAAGGAGGCCGGAGGCCGCGCCGGTAAACTTGAGGGCACGACGGTCGCCATCATTCGTCAGGCCTCCGAGGGCGGTCAGCTTTACGGTTCGGTCACAGCCCGTGACATCGCCGAAGAACTCTCGGCGGCGACCGGAGAAAAGGTCGAGCGAGGCATGGTCGAGCTCAACAGCAACTTCAAGACCATCGGCCTGTTTCCCGTGACGGTTCGCCTGCACCCGGAAGTCAAGGTCGAAGTCACCGTCAATGTCGCCCGCTCGAAGGACGAGGCCGCGGTGCAGGAAAAAACCGGTCGCGCTCTGGTCGCGGAAGCCGGTGGGATCGTTCAGGTCCGTGAGGAGCCTGCGGAAGAGGAGGTCCTTGACGAGGGAGCCTCCGCCAACGACCAACAGGCCACGGATGCCGAAAGCGAAGAGGAGAAAGCTGCGGGCTAACCCGCCGCCCTTAAAAAAGCCCGTTAAAAAACCCGCTCGGATTAAAGGCGGGTTTTTAATGCCTGGTGGCTGGAAGGTGTCGTTGGTGAGGGGGCGGAAGTGCAGGGGACATAAAAAGCCCGCGTTATCCACACCCCCCCGTTTTGCGCCTCCGGGAAAAGGCTGGCATTGCTTCTCCGGGTGTGCTAATCGAACAAAATCGCTTGAAATGTGCGGATGGCTTGCTAAAGTCGCCCACGATTTCAGGAGTTCAGATCAAACCAAAGATAGGGAAAACCAATGAGTGACATTGCCGAGCGCGTGAAGAAAATCGTGGTTGAGCATCTGGGTGTCGAAGATGAAAAGGTGACGGAATCCGCCAGCTTTATCGACGACCTCGGAGCCGACTCGCTGGACACGGTCGAGCTGGTTATGGCGTTTGAAGAAGAATTCAGCGTCGAAATCCCGGATGACGCTGCCGAGAAAATCCAGACGGTTGGCGATGCCATCGGGTTTATCAAGGAAAACGCTGCCGAATAATTCCGGCGGCCTTTTCTGACCAGCGGGGGTTTGGGCCCCGCTCTTTTTTTCAGGCGAAACGATGAGACGTGTTGTAGTCACGGGTATGGGTATGGTCACCCCGTTGGGGGTGGGCGTTAATCACAACTGGGCCGCCATCACGGTCGGAAAAAGCGGTATCAGACGCATCGAGCACATCGACGTGTCGGATATCGCGTCGCAGGTTGCGGGGATCGTCCCGCGCACCGGGGATCCGGATCCGAAGGACGGTGCCTTCAACCCCGATCTCTACGTTTCGCCCAAGGAACAGCGAAAAACCGACACGTTCATCACCTACGCGATGGCGGCGGCCAGGGAGGCCGTCGAGGATAGCGGGTGGACGCCTGAAGACGAGGAATCGCGCGACCGTACCGGCGTGATGATCGGTGGCGGGATCGGCGGCCTGACGACGGTCTACGAGACGTCCGTTACCCTCGAGAATCAGGGGCCGCGCCGCGTATCGCCGTTTTGCATCCCGGCGATGCTCATCAATCTCGCTTCGGGGCACGTCTCGATCAAATACGGATTTCGCGGCCCCAACCATTCCGTGGTGACGGCCTGCGCGACCGGCACGCACGCCATCGGCGACGCGGCCCGGATGATTGCGCTCGACGACGCGGACGTCATGGTCGCGGGCGGCGCGGAAGCGGCGGTCAACCGCCTTGGCGTTTCCGGATTTGCGGCCGCGCGGGCGCTTTCGACCTCCTATAACGACCGGCCTCTGGACGCTTCGCGTCCGTTCGACGAGGGACGGGACGGCTTTGTTATCGCCGAAGGCGCGGGCATCGTTATCCTTGAGGAATACGAGCATGCAAAGGCGCGCGGCGCGAAGATCTACGGCGAAGTCATCGGCTACGGCATGTCGGGTGACGCCTACCACATCACCGCCCCGTCCTCGGACGGCAGCGGCGGCTACCGGGCGATGAAAGCCGCGCTCAAACGTGCGGGGCTCAATCCGGAAGACATCGACTACATCAACGCGCATGGCACGTCCACGCCGGTCGGCGACGGGATCGAGTGCACGGCGGTGAAGCGCCTGTTCGGGAGCGCCCTGGGCACGGTCTCAATGTCCTCGACCAAATCGGCCATTGGCCACCTGCTTGGCGCGGCCGGTGCGGTGGAGGCGATCTATTCGCTGAAGACCATTGAAACCGGGATTCTCCCGCCGACGCTCAATCTCGAAAACGTATCCGAGCCATGTCAGGGCATCGATCTGGTGCCGAAGGTTGCGAAGGAAAAGAAAGTCAATGTCGCTCTGTCGAACTCGTTCGGGTTCGGAGGCACGAATGCCAGTCTGGTTATGCGGGGCGTTTGAGGCGCGTCTGTTCCATCCGGTCTATAATTGCGGTCGCAAACCGGTTTGTTGCACCTCTTTCGGATGACAGGTAGAGAGAGGGCTCATTGAGCTCAAGTTCCATCAGCAAAAGCCGGTCCTCGTGGAAGATTCCGTCAACTCTTGCATAAAGGGGGATTTCCGGAAGGGCTTCCAGCACGGCCTGTCCGCGCTTGACTTGCGCCTCTGTTACGCGAATCGGCTTGGCGCGTCCTCCGAAGCTCTTTTGAACGCGAAAATCCCCCGGCGCAGGATGTTTGCACACGGCGTGGGAGAATGCGCCTTCAATGAAAATCAGGGACACTTCACCCGTTGTCGCAATCTCGGGTAACAACGGCTGCAGAAGCATGTCGCAGTCGTAAGCCGTTATCGCCATTGTCAGGTCCTGCCGGAGAAGCTTCACGGTTCCCTCGGCGGAAGCGGAAATGGCGGGCTTGAGAACGAAATGCTCCGCCCGGTGATCTGCGAGTACCCTCCGGATCGCGGGAGCCGGGCAAAGTCCGGCCCGGAGCAACACGGTCGGCACGATGGGCACGCCTTTTTTCTCAAGCTCGAACAAATAGCGCTTGTGCAGATTCCACGCTACCAGAGCCGGGCTGTTGGCAAGAGGAATGCCCCGTCCCGCCATGTCGCGAAGCCACCTGCGATAGGCTACGGGCCTGTTGTGGTAGCCCCACGTCGACCGGATCACGACGAAGTCGAAACGGGCCCAGGCACTTGAGGTATCGGACCAGACGGGGCAGGAAGTCTGGTAACCCAATGCACGCAGTTCGCGAGCAAGACCTGCCGTTTCTGCGTCAAGAGGCCAGATGTCCCCGATCACGAGGGCGATGTTGCGAGGGTTCGAAAAAGTCATCGTGATTCTATGCGGGCAGTGCTTCCGGGGAGGGCGTGGGCGTCCGTGCTCCAGAGGTCGCGGCGGCTTTGCCCGGAGGCAGTGTCGCGCCGTACGGGGCCGGGCGGAGAAAATGGGTCGTGTTGATCGTTTCAGATGAGTCTTTGCTGCTACTGACGTGCCGCAGACCGAGATCGTCAAACGCATGTTCGTTAACCGGTTCGTACAAGAGCGCCTTGAGGCCACGCACGGATCGTACCCCAATGGCGGCGTCCGGTGCCGTCGCCTGGATCCTTCGGACAACAGAATCCTTTTCGGGAACAAGCGAGGCGACCATTACGACATCGCACCCGGCATAGTCAAACGTTTCACCCGCATGCCGGTGTACGCCGATTTTGTGTTGGAGGCCCATATTGGCTATCATTTGCCTGGAAAGCCGGACGGCATCCGCGTCACTGTCAATACAGAGCACGTCCGCTCCGGTGGCGAAATGCATGTCAATTGCGGTCAGCGGGAGTGGACCGGAGCCAACGAAAGCAATCTTGCCGGAGAGTGCGCTGCCTGAACGAAGAACGCTGGCCATCGCTGTGACTTCCGCGTCGACCAGATTTCGGTAACATGTTCTGTACCAGAACTGGTCAAGGTCGGAGGCGGTGAGCGGACACTGCGCTCCAAACTGCTGCGCGAAATACCGTTCCATCAGGTATTCTGCATGGCTCAACTTTTCCAGCATCGGCTTCCTGATGTTACGCACATCCGGATTTTCGAGAATCGACGCCGTAGCGTGGACGGAGGAAACGTGAAGGACGGCATCGACGAATGTGCGGAGGAGGGAATTAACCCGCTCGTTTGCGGGGGACAGATCCACCTCCCTTCCGAGGCTTTCGTAGGTCTGGCGGATGAGGCTGATAAAAGCCGCAACTTCGGGATGATCGGGCGTAGCGACAGAGCCTGTCGGCATAGAAAACCTCCACGGAAAAATTGCGAATAAGTCGCATTTGCGTTTGTTGCGGACCAGAAGTACGAAAGAGCGACAGGCGAGTCAACAAGGAAATGATAATCATTCGCAGCCCATCGAATGACAAAAAGGGTTGCCGAACGTCACAGACGCGCTAAAAGACATTCATGAAACCGATTCTTGCTTTGGTGGGTCTGATCATTTCTCTGGCAGTGCTGCTCGCAGGAATCGCGCTCTGGTGGCTGCTTACAGCTTTCAACGCGCCGGGTCCGGTTTCGGAAGAGCGTTTTTTGGTTGTCGAGCGCGGGGAGTCGCTTGGGCATATCGCTGCGAAACTTGAGTCGGAAGGGTTGCTGAAAAAGCCGTTGGTGTTCAAGCTGATAGCGCGGCTCTCGGGCGCGGCGGCGGATCTGAAAGCCGGCGAGTATGCCGTCCCGGCTTCGGCGAGCGCGAAAGATATTCTCGAATTGTTGCGGTCCGGCAAGGTCTATCACCGGTCAGTGACGATCCCTGAGGGCCGGACCAGTTGGGAAATCGTCCAGATCGTCAATGCACTGGATGTCGGCGGTGCGATTAAATCTCTGCCGGACGAAGGCGCTCTGCTTCCCGAGACTTACACCTATACACGGGCTGATACGTGTTCGTCGCTAATCGCCCGGATGGAAGTGGCTATGGACGAGGTTATCGAGGAGCTTTGGCCTGGTCGCGCGGAGAACCTGCCGTTCGAGAGGGTTGAAGAAGCCATTACGCTTGCCTCTATCGTCGAAAAGGAGACGGGCGTGGCTGGCGAACGGGCGAAAGTAGCGGGCGTCTTCATTAACCGTCTGCGCAAGGGCATGCCATTGCAATCCGACCCGACGGTAATTTACGCTCTAACCCGCGGCCAACACGAGAACACGGGGAAAGGCCCGCTCGGGCGGCGTTTGCTTCGCAAGGACCTCGCGTTCGACTCGCCCTACAACACCTACAAACATACCGGCCTGCCGCCGGGCCCCATTGCCAATCCGGGGCGGGGTTCGATCGAAGCGGTTCTGCATCCGGAAGAACACGACTACCTGTACTTCGTTGCCGACGGCACCGGGGGCCATGCCTTCGCGAAGACGCTCGACGAACATAACCGCAATGTCGCTGTATGGCGGAAAATCAGGCGCGAAAGCGGAAGGTAGTTTAACAAATCGGACACGGGTCCGCCCGTTTCAGCTCAAACAGCACTTTAGCGCTGAGTTGCCGCACGCCCCTGTTCCTCGAGGAACGACTGAACTTTCTTGACGTCCTTGTCACTCAAGCCATCAAGGGTGACTGAACTGAATTCCCTTTCCTGAAGTTTCAGTTCGAACTGCATCCTCGCTCCCACCGGAGTGGGTGCGCGGACGGTGCTTTTCGGCGGAACCGGATCGACAAAATTCATCTCGATTTTGGCGGGCCGGGAATTTTGCGGGCAGAAGGCGTCTCCGCTCCGACTGATCTGGCACCCGGCGAACCCATCGGAGGCAACAAAAAAGACCGAGGCGAAAAGCGCCAGAGCCATGGTTCCTGTGAATCTGCTCATAGCATAAGTATAACCGAAAATCCGTGAGGAAAAAAATATTGCGACATCTGCCGCAAAAAAAGGGCGGCGCATGGCGCACGCCCGGTTCTTTGCGGAAAGTCGCAAGCGACTATTTCCGACCGATGCTCTCGAGCATCCATGCCGCTTTTTCGTGAACCTGAACCCGCGCGATCAGCATGTCCGTTGTGGCTTCGTCGCCTGCATCCTGCGCGGCACGCAGCGCCGAATACAGCGAGTCGACGATCGCACGGTTGTCGGCAGCAAGAGCCTTAACCATTTCGTCGGCGTCGGGGAGCTGGCCGACCTCGCGCAACGTGGCTTTGTCCTGAATTTCCTTCATGGAGGTCGCGGCCCATGCATCAAGAGCGCGGATCCGCTCGGCCAGTTCGTCGACGGCGTTCCAGAGTTCCGTATATTGCTCCTCAAACAGCTCGTGCAAAGCCTTGAACTGAACGCCCGTCACGTTCCAGTGAAAAGCGTGTGTCTTGAAGTACAGAACGAACGTGTCGGCGAGCACGCGGGCCAAACCCTCGGTTACGTCCTTGTTCTTTTTGCCGTCCATATAAGGCTGGCGCATTCTTGTCTCCTATGCGTTTGGAAATCTTATTCTTTGACGAAAGATATCGTGGAAAGACCGGGTGTCAATGCGACATTCAATCCCTTTCGCCGTTATCGTCGCGGTTTGCGGCGGGGGTTTTACGGTAGGTGTGTCCGGGGACCCGGCGACCGCCTCCTCCGCCCCCCGCTCCCGGACCGAAGGAAGGTGCGTTGTGCGGGGCGGGCGCTCGGGGTGCCGCTTCGAGCCGGCGCTGGTGCGCGAGCGCCGGGGAGTATTGGGGGGCGACCATCTGGGTCGCGTCCATGACAGTTTTCAGGGCGGCTTCGTTTCCGAGGTCGCTGCGGTGGACGGGCTGTCCGGAAACGACGTTTTTGGCGAAGGATTCGAAGTGCAGCACGGAATTGCGCCGGAACGGAAGATCGTCAAGCGGAGGCAGCGAATCTTCTTCGAGAACGATCAGCGGCACCTGAATGCTCTCGGTGACGGCATTCTCCATCACGGTGCCGATCTCGATCATGTCGGCATAGCGCAGATCCTCGGCAAGCTCGTCCGCGACGGTGATGTTGAGAATGGCCGCCTGATGGTCTTCCAGTTCGACCGAAAGCTGCCGGTCGCGCGGATCGAACATGACCGCGACGACGGGTTCCGGAAAGGGTTCGTCGCAAATGAGACCCGGCTCGCCTTTACCGGTTATGAGAAGATCGATGTTCACGCGTTTTTCGACCGGTTTGTTGTGGTGGTGCGCGCATATGTTATGACACCCTCCCGGAAGAAACAAGAATCGCGATCGTTCTTTGGCCTTTACAGGTGGGTCCGGAACGGTAAAGAGTAGGTGCCATGTGCGGAATTGCGGGTCTTTACCAGTTCAGAACCAGTCGGACCGGCCTTGAGGCGACAGCCGCGGCGATGGCGGCGGCGATGGAACATCGCGGTCCCGACGATTCCGGGGTCTGGAAGGACGCGGAGTCGCCACTGGCGCTTGCGCACCGGCGTCTTTCGATTATCGACCTCACGCCCGAAGGCCGTCAGCCGATGGCGTCGGCATCGGGCCGCTACGTGATTGTCTTTAATGGCGAAGTTTACAATTTTCCCGATCTGCAGCGCGCGCTTGAAGCGCGGGGTCACGCCTTCCGGGGGCGCTCGGACACGGAAGTCATGCTCGCGGCGATCGAGGAATGGGGGCTGAATCCGGCGCTCCAGAAATTCAACGGCATGTTCGCCTTTGCGCTCTGGGACCGCAAGGAACGGCAACTCCATCTCGTGCGCGACCGGCTTGGCAAGAAACCTCTTTATGTCGGCTGGGCGGGGGACACGCTGCTGTTCGCGTCCGAGCTCAAGGCTTTCCGCGCGCACCCGGCTTTCGCGGGAGAAATCAGCCGCAACGTCCTGCAGCTTTATATGCGCTACTCCTATATCCCGGCGCCGCACTGCGTCTACGAGGGAGTCTGGACCCTGCCTGCCGGTTGCCGTCTCGCGGTCGATCCGGGTGCGCTGGAGCCGGGGCAGGATCTCGGCCTGCGCATGGAGCCGTACTGGCACCACACCCGCATTCTCGAGGAAGCCCGGGCCAGAATGGACGGGAACGGCGACGAGGCCGCGACGGACGAATGCGAGGAGCTCCTCAAAAGATGCGTGGGCGACCGCATGGTGTCCGACGTACCGCTCGGCGCGTTCCTGTCGGGCGGCATCGACAGCAGCACGGTCGTGGCTCTGATGCAGCAGCAATCGGCGCAGCCCGTGAAAACCTATACGATCGGCTTCCACGAAGCCGGTTTCGACGAGGCGGCGCATGCTCGCAAAGTCGCCGCGCATCTCGGAACCGACCACCAGGAGCTTTACCTGACGGCGCGGGAGGCGATGGAGGTCGTCCCGCGCCTGCCGGAAATCTACGACGAGCCCTTTGCCGACATTTCGGCGATCCCGACCTTTCTCGTGGCGCAATTCGCGCGGCGAGACGTGACGGTGGCGCTGTCCGGCGATGGCGGGGACGAGATGTTCGGCGGCTATTCGCGCCATGTGCAGGGGCCGCAGATTTACCGGCGCCTCCGGATGACGCCTGCCCCTTTGCGGCGCTGGCTCGCCCGGCGGATCGAAAAGCGCGGAACCTCGGAGCTTGACCGTCTTGCGCCCGGCCTGCCGCAGCTCGGCGACAAGCTGCACAAGGTGGCATCGGTCCTGCCGCTGTCTTCGCCCGAGGAAATCTATAAACGTCTGCTCGGCCATTGCGCCGACCCGTCCGAAATTGTCGAAGGCGGACGGGAGCCGGAGATACTCCTGTTCGCCTCCGAGCACCGCGCGCAGACGACGCTTTCCTTCGCCGAGCGGATGATGGCAGGCGACGCGCTCTCCTATCTGCCGAACGACATTCTGGTCAAGGTCGACCGCGCCAGCATGGCGGTTTCGCTGGAGGCGCGCGCCCCTCTTCTGGACCGGCGGGTCTACGAATACGCCTGGACCCTGCCCGAACGGTTTAAGGTTCGGGACGGCAAAGGAAAATGGCTGTTGCGGCAGGTGCTCGCCCGGCACGTTCCCGCCGCGCTGTTCGAGCGGCCAAAACAGGGGTTCTCCATGCCGGTGGGCGAATGGCTGCGCGGCGATCTGCGCGACTGGGCCGAAGACCTGCTGGGCGAAAACCGCCTGAAGCTTGACGGGTACCTCAACCCGGAAGCCGTCCGCTCCCTGTGGTCCGCGCACCTCGCCGGACAGGGCGGCCGCCAGACCCTGCTGTGGAACATCCTGATGTTCCAGGCCTGGCTGCGGCACGGCCGGGCGAAATAGCGCCCCGGGCCTTTTACCTGCAGCGAACACGGCACCGCTTCGCTGCCCGGAGAGCAGCATGAAAGGGGACGTGAATGGGGACGGAGTAAAACCCCTATGTTTTACTCCGTCCCCGTTTGCCGTCTGGCGCGGAAATCGGGTTCGCGAAGCCTCGTTGCCTCTCCCGGGGGAGAGGGAGGTGTTTCCGCGCCCTTTCGCCTCCCCTTGGCCATTGCCAACCGGTTCCTTTTGGGTTTTGATTGGCGGAAGACACATCGAAGGCGGGACAGGTCATGAAGATAGCCATCACGGGCGGTGCGGGATTTATCGGCGGCAGGCTGGCGAGGGCCTTGTCGGAGCAGGGGCACGAGGTTGTCATCCTCGACACGGCGGCGACTCCCGCGGTCGATGTTACGGACGCGCAGGCGGTCATGGACGCGCTTGAGGGGGTGGACGCCATCTATCACCTTGCCGCGCAGCACCGCGACGACGTGCGGCCGGTGCAGCTTTATTACGACGTCAATGTCGGCGGGGCGGAAAACATCGTCGCTGCCGCGGAAAAGCATGGGATCGAGACGATTCTCTTTACGAGTTCGGTTGCTGTCTACGGCCTGAACGCGGGCGAGTCCCGCGAGGACAGTGTGCCGGAGCCGTTCAACGACTACGGAAAAAGCAAGCTCGAATCCGAGAAAGTACTCGAGCGCTGGGCCGGAAAGGACCCCGGTCGGCGGACCCTTCTCATGGTACGGCTCGTTGCGACGTTCGGGCCCGGCAACCGGGGCAATATCTTCACGCTGATCGACCAAATTTACCGGGGTAAGTTTATGATGGTCGGCAGCGGGCGCAACTGCAAATCTGTTGCCTATGTTGGCAACGTCGTGGCGTTTCTTTCCTATGCCCTGAGCGTCTTCAAGCCCGGCATCCACATCTGTAACTACGCCGACAAGCCCGATCTCAACATGCGCGACATGGTGGCGCGTATCCGCGAGAATTTCGGTCTGAGCGGACTCGGGCCGAAAGTGCCCTACGCAGTTGGTTTCGCAGGCGGAAAGACGTTCGATGTCGCCGCGAAGTTCACCGGGCGCACCTTTCCGATCAGCGCGGTCCGGGTGCAGAAATTCTGCGCCGACACGGTCGTGAATGCGGACAAGCTCAAGGAGACGGGCTTTACAGCGCCTTTCAGCCTTGAGGACGGCCTGCGTGAAATGATTGCCGCGGAGTTTCCGGATCGCGAAGACGCGGCGCGCCATGCCGGGTAAGCTTCTTCTCGTCGTCAACCATATCGACTGGTTCTGGTCGCATCGCCTGCCGCTTGCGCGGGGAGCAAAAGAGGCAGGTTTCGAGGTCGTCGTTGCCTGCCACGGCGCGGATGGCGATCCGCGACTTGCAGAGGCCGGTTTTCGGGGTGTATCGCTTCCCGGCGGGTCCCCGTTCGCAACGCTGGGAGCCTTGCGCGCGGCGGTCCGCGACGAGTCTCCTGACGTTTTGCATGTCATCACAATCAAATATGCGTTTCTCGCAGGCCTTGCCACGCTCGGGCTGGGTCTTCCGCGAATCGTCCATACTATCGCTGGGCTCGGCTATCTCTATACCGGGGAGGGGGTCAAGCCACGCCTCCTGCGCGCTGCGCTTGCGCCGTTCTTTCGGATTGCGCTGCGGCGGGGCAATACGCACGTGATCTTCCAGAACCCCGACGACAAGACACTTTTGGAGCGGCTCGGCCTCGCCGATCCGGTGCGCTCGCACCTGATCCGGGGCTCGGGCGTCGATGTGGACGCGTTCACCGTCACGCCGGAGCCGCAAGGCGAAACGCCGCTCGTCCTGATGCCGACCCGCCTCGTGCACGAAAAAGGCGTCGCGATCTTCGTCGAGGCCGCGCGTATGCTGAAGGCCGAAGGCGTGCAGGCCCGCTTCGCGATTGCGGGCGGCCTTTCGCGCTCCAATCCGCGCGCCATCACCGAAGCGGAAATGCGGGCGATGACCGCGGACGGCGCGGTCGAGTGGCTCGGCAAGATCGACGATATGCCGCGCCTGCTCGCGGAGAGCGCCCTGATTGTCTATCCGTCGTATTACGGCGAGGGTATCCCGAAAGTTCTGCTTGAAGCCATGGCCGCAGGCCGCGCTATCGTTACGACCGACCATCCCGGCTGCCGCGAGGCGGTCGCCGACCGCGTCAACGGCCTTCTTGTCCCGGTAAGGAACGCGCGTGCCGTTGCCGATGCCATCCGCTCGTTCCTCGACCACCCGGACGAACGCGCCCGCATGGGCGCCGAGGGCCGCGAACGGGCGGAAGAAGAGTTTCGCGTAGAGCGGATTGTCGGGGAGACGCTAAAGGTTTATTCCGGCGTCTGAAAATCCTTCCGTGCCAACGGGACCGGTTTTGTCATAAAAAACTATTGTGCGCATGGTCGGGAAAGGATAAATAAATGAAAACGAAAAAACGGCGGAACAGGGACCATGACAGTTATCGTAAATTTCAACGACAGGGCGGGACCCGGTCGATATGCGTTCACGGAACGTGAGCGCGCAGAACTACAAAACATTCTGGGCCTGTACCGGGAAAATGGCGTCCTCGCTGGTTGTGAGGACGAAATGATGCTGGTCGGTGGTCGCCCGGTTGGTCTTGTTAATTTTTATAGTGACCGGTCCGACTCGCCAGTGACGGATATTGTTGTTGCGAAGGTTCGCGGTGCGGGCGGAGAGCCCGCCTATATCTGCGAGTACTTTGTTTTTCGCGGCGGCGTCTCCTTCAATCATGATGCGCAATACGCATCTTTCGACGCGCTTGCAACCTTCCTGCGCTTTCATGCCGACTGTGCTTTCGGGACCCGCAACAGCTCTTCGATGGAGGCAACGGAAAAGAAAGGCCCGGAAATCCATCGCCCTGAATTCGGCAGGAAGCGAAGTGGCGCTCTGCCCGAAGGCCTGGCACCAGTGGTACCGTTTCCGGGGGTTAACGTTCGCCTGCCCGGCGACGGGCGTCAGGGAACGTTCACAAGAGCCGAGCTAGAGGTGCTTGCCGAGCGGCTTGAGGAAGGCAAGGCATCAGGACACCTGACCCACGGAGTCGTCAGGCAGCATTCCGGAGAGGAGCGGGCGATGTACGTTTTTATGAACAAGGGTCCCTTCGACACAGCCATTCCGCTTCGTGTCGCCAAGCGCATTGAGGGGGTCAGTGCGGTCTATACTCTGGTCCGCCGACCGGGGCTGTGCGAGGGGGAGGGACAGGAAGTCGCGGAGACGATGGAGACCGGCGACTTCGAAGAAGTTTCTTGCCGACTCTCGGATTACCTTGCCGAGGCACAGGGGCGTGACTACGGCTACGTTCGTGCCGGGATCGAGAAACGGAGGGCCGCCCGCCAGCAGGGCGCTGCGAGGATTGACTTCCATTCCGCCGCTGAGGCGCGCGGCCACGATCTTTCTCCGAAAGGCGCATGGGACGACCGAAATTCTCTCGACTGTGGCATTTTTGGCTTCGGGGCGAGTATCGCCCGCCTTCGTCCGATTTTCACGCCGCACGAACTCCACGCCATCTCGGTAAGGGTCCAGCAAGGGCGCGCCGCAGGTCTGTTCGACAGGATGGAGCGCAGTCGTATCGGTATGGTCGACTCGGTGATACTGCCCGGGTCCCCGCACCGCGAAACGGTACGTATTGAGAAGGACGTTTCGCTTAGAGAACCGGTTTACCGTCTTTCCTTTACCGACTCTACAGGATCGGAACTGACAGTGGGCGCTCGTGATTTTTCCTGGCTGCTTCACCAGTTCGACAACCATCTTGAGAACCACGCCTCTCCTTCTCCGGCCACCAGAGGGAACGAGCCGGACCCGCTTGTTCCGTAGGGTGCAAACCCTTCTTGCCAGCGATTTGACCCGGATGTTTGTACATAATAATATCAATTGCAACGCCATTGTTGCGTGGTAGAGATATGATCATAGGAAAACCCTGGCGGGGAATGCAGGCGTTTCGGCGAAGATTGCAGCCAGAATCAGAAAGGTTTTCGGGAAAATTCGACGTTGCCGTCCGTGTTGTCTTACCGTTCTTCCTTCAACCGTTCCCTGCTTCCCCCAAAAAACAAACGCCCGCATTTTTGTTGCGGGCTGTGTACAAACGGTTGGTTCTACTCTGAAAACTGGAGCGGGTGACGAGATTCGAACTCGCGACTTTTACCTTGGCAAGGTAACGCTCTACCCCTGAGCTACACCCGCATCGCCTCGTTCATCTGAACGGGGGCTACTATATTTCATTGTCCGGGAATTGCAAGAGGATTAATACAGGTCGCCGACCTGGATGATCGGGACGTCGTAACCGAACATCTCCTTGCCGGGCTCTGCTGTGACGACGACTGCGCAGGGGCTTGTTTCAATGGACTTTCTGGAGGATTCGTTGAGCTCGTATTGCATCAGGTCGCCTTCGTGCTCGTCGTCATAAACGAGCATCAGAAGACGCTGGTCGCGGTAATATTCAACGCGCGCCACCTCTGCCGGGAAGGCGCTGTCGCTCAGGATCACCATATTGCCGTTCGGCAGTTTTCCAAGCTCGATGTTCATCGTTTAAAGTTTCAGGTCGGCAAGAAAGTCATTACGGGGGGGCGTAGGCGCAGGCGCACGATTTTCCGGTCCGGAGAGATCAAGCTGTGCAGAGGGCAAAGCACCGTCCAGCGGTCCGCTGATCCTCTGAAGAGACTCGAAACCTGATAAATCGAAAGCCATTTTGGGACAGTCCCCTTCAATTACTATGATTACATAAACACAGAAAGATTAAAAATCCCTGAAACCGTGGGCTTCCGGCGCTTGCCTTTTGCCGCTTTTTTGCCTAATTCGAAGGCATGACTAAAGCAGGATCCGTGATTCGCGACGACGAAACGGCCCGGCCGCAAGAACGTGGCGGGCCGCTACCCACGACGCCTGGCGATCTGTTTGCGATGCTGGACAGTCTCGGCATCGCCTATGAGGTGTTCCATCACGAGCCAATTTTCACGGTCGCCGAAGGAGAGCACCTGAAGAAGAACATACCGGGCGTGCATTGCCGGAATCTTTTCCTGCGCGACAGGAAGAAACGGATGTTTCTCGTCGTCGCCGCAAACGAGACGGCACTGGACCTCAGGAAACTTCAGGCATTGCTCGGAAGCGACCGCCTTTCGTTCGGTTCTCCGGAGCGGCTGTGGACGCGTCTCGGCATCCGGCCCGGCTCGGTCTGTCCGTTCTGCATCGTCAACGACCACGACGGCGAGGTGGAAATTATTCTGGACGCCGATATGATGCAGGCGGCCATCGTTAATTACCATCCACTCGACAACGCGATGACGACAGGCTTGACTCCGGACGATCTGATTAAATTTATTGATTACACAGGACATAAGCCCCGGGTCCTCAATCTGAAACCGGCGGCGCCGGATCCGGGCAGCACCTGACGAACACAAAGAATATAACAAAGGGAAATCAGACCATGCTTTTTGGCAAGAGCCAGCAACCGCAACCGGCAAAGCCGGGAAGGGAAGGCGCCGATACGAGCGCAAGCCCGAATATATTCGACGTGACGGCCCGTGATTTCGAGGACAGGGTCCTTCGCGCTTCGCTGGAACGACCGGTGATCGTCGATTTCTGGGCACCTTGGTGCGGCCCTTGCAAGCAGCTCGGGCCTCAGCTCGAAGCTGCGGTCGAGGCGACGAACGGGCAGGTCGTTATGGCCAAGGTCAATCTCGACGACAATCCGGAGCTTGCGCAGGCTTTGCGGATTCAGTCCGTGCCAACGGTTTACGCTTTCGTGCAGGGCCAGCCTGTAGACGCCTTCATGGGTGCGCAGCCCGAGAGCAAGGTGAAGGAATTCATTGCAAATCTCGTCAAGGTCGCCCGGCAGATGCAGCCCGAGTCGATCGACATTCCTGCCGCTCTCAAGGAAGCGGCTGAGGCTCTGGCGGAGGGGGACCTGGCGAGGGCGCAAGGGCTTTATGCGCAGATTCTCGGCGAGGACGAGAGCAACGCGCAGGCTTTCACGGGTATTGTACGCACCTATATCGCTGCGGGGCAGGTCCCGCAGGCGCGCGCGATCCTCGATCAGGCCCCGGAAGCAGTGCGCAAGAGTCCGGTCTTCTCGGAAGCGGAAACGGCGCTTGAACTTGCCGAGGCCGGACCGTCGGGCACCCCGGCGGAATTCGAGGCGAAGCTTGCGAAGGATCCCGGCAATCAAGCCCTGCGCTTTGAACTGGCGATGGCGCTTTTTGCGCACGGTCGCAAGGAGGAAGCCGCCGACGCCCTGCTCGACATTCTGCGCGCCGATCGCGCCTGGGAGGAGGAAAAGGCGCGTACGCAACTGCTCAAATTTTTCGAGGCCTGGGGCCCGGCGGACCCGGCGACCTTGAAAGCGCGCAGAAAATTAAGCGGAATTCTTTTCTCTTAATTTTAGTGCACTACGTTAATGACATGTCTGACAACCCTTACGCGCCAGACTTCGAGGACCTGCCGGAAATCATGCCGGTATTCCCGTTGCACGGCGTGCTGCTGTTGCCGAAGGGCCAGCTGCCACTCAATATATTCGAGACCTGTTACCTCTCGATGATCGAGGATGCCATGCGCGGACGGCGCATGATCGGCATTGTCCAGCCCGAACGTCCCCAATCGAAAAAGCTTTACCGCACGGGTTGTGCGGGCAAGATTACGAGCTACCAGGAAACGGACGATGGTCGCAATCTTGTCACGCTGACCGGCATTTGTCGTTTCAATATCTGCGAAGAACTGAATACGACGACCGTCTACCGGCAGATTGTTCCCGACTGGAAGCCTTTCCGTGGCGATTTGAAGAAGGACGGTTGCACCAAAATCGACCGCGACCGGCTGGTGGGACTGCTCAAAAGCTATTTTGAGATGCACGATCTGACCTGCAGTTGGGACCACATCGACAAAGCCCCGGACGAAAAACTCATCACGTGTCTGTCCATGATCTGTCCGCTTGAACCAACCGAAAAGCAGATGCTCCTTGAAGCCATGACCTGTACCGAGCGCGGCGAGAAGTTCCTCGCCATGCTTGAGATTGCAGTCAAGGGCCGCTCTGGCGAGAACTGTCTGGGGAAATGCCATTGAGGTTGCCTTCACGTACCGGGGGGCGTATAAAAATTCCATGACACAGGATGTTGACCCGAAGCTTCTCGAAATTCTCGTCTGCCCTTTGACGAAGGTGCCGTTGCGCTATGATCGGGCGGCGCAGGAGCTGATTTCCGATCAGGCCGGGCTCGCCTATCCGATCCGCGACGGGATCCCGATCATGCTGGTCGACGAGGCCCGCAAGCTTGAAGACCGGGAAGTCCGCAAGTAGTCATGGCCATGAGCGAGGATATCTGGCCTTCTGAAGTCCGTCTTTCGCAGGATAAACGGACTCTTTTCTTGCAGTTCACAAACGGTGAGAGAGTCGCGCATTCCGCCGAACGGCTTCGGGTGGAAAGTCCGTCGGCCGAAGTGCATGGGCACGGGCCGGGTCAAAAAGTTGACGTAACGGGCAAGGAAAACGTGAAGATCCTCAGAATTGAACCGATGGGCAACTACGCCGTCAAGCTTTACTTCGACGACGGCCACGATACCGGAATTTACACGTGGCGCTACCTGCATGCCCTCGGCAGGCACTAGGCGGGCTCACGCAAAATCGATTTCCATGTATTCGCGGGTTTCGCTCTTGAGAAGGGCCGAATCGGTCGAACGGACGCGGTTGACCAGCTGCTTGATCAGCTCCTGCACAAGCGGATCGCTCTGCCGGATGATTTCAATCAGCTGTGGGCTCGTGATGACCTCGACTTTCACGGTGTCGATCGCCTTGACGTTCGCGGCGTTCACATCGTCGGTCAGGAGCGACATTTCGCCGATGATCTCACCGGGCCCCAGTTCGGCGAGGTCGACGACCCGTCCGTCCCGCGATAAAAACACACGGACCTTCCCTTCGATCAGCCGGTACGCTTCGCCTGTGCGCTCGCCCTGCACGAGCAGGTATTCGTCGCCGCCAAAAAATCGGGTTTCAAAAACCATGTCCTCAGCCATCGGATATCCACACTTTGCTGCCCCTGTTTGATATTATGGCATCTTTATGCTCGCAAATTTTCATTCTATTGTGTATTAATGAGCGGAGTTTTGATAGTAAGAATGCAGCAGATATGCAGGAAAAAATGAAAACGCATTACGCTTGCAGGTTGTTTTTTGCCGGATTCGGTCTTGCGGCCCTGCTTTCTTATCCGTCGGCGGTCGTTGCCGCGATGGACGGAACCCCGGTTACTCCGGTGGAAACGGCGGCGGACGATTTTGGAGGTGGCGGCTTCCCGCACAACTCCCATTCGGCTCTTCGGGGCGATCCGGAGATGAGCGCGGAAGAGGCTTCGGAGATCGAGCCGGCAGCCGGTCCCAAGGCTTCTCCGGCGAGTCCCTCCGAAAAGGAGCTTGAGGACGAATACGGTACGGACGTGAACCAGACGGTGATCGATCGCGGTGACAGCGAGGTCAAAACGCGCGACCGTTTCGGTTCGGATGACGTGGGTCTCTTTTATGACCACAAGCGCGACGAGCGGGTCAACGACGAAGACGATGCGATCGGCGTGGAATTTCGTCTGCTCGAGTTCGACTGACAACCGGATTGATGCTATTTCTTCGAAGCGAGGACCATCCAACCGAACTGCCCGAGGCCACCGACCGGGAACACTGGGCGGCGCTGATGCGCGGACAGGTCATGGCCGCGATCATCCGCAAAAACATGGACTGGGTAATCCTGGCCGATCAGAAGGCGCAGGCGATGATCATCCTGAACACCATCCTTGTGCCAGTGGCAATGAACTGGTTGCATGATCCGGCGTTCGCCGGACCGGCGGCAATCGCAATCTTCACGGCCTTTTCCAGCATTCTCGCCTCGATCGTCTGCATCTACCCGAAGCGCCAGAAGGGCCGCAAGCCGCGCGGGGAGCGGAATCTTCTGCACTTCGGCGATATCGGCCGCCTGCCCGAAGCCCGCTATCTCGATTTGTTCAATCCGGTCTTCAACGACATGGAACGCTTCGCCGAGGCGACGATCAGGGATCTCCACGACGTGTCCCGCCATGTCATCCTGCCGAAATTCTTCTGGCTGAAAATCGCCTACGGCATCTTCTTCATCGGTAATCTCGCGGCGGTGGTCTGGGGTATGGCGGCCCTCTGGGGCGGCGAGCCGCTGGCGTCTTCCTGAACCGCCGTCACCATTCGTACCCGAGCTTGAGCGAATAGGTCGTATCCTCTTCGCGAACGCCGGGCACGGGATCGTTGTCCCAGTCGAACTCGATTTCGGCGGTGCCGACGAGGTGCTGGCCGACCGGAACGCGCAGGCCGGAATTGCTCTCGAACAGAAACGCCCCGGTATCGTCGAACGGGATGGACAAATCGTGGTCGTGGAAGAGCGTGAAGGCGTCCTCGAAAAACGTCTGGTCGTAGTCGAGGGCCCACGTTCCTGCAAGGTCGTTTTCGTCCTTCGCGCCCTCGAACCGTTCGCGGATATAGTCGACCCCGCCCCGTGCCTTAAGGTTCAGGTCGTCACTCTCGAAGAACTGGTAGCCGAGAAAAAGACCGTATTTGCTGCGCAAATCGAGCTTCTGCAACTCGTCCGTCCTGAACCGCACGCGCGTGCCCGCGAACCATTTTTCGGTCAGGAAGCGGTCGTACTCGGCGTAGGCAGTGCGGTCGTTCTCCGTGACCGCGCCCTCTTCCTTTGCCCAGTTGAATTCGCCGCCCACGATGAACCGGTTCAGCGTATCGCGCGCCTCGGCCTTGCCATCGACCGTGACGTCTTTCTTGCTGGCGTTTCCGTCCTGAAGGCTTGCCCCGAAATTCACCCGGCCCGACCATTCGAGCGGATCGTCCGGTCCAAGGGCGGGTTCGAGCGCAGCCGCTTCCTGCGCGTCCTCGGGCGCGGGTGTCAGCGGCGCGCCAGCCGGGGCGGCGTCGCGCTGGATCGCCATGATATCCGCGGGCGGAACGGAAAAGGTATGGCCGTAAGCGGAATCGAAAAGAATTGCGCCGTCCGGACCGGTTCCGGTGATCGAGCCGGTCAGCCGGTCCCCGTTCAGCAGGAAAATCCGGTCCGCCATGGCAGCGGAGGGTGTGATAAGGGATGCAGCGGAAAGCAGGGCAAGGGCGGCGTGTCGGGTCATGGAGGCTCGCTCGTCGTTTTGTTTATGAGAAGAGCGGCAGTCTATGGCCTCAAGGCCGCTTGTCAACCTCGGGAAGGATCCGTAACGCCTTTCGGCAGCAGGAGCCAGGCGCGGCCCTTTGACTTCATGTGTCCGGCCATATGCTCCGCGCGCTCGCCGTAACCCCAGAACACGTCGCCGCGGATCGCGCCGCGGATGGCCCCGCCGGTGTCCTGCGCGACCATCAGGCGGCGCAGTCCGGATTCGCCTTTCACAGGCGGGTCGATATCGACGAAGACCGGAATACCGTAGGCGATCTTCGAGCGATCAACAGCGAGCGAGCGTTCGGGCGTCAGCGGCAGGCCCTCGCCGCCGAGCGGTCCTTCGCCCTCAAGCACCTGGAAGAAGACATAGGACTTATTGAGATTCATAAGGTTCGCCGCCTGATCCGGGTTTGCTTCAAGCCAGGCGCGAATTGTCTGCAGAGAGACGTTTTCCTTCGTGAGTTCGCCCCGCTTGATGAGTTCGCGGCCAATGGCGTAATACGGATGTCCGTTCTGTCCGGCATAGCCAAGGCGCAGCGTTTGCCCGTCCGGGAGGAGCACCCGGCCCGAGCCCTGAATCTGAAGAAAGAACGCATCGACCGGGTCGTCGACCCAGACGAGCGGCAGCTCTGTTTCGTTCGGCAGCTTGCCCGCCGCGATCTCCGCCCGATCCTCGAAGGGCTTGAGGCGCCCGTCCTGCACGCGCCCGGCAATGCGCTGGCCTTTGAGTTCGTCGCGGAACTCGCCGAGATCGACCATCACAAGATCCGAAGGCTTCGCCCGCAAGGGGGTCTGGTAGGGTCCGAACCGCGTCAGGGAACCGCTCAGGCTTGGCTCGTAATATCCGGTAAACAGGCCACGCTTGTGCCGTCCCGCGAGGGTCTGGTAGGGCAAAAAATGCGCTTCAAAAAAGACTTTCGCGGCAGCATCGTTCCCGGCAGGCAGGTTCATTGCGGCCCGGCAGGGGCCTTGCCAGTCGCCGTAGGTTCCTCCGATCGGTCCGAAGGTGCGCTGCGGGTCCTGTTTCAGGATGCGCTCGCACGAGCCCCGGAAAGCGGCGAGCGCTTCGGAATGGCGGTCGTTTCCCCAGCCGGGCAGGTCGGCGGAAAACGAAGCCGGACGAAGGTTAAGCGGAGCATCCTCCGGCGGCAGACCGCCAGCGCAGGAAGCAAGAAAGAAGGAGAGGGCAAGGGCAAAGAATCTCATGCCGCCATTGTAGCGGCGGGCGGGATTCCATCGCCAATGAATTTTATCAATGATTCAGGCTTGCCGGTTTTCCTGCTGTACAAGCCCGGCGCTGATATTGGCGATTTCGGTTCGGCCCCAGCGGACGAATTGCCAGATGCGCTCATGAATGACGTACATGACGAGAGCGACAAGAGTTAGCGAGACCGTGAGTCCGGCGGCTTCCGCGAGGCTGCCGGTGAAAAGAAATGTAATGACCGTCGTTGTGCATAGGCCGAGAAGCTGCCAGGTAATCGCCTTGACGAGACTGCGCGTGCAACTTTCCATTCTACCCTCCCTGCGCCGCATTTTTTTATTATGTCTTATTATCCTTCCTGGTGGCCGCCCGGCGCAACGCAGGAATGTGCACATTAATGGAATATTAGAGCAATAAGGCATATATTAGAGACAAAACTCCTAAATCGAGATAAAAACAGCAATGGACAAACGGGAACGCGCACGACTCTTCCGAAAACGTCTTCTCACGGCGATGGAGAAAGCCGGATATAACAGGGGGCAGCTGGCCAGTGCAGCCTCAATCGACCGCTCGACACTCGGGCAGTTGCTGGCGGAAAACGAGACGCGTTTGCCGAACGGCCACACGCTTGCTGAACTGAGCGATGTGCTTGGCGTGAGTGCGGACTGGCTGATCGGCCTGTCGCAGGAAGCCCGGACGATGACGACGTTCCTTGAGGGCGCGATGGATTTTCGGCCAGAGAGAAGTCGCTCGCCGGTCGACGAGAATCTCGCCACGTGGTACGAGGACGCGGCGGGGATGAAAATTCGCCACGTTCCCTCGACCCTGCCCGACTCACTGAAGAGCGAGGAGTTGTTGCGCTTCGAATACCGCGACTACATCGTGAAAACGACCGAGCAGGCCATTGCCGATTCGCGCGATAAACTCGCCTACACGCGCCTGCCGCAGACTGATATGGAGATCTGCATGCCGGTTCAGGCGCTTGAGGTCTTCGCGGCAGGGGAGGGCGTTTGGAAAGGGTTTCCAAAGGCCGCGCGGGAAAAGCAGCTTTCGCATATGGCCCGCCTGATGCGGGAACTGTATCCGGGCCTGCGGGTCTACGGGTTTGACCATGCGACCCATTTCAGTGCGCCGTACACGGTGTTCGGCTCATTGCGCGCCGCGATCTATCTCGGCCAGAGTTACGTGGTGCTCAATACGACAATGCATGTGCGCCAGTTGACCCAGCATTTCGACGATCTGATCCGCCACGCCAAAGTCCACGCCCATGAGATGGCGGATTTCGTGGAAGGGCTGGAGTGTCGCTGAGGGCTTTTTACCCCTTTTCTTTCTTCAGCTTCTCCCGCCTGTTTTTCGCCCAGCCCTCCCGGATGATCGGGCGGTTGCGGGCGACGGCGAGCGCGTCGGCGGGAACGTCCTTGGTCATCACCGATCCGGCGGCGACATAAGCGCCATCGTCAATCGTGATCGGGGCGACGAGGGTGGAGTTCGAGCCGATGAAGACGCCGTCGCCGAGTTTGGTCCTGTGCTTGTTGACGCCGTCGTAATTGCAGAAGATCGTGCCTGCGCCGATATTGCATCTTTCGCCGATGTCGGCGTCCCCAAGGTAGGTGAGATGGTTTGCCTTTGATCCCTTGCCAAGCCGGACCTTCTTGAGTTCGACGAAATTGCCGACCTTCGAGCCTTCCTCAAGCACAGAGCCGGGACGAAGGCGCGCAAACGGGCCGACCGTGGCTCCATTCCCGATTCTCACGCCTTCAAGGTGGCAGAAGGGAAGAATTTCGGCATTGTCGGCAACGGAAACGCCAGGACCGAAAAAAACGCTCGGACCGATTGTTACGTCGCGCCCTATTTGCGTATCCCATGAGAAATAGACAGTCGCCGGGTCCAGCAGCGTTGCTCCCGCCGCCATGTGCCCTTCGCGCAGATCCCGTTGCAGGATTCGTTCATGCTCGGCGAGCTGGGCGCGCGAATTGATGCCCCAGACATGATCGACGACCACTTCGACGACCTCGCACGTAAACCCTTCCCTACGGGCGATATCAACGATGTCGGTGAGGTAATACTCTCCCTGGGCATTGCTGTTGCCGATTTTTGGCAGGGCACTACGCAGCAGGGCCGAATCGACGCAATAGTTCCCGCCGTTGCAAAGCATGATTTCCTTCTCGTCCTCGCTAGCGTCCTTTTCCTCGACGATGCGCTCAAGATGGCCGTCGTCGACAAGGATCATTCTGCCAAGACCGGTCGGGTTATCGGGGATGATTCCCATCACTGCCAGCGGCGAGGGAGTCGCGGCGAGTTCCCTGAGCGCCGGTTCCGGAACGAGCGGCTCGTCGCCCATGAGAATGAGCACACGGCCTGCAAAATCCCCGAGAAGCGGCATGGCTGCAGCGGCGGCGTCGGCTGTACCTCTCTGCTCTTTCTGGAGGGCAACCGTGTACGGTCTTACGGCCTCCTCAAGATTCTGCATGTCCGGACCGACGACAACGACGATTTTTTCCGGATGCAGCGCTTCGACCCGCTCGATGAGCCAGCGGATCATTGGCCGACCGGCCAGTTCATGCAGGACTTTTGGTTTCACGGACTTCATCCGCGAGCCTTTTCCGGCGGCAAGTATAATGCAGGCAAGGCTTGTCACGTGTTTCACCTCGGAGTCGAAATTCATCCGTATATTCTGTCTATAATGTCACTCCGGGCGCGGGGCGCAAGCCCGAAGTCGAGAGGCGGTTCCGCGCGTCGACAGAGAGGCGCGACAGGTTCATCCGTCGCTATCGAGATTGCCCGTAACGACGCCTGCTCCTTCATACCCGGTGAGATGGGCCATCAGGGAGCCGTAATCCGTTTTGACCTGAACCTTGACGGGCACGGCCGGTATACCCTCCCCCATGGAGGCGAGCCACAATCTAGGCAGGTAGCCTTTCTTTCGGCCCTGCTCCTGAATCGAGAACCAGCCGCGTGGCTTCGAGTGCCATTTGCCGCCTCTCGGCTCAATCTCGACCTCGCAGATCACCGCGGGCCCTTCGTACACGTTGTAGCTCGACGCCTTAAGGACGGCGTTACCCTTGTTGTGGAATTTGAGTTCGAAACGACGCTCGCCATCGAAGACTTCCGACGCGCCTTCACATGAACCCTTTTCCTTGATGCCCTGCATCACCAAAAGGGTTGCCGTGAGAGCGTCCGTGGTTCCCTGCGTCAGGCCGGAATCGATCGCGCCAGGCGACTTGTCCTCTCCTTCTTCGGTGATCCTGAGACCCGCGAAGTCTCCGCCCTTCGTATAGACATACTCCTTGATTTCGGTCTCTTCCTTCCACGTGCTGATCGATTTGTGAAGTTCGGGTTGAAGCTGTTCGCCTTCCTTCCAGCCCTCGGTTTCAAAACTGCCATGCCACGGCGCGAGTCTGGCAAGAAAGCCGCGAGTCTTCGCGGAAAGCGCCATCTTGTAGCGCTCGGCGCGGCTGTCGTCGATCTGGAGGCGTGCCTGTACCGCGTTGATACCGCCCGCATAGACGCTGTAGACCATGGTCTGGAATTTTTCCTTTGCGCCGGCCTGCGCATCCGCCGGACCTGCGATGAGGGCAAGGCTACAGATACTGGCCAGCCAGAGAGATTTCCGTTCCGCCAAGTCCTGCCTTGAAACGCCGGAGCCCTTCGGCTTCTTCGTTGAATCCACCAAGATCGAGATCATCGATTCCCCTCGCTTTGAGTTTCTCGCAGCCTTTCCACAGGAGCAGGGCATTGGCCGAGACTTCCCGACCGGACGCACTGTTCCAGCCGAGCTGGTAGGTCGCCGCCCGGCCATGGCAAAGAAGTATTATAGCAGAGCAAAAATTACCATTCCATAAAGCTCGGCCAACCATCAGTCCGCGGGTTTTCTGGTATTCCCCGGCGAGATTCTGCACGAAATCTGGCGAGGCCCCGCCATAGCGTCGTTCGCTCCGGTCCAGTTTATACACCGAAATTATATCGGATATGTTGGCCGCTTTTGTCTCCCAGACCACTTCGATGCCTGCCTTTTCGGCCTTGTTGAGACTGTTGCGCCATTTCTGTCGCATCGCCTTCCGGAGGGATTCTTCCGGCGGGCGCAGGTCGATCCAGAAGGTCTGGTAGCCGGGTCGTGGTCGGCGCGTAAAGCCTGTACGTGCCATAGACTCACACGCTTGTGGGGATTCGCTCCATTCCGGGATAATTCGCCTTTTGCGACCCGGGCGACGGGGAAACTGGTGCCCGAACTCCGCGAAAAACGACTCTCGATGTGAGTCTGATCCATATCCGGGCAGCCATAATGGTCCGCGGTCCAGAAGGACGGCGTGGATCGCGTTGTTAAGGAGTCCGGCTTCGAGTATCTGGACGATGCCTGCCTTCTGACCATCCAGACGGATAAGGCCCCAGCGCACCCGCTGATGGTTTCGTTTGGCGCAGACGATCCCGTAAACCGCATCCTGCAACAGCGTCGAGCGGGGGATTCGTTGGAAGAGGTCCTGATATTCTGCCGCGGAAAGCGACCAGTCGATGGTAGCGTTCATGGCTTCAGGTTAACCGCAAATCCGGTGCCCGTCACCCGGGAGTGTCAGTGCGCAGGAGGAAGGGCGACCGGAATAGCTTGATTCGGAGGGCCAATCTGCTAAATCTCGTCCAAACCAAAGACAAAGGATCGACGACTATGACCGAAGCTGCCCGCGCGATGGAAAGTCTCGCCGAATCGATTGACCGCGCCTGGGAGCAGCGCGTGGATGTGAACTCGTCGACAAAGGGTGAGGCCCGGGAAGCGGTGGAGCACGCGCTGGCGCTGCTGGACAGTGGTAACGCACGCGTTGCCGAGCGCGCTGAGAATGGCTGGCGGGTCAATCAGTGGCTTAAGAAGGCGGTCCTGCTCTCTTTTCGTCTCAACGCCATGCAGCCGATTCCCGGTGGCCCGGATGGCTCGTATTGGTGGGACAAGGTACCACCGAAGTTCAAGGGCTGGGGACCGGCGGAGTTCGAAGCCGCGGGTTTTCGCGCGGTGCCGGACGCGGTGGTGCGCTACTCGGCCTTCATCGGCAGGGGCGCCGTTCTGATGCCGTCCTTCGTTAATGTTGGCGCCTATGTAGACGAAGGCACGATGGTCGATACTTGGGTAACGATCGGCTCCTGCGCGCAAATCGGGAAGAACTGTCATATCTCGGGAGGCGTCGGGATCGGCGGCGTGCTCGAACCGCTGCAGGCCGAGCCCGTGATCATCGAGGATAATGTTTTCATCGGTGCTCGCTCGGAAGTTGCCGAGGGGGTCATCGTCGAAGAGGGCGCGGTGCTCTCGATGGGCGTATTTATCGGCGCCTCTACGAAGATTGTCGACCGGGAAACCGGGCAGGTCTACCGGGGCCGCGTTCCGGCCTATTCCGTCGTCGTTCCCGGCTCTATGCCCGGCAAGGCTCTTCCCGACGGCGCGCCGGGACCGAACCTCGCCTGCGCGGTGATCGTCAAGCGGGTTGACGAAAGAACGCGCGCGAAGACCTCCATCAACGAGTTGTTGCGCGACTAAAGAATTTTCAATAATTCCTGGAAATTTGGGCGCGTGCGGTTTATATAATCCCCCGACTTTTGGAGGCGCGGGCCGCAGGCGATGTTGTTCAGGTTGTTTCGTTCAAAAGCGGATACAGGAAATTGTTTTCCTGACGAAGCTGCCGTCAATGACGCTGATCCGGCCACTGTGGAGGCTCACGTGCGAGGCCGCTTGCGTACCCACGGGTTTTCGCTTGCCGAAGAGAGTCTCGATTTTCTGGTTTCGTTCAAGACACGCGATCGTGGTCCCCGGGACGACGGTTCCCGTTCCGAGTATCATGAATTTCGTCAGGCTCTTGCCGCGCTGAGTTTCATTGAGAACGGCATGATCCCGAGAGCGGCGCAGCGGCGTTTCGGGTCGTCGGAAATTCTTGTTTGTACCGCGTTCGTTCACGATCTGGGGGAAGATTTCGGGGTCACCAGTACCCGGCTTCATGATTATCTGACGCGTGATGCCGCTACCGCCAAAGCGCAACGGACGCGCGGGGCGTTGGATATTCGTCGTGATACAATCGAGCGGGTTTGCAACGCGTTTGACGTTATCACCTACAAGCGGGACGGGCGGCCGATTTATGGAAAAGACGATCCGAACGTCTATCAGAACTGCCTTCTGGAAGATCCATATGCGTTGCTCGCGAAATATATTGATCGCAACGACAATCTTGCGACCATGGTTGGCGGTTTCACGCATGCAAAACAGTGCGGGTATCTGGACAAGACGCTGGCACTGTTTTCGCTGCGCGATATGGTTGGGGAAGCGCGAAAAAAGTACCCGGACATGAAGAAGGCTTTCGAGGCCGCGGATAATATGATGCTGGCGCTCGACAGGCTCGGCCGTTTCAACTGTCTTTATCATCCCGATGCGAATGCCGGCAAGAAACCCGGGAAACGCCTTGATATCAGGACGGCGTCAACGCTTTCCTTCGGTGGATCGATCCGCAAGGGGGAAACGGCTTACTGCGGCGTTCCGGGCGGTTTTCATCCCTTGCGCATTCAGGAGTCACGTATTTTCTCCCAGCCCCATATGCAGGGCAGCACGGTGGTTCCAGTGTTGCGCAGAGAACTTCAAGTGGCTAGCCGCTGTGCATGCGCGAACACCCTCTTGCGTGTCCTCACGCTTTGACACGTCCGGATTTCGGGTTACAGTTGCCTGACAAATAACAGGCTGGCCCTTTCATGAAAAAAGCCCTTTCCGCGACCGAACTCGCCCGCACTCTGATCCGCTGCCGGTCCGTGACGCCGCTTGACGCCGGAGCGCAAGGGTATCTGGATGAGGTGTTGTCGTCACTGGGGCTCTCCTGCAAACGCCTCCCCTTCGGGGAAATTTCGAATCTCTTTGCCCGGATTGGCGATGAAGGCCCGCATTTCTGTTTTGCCGGGCACACGGACGTCGTGCCGCCCGGTGACGAGAGCGCATGGCGGTATCCGCCTTTCGCCGCGGAGATCGAAGACGGGGTTCTTTTCGGCCGGGGCGCGGTCGATATGAAGGGCGGGATTGCCGCTTTTGTGGCGGCGGTCGCCGCTTTTCTGGATAAGCACGGCGCGCCGAACGGTTCCATCAGCCTTTTGATCACCGGTGACGAGGAAGGTGAGGCCGTAAACGGGACGGTCAGGGTGCTCGAGTGGATGGTCGAAAACGGCCATACGCCGGATGTTTGCCTCGTCGGGGAACCTACGAACCCCTCAATGCTCGGAGAACAGATCAAGATCGGACGGCGCGGTTCCCTGACCGGGAGCATTACCGTTAAGGGCAGGCAGGGGCATGTCGCTTACCCGCATCTTGCCGATAATCCGTTGCCGAAACTGGTAGCGCTTCTCGAGCGGCTTTCGTCGCATTGTTTTGATGAAGGCACGGAGTTTTTTCCGCCTACGAATCTCGAGATCGTGACGATCGACGTTGGCAACAAGGCGGACAACGTCATTCCGTCAAGCGGGCAGGCGCGATTCAATGTCCGCTTCAACGACAAATGGACGTCCTCGACGCTTGAATCCGAGATCCGCAATTGTCTCGACGAGGAGGCGATCGCCTATCATCTGGACACGCGCGCAGGAGCCGAGAGTTTCCTCACGCAGCCCGGCGAGTTCACAAAGTTACTGGCGGAAGCGGTTGCTGACCTGACCGGGATGCGGCCCGTTTTTACGACGGAGGGCGGCACTTCGGACGCGCGCTTTATCTGCAAGGTTTGCCCGGTCGCTGAATTCGGCCTGATCAACGCAACCGCCCATCATGTCGACGAGCGGATTGAACTCAAAGCTCTTGAGCGTCTTGCGGAAATCTATCTGGCGGTTCTGGAGAAATATTTCGGCGTTTAATCCCGCAAGTATGCGTTCAGTGCCGCCGAATAGGCGGAGTTCAGAAGAACGATCCGCCCCGGCCCGGTGCGCATCCCGCGATTGACGGGGAGGACGAGGTTGCCGACATGGCTTTTCGAACCGCGTACGGTGACGGCGATGACGTTGGTGCCTGTTTCGTTCAGAAAGGCGTCCTGGACGGTACCAAACCGCTCACCGGAAACCCCCACAATTCGCGCTCCCAGAATATCGCGACCGCGAAGCCGGCCCGCATCGCCTGCCGCCGGTTCGATTTCGGCGACATGGCGCCCGATGTCGTCGCGGTGGAAAGCAAGCTGGAGGGCGCTTTCCGAAAAGGGTCGGAGGTTGCGCGGGTGAAGGGGAACGTGGCCTTGTCCGTTGATGTCGAGCACAATGTTTTCGATCGTGCCGCGATCATTCATAACGACATCGTCAATCTCGCCGATCACGCGGTTGGTTTCATCGACGACCCTGCGACCGATGATTTCCCGAAGATCGCTGAAATGCGCACGGCCCGGGCGGGCGTCTCTGTTGGCCTTGTGGATCTGGTCGAAGAAATAGCTTTCCGGCTCCGCGACGGCGCTGCCACAGAACGTCAAAACGCACACCGATAAAATAAAAACGCGCATGATCGCCTCTTTTGTAGATTATGGCAATACCATTACGCAATCCGGCCGGTCGATTCAAGTGTCTTGTCAGTAATCGACGCGCACGAGATACAGGCCGTCCGCGGGCGCAGTCGGTCCGCCTCTGGAGCGGTCTCGTGCGGCCAGCGCCGACCGCACGTCCTCCGCCGTCCATTTGCCTTCGCCGACGAGAGCCAGCGTGCCGACCATGTTGCGCACCTGATGGTGCAGGAAGGAACGGGCCTCGGCATGGATCTGGATTTCGGTGCCACCGTTTCCGTCATAAGGAATCGTCTCGACGTCCAGCCGGTCGAGGGTTTTCTCGGGTCTTTTGGCCTGACACTGACTGTCACGGAAGGACGTAAAATCGTGATGGCCGAGCAGGACGGTCGCGGCGTCCGCCATTGCGCCGGCATCCAGCTCCTTGCGGACATGCCACAAGCGCCCCTGTTCCAGCGCGGGCGGCGCCGGGCGGCAGAGAATGCGGTAGGTATAGAGTTTGTTGCGCGCCGAAAAGCGGGCGTGAAAATCCTGCGGGACCTCCTCGGCGGCGGTAATGGCGATGGGCCGCGGCCGCAGATGCGCGTTAATTGCCTTGGCGAGGTCGAAGCCGGAAAGAGGACGGGTCCCGTAGTCGAGATCGACATGGGCGACCTGCCCGCGCGCGTGCACGCCCGCATCCGTGCGCCCGGCGACGTGCAGACGCAGATCTTTCTGGCAGAATTTGTACAGGGCTTCCTCGATTTCCTGCTGGATGGACGGCGCGTTTTCCTGCCGTTGCCAACCGGCATAGTTCGTCCCGAGATACTCGATTGTCAGTTTCCAGCGTGTCATGGACGGTCCGAGGCGTTGTTCCGGTAGCGAGAGCTCTTACCCGAACAGGTAAGGGCAAGTCAATGACGCCAAAAAACGTTTCGCATTATCGGGACGGCGTTCCCGCGCCTTTTTTCCCTTTGGTGGCCCAGGCGAGTAGCAGGTCAATGGGATCCTTGAAAACGAACGTCAGGACGGCACCGTTCGAAAACGTAATGGCCAGTTCATCTTTTCCGGTGGCTTCCACATCAATGACCTTTTGTCCGACGAGGCGTGTCAGGGCGGTCTGCGCTCCGTCTCCGGGGACCTCATAACGGCTCTTGTCCAGAGCTATGTAGGCATGCGCGGTGCTAATCATGCGGGGCTCCTTCTTTCGTTTGTCCTGGACAGCCCGCCAGTCGGTACCTTCCTGTTTAATTTCATATTTTTCCAACCAGTTTACACATAAACTGAAGAAAGGAACAGCATTTTCGTGCACCACCGGATCTGTCAGGCCAACGATCCGCCGACGGTGAAAAAGCCTCCATTAACGGCGGAATCAACATCCATCGGCTTTTTGCCTGACGGCTGAATCCTGTTTAGAATCAGAACGCTTTCGCCACCGCAACTCACCTTTCCGCCCCGGCCAAGAAGCGTTCCGGGTGTGGTATCGCTTGTCTCGGGGCTTGGGACCGCTTCGAGGATCTTGACGCGCTCGCCCGCCTTATCGATAAAAACGCCCGGCCACGGGTTCAGGGCCCGGATTTGCCGGTCGATCTCCGTCGCATGCCGCGTCCAGTCGATCCGACCGTCCTCGCGGCGCAGAAGCGGGGCGTAGGTCATGCCCTCTTCAGGCTGTGGCGTTGAGGACAGGCTTCCGTCGGCAGCCAGTTGGTTGACGGCTTTCTCCGCCATCTGTGCGCCGAGAACGGCGAGCGTGTCGTACAGGTCCGAAGCCGTCGTGCGCGGTCCGATGGCGATTTTCTCGCAGGAAATGATGCCGCCGGTGTCAAGTCCCGCGTCCATTTGCATGATGCACACGCCGCTTTCGGAATCGCCGTGCAAGATAGCGTGCTGGATCGGCGACGCGCCCCGCCAGCGCGGCAATAACGAGGCATGCACGTTGAGGCAACCATAACGCGGCGCTTCGAGGATCGGCGCGGGAAGGATCAGGCCGTAGGCGGCGACGACTGCGACGTCGAGATCGAGTGCGGCGAACGCCTCCTGTCGCTCCGGCTTCCTGAGACCTTTGGGCGTGCGGACCTCGATGTTGTGCGCTTCCGCCAGCGCATGAACGGGCGAGGGCTGAACCTTGCGCCCTCGTCCCTTGGGACGTGGCGGCTGGGTATAGACGCAAACGACGTCGTGCCCGGAATCGATCAAGGCCCGCAAGCTTGGCACGGCAAAATCCGGGGTGCCCATGAAGGCAATGCGGAGGCGCTTTTTTTCTCTCATTCGCATTCAAACCCGCGCGCGACCGGTGCGAGGCGAAGAATCCCATCCCGGTCGATCGTTTGCAGATCCCGCGACTTCTCTCGGAATGAGATACAAAAACACGTCCAATCGCCGGGCGTCGGAGGCACTTTTCGCGCGAAACCGGTGTGCTGTGAGGTTAGCAAATTCGCGCATGTCATAACTCTCCGCAGCGCTTCATCTTCTCGACCTTGCGGACGATCATGTTCCGTTTGAGCTTGGAGAGATAATCGATGCACAGGATGCCGTTCAAATGATCGATCTCGTGCTGTACGCAGTGAGAGGCGAGGCCTTCGCCCTCGAACAGCTTTTCCTCGCCTGTGACGTCCCAATACCGTACCTTTACGGCCATCGGGCGTTCAACGAGTGCGTACTGGCCCGGGATCGACAGGCAACCCTCGTCCATTGAACTCATTTCTTCGGAGCGCCAGACGATTTCGGGGTTTGCCATGCATATTGGGGCTTTCTCGCCTTCTTCCCGGTCCGAGACATCCATCACGAGGACACGATTTAGAATATTGACCTGATTGGCGGCGAGGCCGATGCCGCGCGCCGCGTACATCGTCTCCAGCATGGTTTCCATCTGTTTCTTCACCGATCCGTCCACAGCGCCGACCGGATTGGCGACGGTCTTCAGGGACGGGTGGGGAATGGTAAGGATCTCATATGTGCTCATGGAAGTTATTTAGCGGACAAAGGGGGATTTGTCACGTCCCGCGCTGTCACCCCGTCCCCGTCTTCCCGAGCAACTCCGGCGCGGCCACCGAGCGCACGCCGTCTTCGAGGGGGGGAAGCTCCGGGATCTCCTTGCCGCCGGTCTGGACGTGCAGGTCGCGGAACTTGCGCGCGCCGGGCAGGACCGAGCTTTCCAGCGAGCCGACCGCCTGATTGTACGCGCCCATCGCAGTGGACAGGTTGCGCCCGAGCTTTTGCATGTGCTCGCCGAAGGTGGTGATTCGCTTGTAAAGCTCGCAGGCCATGTTGGAAATCGTCTTCGCTTCCTCGGCAAGAGACTGTTGTTGCCAGCCATACATGGCCACGCGCAAAAGCCCCATGACGGTCGTCGGCGAGGCGAGGATGATGTTCTGCGCCGCCGCGTCTTCCAGCAGGCGCGGGTCGGAACTGACGGCCATCGAATAGAGACCCTCGGTCGGCAGGAACATGACGACGAAGTCGGGCGAGTCGAAGCTGCGCCAGTATTCCTTGGAACTTAAGGATTTCAGGTGGTCGCGCATGTGCTTGCGAAAGGAATTGAGCGCCTGATCGCGCTCGGCCTCGCTGCTTGCGGCCTCCATCGCCTCCCAGTACGGCTCGATCGGCGCCTTGACGTCGATGACGATGTTCATGCCGCCGGGCAGCTTGACGATGAAGTCCGGACGGGTGCGGCCGCCTTCGGTGTTGATGGATTGCTGCTGGACGAAATGCGTGCCTTCGACGAGGCCGATCATCTCGAGCGTACGCTGAAACTGCATCTCGCCCCAGCGCCCGCGCAGGGCCGGGTTGCGGAGCGTGCGCACGAGGTTCTGGGTTTCCTGCCTCAGGAGCCTTTGATCTTCCGCGAATGTCTTGAGCTGGCTCTCGATTCCCGCGCCCGCCTTGCCGAGATTCTCGATGCGGGTTTCCATCTCTTTCAGCGATTTCGAGATCGGGTCGACCAGATCGGCAATCGCTTTCTGGCGCTTCTCGAGATCGTGCGCCCCGTCGGCCTGCGCGTTTTTCAGTTTCTCCTGCGCGAGCTGGAGAAAACTCTCGCTGCTTTGCGAAAGCGCCTGCTGGGCCAGCACCTTGAATTCGTTCTCGAGTCCCGTGCGATCATCCTGCAAATGCTTAAGCTTCGCCTTGAGCGCCGCCGTACGCCAGAGGACGAGCATGGCGCCGACGGACAGACCGACAAGAAGGCCGATAAAAATGGATAGCAGATCGATGGACATCGCTCAAACCTCTCAAGCCAGCAAAACAGCGCGAGTGTAGCAGGAAGAGGGACGGACGCAAAGGAAGGGGCGCCACACCTCTCCCCCCCTTGCAAAGGGGGGAGATCGAGAGGGGGGGGTAACGGCGCTTGACGGAGGCTCACCCCCACCCGGCTTCAGCTAAGGCCCTTACGGGCCAAAGCTTGCGTATCCCTCCCCCTCTTCAAGGGGGAGGGACCGACTATCAAGCGATTGCCGGGGGCAATGGGGACACAATGACTTATTGTGTCCCCTGAGAATGCGCGAAACCCTCGCCTTTTGCTTCTTCATCTATCCCTTTGCTTCCGCCTTCGGGCTTCGGTGGACAGGTCGCGTCGGGATGGCTCGTCATTTAATTCCCGAACATACAGGTTCGAAGGCCGTTCCGTGCCGTCGGCTTGCCGGACAAGCGTGATCCGCGAAAACCGGAAGCCGCATTTTTCCAGTATCTTCTGCGAGGCGCGGTTGTCGATGGCCGTTGTCGCGGCGAGTTTGCGGATGCAAGGCCGGTTTGAGGCGATATCGATGGCAGCCAGTGCCATCTCCGTGCCATAGTCCTTTCCTCGGGCGCTTTCGGCCACCCAGTAGCCCATTTCGGCCGTCCCCTCTTCTTCGGTCCGGTGGATGCCGACACATCCTGCAGGGACGGCTTCGCTTCTCTCGCGGGCCAGATAGAGGTACTCGCGGCCTGATTTCACGCCGTCGACGGAACGTCTGCACCAGTTCTCCGCCTGATTGACGGTCACGGGCCAGTGCAGAAACGAAACCGCCTCCGCCGCCGCGCGGCTGTTCATGGTTTCGAAAACGCCTCCGACGTCTTCCCGTCCGATGATCGTCATTGTCAGTCTTTCCGTTTCGAACGACATCATTCGCTTGGCACCCATGCGCCTTCCTGTAAGATAGCCTGATGGAACACAAAAATTCACAATCCGGCAACGCTCTTATTTACGTGCTGATCGCGATTGCGCTGTTCGCGGCGCTGAGTTTCGTGATGGGGCGCCAGACAGATTCCAGCGAATCGGGCGTCGTTGCCGACGAGCAGATCAAGCTCTATGCCGTTCAGCTTATCGACTATACGGCTCAGGTCAAAAGCGTCGTCGAACAAATGAGTTTCTCCGGCACGTTTCCTGAAGACCTGACCTTTTTCCTTCCCGGAGACGCGAATTACGAATCCGAGGCGACGCACCTCAATATTTACAAGATTTTTCACCCGGCGGGGGGTGGGCTGAACCTTGCGAATCTTCCCGAGGGCGTGCGGGCGGGGAACGGCACGGAGGTTGACCCGGTGCCAGGCTGGTATATGGGCCGCTTCAACGACATCAACGGGACGCCAACAGCCGCGCACGATATTGTTCTCGTGGCATACAAGATTGCCCGGCCGGTTTGCGCCGCAATCAACGAGAAAATCACCGGCACGACGGCAATTCCTGCCCTGACCGGAAAAGCCCGCAACTTCTTTATCAAGGAGTTGCCCTCGACCCCCGTCCACATCGACTCAACAGCCAACGGTCACGGTGGTAGCGCGAACGCGGATCTGATCGATACGTCCTGCGCCGGGTCGGCCTGCGAAGGTATGCCGACACTGTGCGTATCGAACGACACGGCGGATGTGTTCGCGTTCTACAGCGTGGTCGGGGGGCTATGAGACGGGACCTTGCGCCTACAAGGCGCACAGCCGGACGGTCGAACGCAGTTCCGCGATGCCTTCATCCTCGTGCGCGCTCGTCGTCATGACGGACGGAAACGCTGCCGGGTGTTTCTTCAGGGCCGTTTCGGTTTCCGCGATCGTCTCCGCCAGCGCTCCCGGACGGGCCTTGTCGGCTTTGGTCAGGACGATGCGGTAGTTGACGGCAGCGGCATCCAGAAGATCGAACACGTGCCCATCGCTATCCTTGACGCCATGGCGCGAGTCTATCAGCACGAAGACGGTGCGCAAATTCGGCCGCCCCTTAAGATAATCGAAGATCAACGCATCCCAGGCCTTGCGCTGTTGCTTTGAAACCTTCGCGTAGCCGTAGCCCGGCATATCGACAAGGTGGCAGACTCCCCCTAGATCGAAGAAATTCAGCTGCTGCGTGCGGCCCGGCGTGTGGGAAACGCGGGCGAGCGCCTTGCGCCCGGTCAGCGCGTTCATCAGGGATGACTTGCCGACATTCGAGCGCCCGACGAACGCTATTTCCGGTAAATCCGCAGGAGGTAGCTGCGCAAGATCCGTAATGCCAAGCACAAAATCGCAGGGCCCCGAAAACAGCTTCCGGCCCTCTTCGATATTGGTATCGTCGGCGACGTCAGCCGTCATTTCTTCTTCTTTTTCTTCTTCGGCCGGGGGGGCGTTACCGGCTTTCTTTCTTCCTCGCCCTCGCCGAACATCGCTTCTTCGATTTCATGTTCGGCAACTTCGAGACCCGGATGGACGGCAGGGCCTTCGGCTACGGCCTTCTCCATTTCGCGGTCCTCTTTCGGGCGGCGGAACTGGAAGAACTTCACCTCGACGCCCAGCGAGCGCATGATGACGTACTGCTGAACGATGGCGAGCATGTTTGAAAACGTCCAGTAAATCACGAGGCCCGCGGCAAACTTGGACATGATGTAAACCATGAACCAGGGCATGAAGTTGATGATAAAGGCCTGCTGCTTGTCCTGCGGAGGCGGTTGCATCGACCTCTGGAGGATCATCGTGATCAGCATAAAGCACGGCCAAGCTCCTATCATCAGGGGCCCCGGAACGCTATAGGGCAACAGGCCGAACAGATTGAATACCGTTGTCGGGTCGGGAGCCGAGAGATCCTGGATCCAGCCGAAAAACGGCGCATGTCTCATCTCGATGGAAAGCTGCAGAACCTTGAAGAGCGCAAAAAAGATGGGAATTTGCGCCACAATCGGCAGACAACCTGCCATCGGGTTAACCTTTTCACGCTGGTACAGCTCGACGAGTTCCTGTTGCAGCTTTGCTTTGTCGTCGCCGAACCTGTCGCGCAGTTCTTTCATCTGCGGCGCAATTTTGCGCATGTTGGCAAACGACCGGTACGAAGTGTTGGCGAGCGGAAACACGGCGGCCCGCAGTACGACCGTGAGCATCAGGATGGCAATACCGAAATTGCCGACCACCCCGTAGAAGAAAATCAGTATGTAATAGAACGGTTTGGTGAGAAAATAATACATTCCGAAATCGATCGCGAGGTCGAAGTGCCGTACCCCGAGATTCTTTTCATACATCTCAAGCGTTTTCAGCCGTTTGGCGCCTGCAAACAGCCGGTTTTCGTAGACCAGTTCTCCGCCGGCTGCCGCGGTTTGGGCCGGCCCAAGAACGTCGACCTGATAGAGGGGGTCCTCTTCGTCACCGAGCTTCGGCTTGTAGACGAAGCGGAAGGTCTTGTCGCCGTCCTGCGGGGGCAGGATGCTCACCAGCCAGTATTTCTCGGTTACCCCGATCCATCCCTTCTGTCCGGCGACTTCGATGGTGCCTCTCTCCTTCAAATCGCTGTAGGGTTTTTCCATCAGCTCGTCATGGATATGGCCGATCGGTCCTTCGTGCATGATCCAGCGGCCCGTGAAATCCTCCGGCATTCCGCGCTGGGAGATCAGGGCGTAAGGGTACAATGTGACAGCCTTTCCGGTACTGTTGATCACCCGCTCGGTCATCGTGAAAAGAAAGTCCGCATCGAGCGTCAGCGTTCGCTCGAAGGTCAAGCCCTGCCCGTTTTCCCAGAACAGCGTAACCGGGCTGTCCGGGGTCAGTTCGGCGTCCTTCGAATCGCCCCGCACGCGCCAGACGGACTTCGGTCCTGGCACGCTGACGTCATCCGATGCAGGCACCCAGCCATATTCGGCAAAGCGGGCATGCTCGACACCGGGAGGTGTCATAATGGATACGTGCCGCTCCCTCTCAAGTGTGACATAATGGTTGCGCAACCGGATATCGTCGATCCGGGCTCCGACGAGGTTTATAGAGCCGAAAATCAGATCGTTGGAAACCTGCACCCGGAGGCCCTCTGAGACGACCTCATCTCGGGAGCGGAGCGTTGGAACGATCTCGATGCTCGCATCAGGCGTTTCGGCCAGCCGTGCCTGACGTTCGAGAGCTTCCTGCTGCTGGGCGACGCGCATTGCTTCCATGCGCGGCTGTAGGACGATTGCATCGAAGCCGAAATAAAGAATTACGGCCAGGATCATGAACAGGAATAGGTTACGCCTGTCCTCCGGATGCATGCCGGGATCGTTCGGGTTGTTCATGCTTGTCGTCCTTGTCGCCAGCGGCGTTTCGGTTTTGATCGAACGGCTTTTTATAGCGGATGAAGTCCCGCCACGCAAACCGTTCCGGTACCGGGTCCGTCCACGGTCTCCGGGAATAGGGGTGGCAATTCAGAATGCGCAGCGCCGCAAGGCACCAGCCCTTGAGCGCGCCGTGCCGACGGATCGCTTCCTGCGCATAGGCCGAACAGGTCGGATGAAATCGGCACTGATTGCCGAAAAAGGGCGAGAGCCCGTAACGGTAAAGCCGTATGATCCGTTCGGACACGCTCCTAGACATTGTCCAGCAGGTCCATTTTCTTCAGGCACCAGCGCAAGTCGCGCAACAGATCGGCGTACGGACGGGAAAGCGTTTCCGGACGGCCGATCAGGACGTAGTCGGTTCCGGAAACGGCCGTCTGCGGCAATATGTCTGCGGCGACAGCCCGGAGCCGCCGCTTGATGCGGTTTCGGCGCACGGCGGATTTGTCGACCCGCTTTGAGACGGTAAACCCGATGCCCTTGTATCCGGATGCGTTGGCGGCGGCCTGAAGAATGAGGCCGTTAGAAACCCAGCGCCGACCGGTCTTCTGAACCTTTATGAAGTCGGCGCGTTTTTTTAGTGTTTGCAGCTGTGCGAGCTGGTGCGCGGTCGCATGCATGAAATCATGCTGACAGGCGCTTGCGTCCCTTGGCGCGGCGGCGGGCGAGGACAAGACGTCCGTTCTTCGTCGCCATGCGCGACCGGAAACCATGACGGCGGGCGCGGACCAGTTTGCTCGGTTGATAGGTGCGTTTCATGGCTCTTTCAAACCCTTGTTCACTGACGTGTTCGTTTTTAACAGAGCGACTGAAATAACGGGTTTGCCGCCTCCTGTCAATCTCTGCTTGTTCAAACCGGCAAAAACTTTTACAAAAGGGCTGGTAATACGCTATTTTTTCTATCAGCCTATTGCGACTTTCGTCCGCTTTGGCATGATAGATGATCGTTCGGGTGTGTACGAAACGGAAAGACAGGCAGGTACAATCGATGTATTTAGATGATAACTGGCAGAGCGTCACAGGCGATGAACTCGCCGGGTTTCTTGAGCAAATCAATCCGATTGACGGTAAATACAAGGTTTCGCCGCAGACGACGCAGGTCGCCTGGCGCGCCCTGCCGTTCTACGACACTGTCGCGCTGATCCGCGTGCATGATTCGAGCTGGCCGAGCAAGAAACTCAATATTTACTACCTGACCGAAGCGGGCGAGCTGTTCCGTCTCAACGGCACATCTCCACCTATCCACGAGGTGAACGCCAAGGCGCCGATCAAAATAACAGAAGAAAACGTACTCGAATACCTGCGTTTCTTCTGTTTCTTCGTGCGCGGCGAGGAAGGGCCGTTCCTGATCGCGGAAGCGTCGAGCGACCCTTATCTTCCCAAGGACGTCGATCCGCAAACAAAGTCGGTCATTGAAGGCACGATCCGTCCCGCCTCCTACGAAGGAAAGAACGAGCAGGGATTTTATCTTGCGGACGCGGTCGTCTACTACTCGAACGCCCTTTTCATCGCTAATTTCGCCATCCAGCCGGGTGGCATGATCGAAATGCTCGATGACGAGCCAATCGCCGCGGATCTCCCCGCGAAGGTCGAAGCGCCGATCTCGTAATTTTCCGGCGGACGGGTTTCAGGGAAGCGGGGTGATCGCTGTTGTCAGCACGCCCTTGAATATACCTTTTATTTAGCCTACGATTATCTGTGGATTTCGGTCCGCTGAAACTTTTTCCTTCCCGCTTCCGGGCTCGACATCATGAACAGGATTTTTCCTTTTGCTGCCACGTGCGCCTTTGCGCTGCTGCCGCTCTCCGATGCGCAGGCGAAAATGTCGCGCCTTTACATGGCGGGGTATATGGGGCTTAACGTCTACCCTGTGCTCGACATTTCGGACGGGCGGGCGTCGGCGAGCGGCGAACTCGAGGTGAAGAACAGCCTCGCTTTTGCGGGTGCGCTCGGCTTGCGGCTGACGAAAAAGGTTTCGGTCGAGGCGGAAGTCGGCTACGCGAGCGCCGATATGGACAGTCTCGAGATCGCGGCCGGGGGCGAGAATAAAATCGGCGGCCAGCTTCGGACGACTACCGTATTGCTGACCGGAATCTACAATTTTGACGAATACTGGGAGCGTTTGAACCCGTTCGTAACGGGCGGTATCGGTTTCGCTTTTCATGACGGAAAAATCGAAGACCCGAGCGGTGCCGCCACCAATGTCAGCGACAGCGATATAGGCCTTGCCTGGACGATGGGCGGCGGGATGCGTTACCGGGTGCGGGACGGTTTCGCCTTTACCGGCGCGTACCGTTATGTCGGCTCGACGGATATCGGTCTCGAAAGTACGGACGTCGAATATGGCGCGCACGAGTTCCGGGTCGGCGTTCAATACGATTTGCACCCTTAAACCCTGTTTCTACACACCCTCGACTGCAAGCCCGGTTTAATGCCGGGTTCTTTTTTGCCACGGAAAAGCCCCCCGTCGCGATGCGGCGGGGGGCTGTGAAAACGGTTGCGGCTTAGTGTGCCGGACGTGGATCGAAGTCCGGATAGGCTTCGAGGCCGACCTCACCGCGGTCGAGTCCGTAGCGCTCTTCCACCTCATCGACCCGCAGGCCCATCGTGAACTTGAGGGCTAGCCAAACGGCCGTGCTCGTGACTATCACGAAAATGCCAACGGCAACGATGCCGACGATCTGGGCCACCAGCGGTGCGCCGCCGAAAATTCCGACCGCGAGCGTGCCCCAGATGCCGGGAATCAGGTGCACCGAGAGAGCGCCGACGACGTCGTCGATCTTGATCCTGTCGAATAGCGGGATGAACACGCAGCACAGTACACCGCCAACAGCACCGATCAGCATTGCAAGACCCGGATGCGCGATGTCCGGACCGGCCGTGATCGAAACGAGCCCGGCGAGGGCGCCGTTGAGCACGAGCGTCAGGTCCGGCTTGCCGTAGACCAGTTTTGCATAAGCCATCGCAGCGACAACGCCGGCGGCGGCGGCAAGATTGGTGTTGACGACAACCAGCGACATCAGCGTGACAGCTTGTGCGCTGCCTAAAGCCAGCACCGAACCGCCATTAAAACCAAACCAGCCGAACCACAGGATGAAGGTGCCGAGCGTAGCGAGCGGCAGGTTTGCGCCTGGCAGAGGCTGTACCCGTCCGTTCGGAAGGTACTTGCCCATGCGCGGTCCGAGGATAATGGCTCCGGTAAGCGCGGCCCAGCCGCCGACCGAGTGAACGATGGTGGATCCGGCAAAGTCGGAGAAACCCATCTCGGACAGCCAGCCGCCGCCCCACGTCCATGCGCCCTGAACCGGGTAGATCAGGCCGGTTAGCACGACGACAAAGATCATGAACGGCCAGAGCTTGTTGCGCTCGGCCAGCGTGCCGGAGACGATGGACGCGGCGGTGGCGACGAACACCATCTGGAAGAACCAGTCGGACATCGCGCTGTAATCGCTCCCTACCACAACGGCATCGGTGAGTTCGACCGTGACCTCTTCGGCGGCCACAAGCGCGGCCTCCGCTTCGGTCGGGTTGTAGAACAGCGAGAGCGAGCCGATCCAGCCGCCCTCCACGTCGACATACATCAGGCTGTAGCCGATCAGGTAGTACATGATCCCGGCTACGGCGTACAGAGCCACGTTCTTGAGACAGATCGTCGCCGTGTTTTTCGCGCGGACGAGACCGGATTCAAGCATTGCAAATCCGGCGGCCATCCACATGACGAGGAAACCGCAGACGAGGAAACTGAATGTGTTGAATATGAAGGCGGTTTCCGGGGAAACCCCGGCGGCCTGCGCGTATGCCGCCCGTCCTATAAAGGTTGCGAAAACGCCGAATGCGGCGAGTAGTGCCAATCTGGCAGGAAGTCTTTTCATGGTTGCCTCGTCGTTCAAGTGGGCGAAAAACAGCTTAAGCGCGGGAGTTATGCCGTTTTCGCCGCCTGAACTAGAGCGCGTCCTTGCCGGATTCGCCGGTGCGGATGCGTACGGCCCGGGTAAGATCGTAAACGAAAATTTTGCCATCGCCGATCCGTCCGGTATTGGCGGTGGTCTGGATGGCTTCGACGACCTGATCCTCGAGTTCGGCGGGAATGGCGACCTCGATTTTGACCTTTGGCAGAAAACTGACGGAATATTCGGCGCCGCGATAAATCTCGGTCTGGCCTTTCTGGCGGCCGAAACCCTTGACTTCCGTGACCGTGAGGCCCTCAATGCCCAGCGCCGTCAGGGATTCCCGGACGTCGTCGAGCTTGAAAGGCTTGATAACTGCTACGACCATTTTCATGTTTGTGCTCACTCCTCTGAAAAGGCATGCATCTACGGCATAACTCCCATGCGTACATCGTATACCGTTGAACAATTTGAATTACGAATGCAAGAGTTATTTCAGTTAGAACCATATGTTTTTTCTCCGGAATAAAAAAGGGATCAGTGATGAAAAGTGACATAGCCGTTCTCGGCGGCGGGATGGCGGGCCTGACGCTGGCTCTCACGCTTGCGGGAAGCGGAATGCGCGTTATCTGTATCGACCATGCCGAACCTGAAGCGACCGCTTCGCCCTCAGCCGACGGGCGGACAATGGCGGTCTCTTGGGGATCGCAGAAAGTGATTGCGGGCGCAGGCGTATGGGAATCCATAGAGCGCGCGGCGTGCCCGATTCGCGACATTCGCATTTCCGAAGGCGGCGGCCCGGTTCTGCTGCGTTTCCGAAGCGAGGAAGTAGGCGGGCAATCTTTTGGCTGGATTGCCGAAATCGGCGCGATTCGCCGGACGCTGATCGAAGCCGCCCGGAAGACGGACAACCTGACTCTTCTTGCTCCTCGGCGCGTGACGGACATAGTGACCGAGGAGGACGGGGTGGTTTTGAGGCTCGATCGCGGCAAGGCCGTGCGAGCATCGCTGCTCGTCGGCGCGGATGGACGCAGATCGTTTGTGCGGGATCGGATGGGCGTGCCGACCCTGGAGCGATCCTACTGCCAGCGAGCGGTTGTCTGTACGGTCATTCATGAAAATCCGCACGGCAACGCTGCAATTGAGGATTTTCGCGCGGAAGGCCCGTTCGCCATTCTGCCGATGACCGACGATGTGCAGGGGCGTCACCGTTCCTCCATCGTCTGGACAACTCACGGCGGGCGGCGTAAGGGTCCGATGGACTATGACGATCGGACGTTTAACGCGGCGCTGACCGCCCGTTTTCCGGATCTGTACGGCGAGGTTGCGCGAGTTGGCGAGCGATTCGCCTACCCGCTTTCGCTTGTTCTAGCTCGGACGTACATCTCGAGCCGCATGGCGCTTGTCGCGGACGCAGCGCACGGTATCCATCCGATAGCGGGGCAGGGGCTCAATATCGGTTTGCGGGACGTCGTGTGCCTTGCCGGTATCCTGACCGAAGCGCATGCGGCTGGTCGGGATGTTGGCGCGCAGGCCGTTCTCGCGCGCTATGAGCGCGAGCGCCGCTTCGACAACACGGTTATGGCCGCCGGGACCGATTTTCTCAACAGTCTGTTTGGCAATAATGTCCTTCCGATATCTGTCGCCCGGCGGGCGGGTCTGCGGATTGTTTCCCGCATGGCACCGGTGAAACGCTTCCTCATGCATCAGGCCATGGGAGACGCGCCGTCCGTGCGCAAATGGATTAGCTGAACGGGTACCAGCCGAGTGATCGGTAGCGCGGGCTTCCTTTCTCGGTCGATCGGGACTGGAACAGGTGAAATCCTTCTGCCTGCCAAATTGCCGTTATTCCGCGAGCGTGTTCCCTGACGAAAGAATCGAGGCTGGTTTTCGCGTCGAACCGGGCGACCGTAATGTGCGGTTCGAACGATCGCGTTCCGAAATCGAATCCGAGCGGAGCAAGCGCATCTGTTACTTTCGCGCAGAGATGGTTCAGTTTGCGGGTGTTTACGACCTTCGCGTACAGCAGTTGTTGCCGCCGCGAGGAAAAAACCGACAGACCGGAAACCTCGATGCCGAAAGGCATGCAGGAAACGCGGGTCAACGCATCCCGGATATCCGGCAATCGGTCTTTCGTAACGCTCCCAAGAAAGCGGATTGTAATATGGTAATCATCGGGTTGGACCCAACGACCTTTCGGTTCACGGGGCAGCGTGGAAAGGGCCGTCGCCAGGCGTTCCCCTGCGGGAAGGCCGGTGAAGAGCCGCAGGCTGCCTTGAAACTCTTCGGTCATGCTAACTTTCCGGGAAAAATTCCGGTGACAATCGATCCTACCAATCGGTCTTGAGATCGACAATCTCCTTCGGCATCGGCGGAGGAAGGTCTAGAACCGGGTCGCTGGTTACAATAGCGGCAATACCGATATTGAATTGTTCGATGATCTCCTGAGGAACATCCTTGCGCTCGTTGGCGCGCATGACCCAGATAGTATCCATGGCCAGCCCCGTTTTCTCGTCAGGCCGAAATGCGCATTCCATTGTCGTATAGGTGTACTGGCCGAACGTGTCGGTCTGATTGAAGCCAATTCTCACTGACATCGGATATTGTTCGACGAAACGGATCTGGACCATGTCCGGGTAGGGGACCATGCGTTCAAGGAAAACCTTGCAGACGCCGTACATCATGGTGCCCTGGCGAGGACCGCACGAAAACAGAAGCATGATGAGAATCAGGGCGAAAAAGCCGCCAATCGACCAGTACAGCAAACGTTCTTTAGAAATCTTGCGGATATCGCTGAACTGCAGGCCCTTTTTGACGGGCTCGTCGGTCGGGATGTTCTGGGTCGTATCTCTTAACTGAACACGCCCACGCTCGGCCCGACGCTTTTTAATGCTTTCTGCGTAGGTCGTCATGAGCCGGGCTTGCCCTCCGCGTCGGATTCGTCATCCTCGGTTTGCACGATGGTCGCCACCTTGGCGGGCGGTGGTTCGTCCTCTTCAAGATCGAAGAAATCTTCAGGCGTTTTGTTGAGTTTCTTAAGGCTGGCCTCGACGAGTTCCTCAACGATTTCGGCAATAACGGCGCTCTGGGATGCCGATCGCGTCTCGCCCTTGTCCGCGCGCATGTGAATCCGGCGCTTGATTTCGCTGCGCGCACTGCCGCCGGGGAAGTTTACGGCGAGCATTTGCCGCGCGCGAGAGGCTCCGAGGCGGGAGTAAAGCCGGTTGCGAATCGCGACGTCCTCGGACGACGTCGACAACGCCCAGAGCTCGATGGGGCCGAGCGTGTTGATCAGGTGTTGCTCGTAGCGGCCGGACGTCGTTCCAAGCACGAAGAGGACGGGCGCCCCCCCGGCCTTCGGACCGGTCAGGCGGTAGCGGATGATGCTGCGAGCCGTGTCCGACAGACCGAATTTTTCGCGGATCTTCTCGACGGCCTGATCCGAGATGCCTGAGCCGCAAACCCATATTCCGGTCGCGAGATCGACCATGTCGTCGTCGAAGTCGTCGAGAAGTTGCGAGGCAAGAACGATCTGGACGCCGCGCTTTCGGCCTTCCCGCACGTCCCGGACGACTTGCGATCGGACCGAGTAGGACTTGTTCGTACGGTGAAACTCGTCATAGCACAGGCGCTTGGGCGTTTCTGCAATCTCTTGCAGTCGGACTTCATGGTAGTGCTTGTACTTTTCAGGGACCTGGGAAAGGGCATCCGGACCCGACCACCAGTTGCGAACCAGAACGTGCCGCGCGAGCATGTACATGATGGCGGTCTGGCGGTCTGCGACCTCGTCCCCCTGCGGAGCGACGTCCATCAGGTCGAGCGAGGCGAGCCGCGCATCCTTGATCTCGAATTGTGTAACTGAAGACAGAATGGGAAATTCGCGAATGGCCGAGGTGACCATCCGCTCGAAAGCGCTGATAACGGTTTCTGTTGAAAAGCCGATCGCCGTTTCTTCGAGGAGAGACCGGATCTGGGGGCGGCGCGAGGCGGTAATGGCATCCGAAATCGTCGGCACCGCATGTCTCTGGGCAAGGTTGGCAATGTGGTATTGTTCGAGGTCGAACATACGATCGACAACATCCCACCAGTACGGGTCGGTCGGAAGGTGGACATTGAATTTCTGGAGCGCGTCGTCGACATCGTGGTCGAGACGAGGCAGATAAGGGCGCGGCTCGGCATTGGCCATCTTGTCGTGCCGCCATCGGTACATTTCATCGACCACCAGACCCGAGAGCTGCTGAATCCCGTCATAGGGTCGCTCGTACCCGGGGGGCGTGCAAAGCAACGTCAGCAGTTCAACGAGATAAGAACGCTCATCGATCAGCGGGTAGCGAAGGCCAAGCTGGGTGTCGTAGGGGTTGACCGCAAACTGGTGTGCCATCTGCAGGCGGTAGTAGGATGCCTCGTGCGCGCGCTCTGGTGGCAGCGATTCCTTGATTAGCGAAACGAGGCCCGATGAGGACGGGCCGATGTCGATAATGGCCACGAACGGCAGCTGGGCGAGGCCCGGGGTCAGGCAGGTGCCGAGATTCATCGAGTTGAGGAGCACCGACTTGCCCGCGCCCGGTTGGGCGAAGACAAGGTCGAACCACGTCGTCGTAATGTTCGTACCGGTTGCGTAGGGCCAAACCTTTCCGTCCGGGGTCCGCAACAAAATCGAGCCTTTTTCGAACGGGCTGGAGGGGCGTTGCCACGGCATCAGTTTCATGACTTCAAACATCGGGGCGATCGCCATCGGCGCAGTGCCAGCGCAATGGATGCCGAGAGCCGAAGACATCACGCAATCGAGCGGGTCGCCGGAAAATTCCGATACCTGGCAGTAACCCCAGCTTTCCAGTGCCTGAACGAGGTTGGACAACCGGTCCTGCATCAGCCCGAGGTTATTCGAGGGGGCCCAGGTGGCAACCGATACCCGCAGGCGAACGACCGGCTCGCTGCGGGCCAGGGCTATCAGGCCCTCCAGAGAGTATTTGATCTGTTTGTTCAGGGCGTTCGTAACGCCGAGAATGGTTGCGAGAAACGCGCGCAGCGTTGTCGCGTAAGCGCCGCCGCCCTCGATCAGGAAGGAAATCCGGTAAGGAACATTGGCGTCGAACAGGCGATTCAGCAACATCGGGAACGGACTCGCGTCCATCGGCCCGAGGGTCATATCCGCGCCGCCCCAGTAAAGATCGCCAATCCGCACGATGCTCTCGTTCACGACCCAGGCGTCGGCCGATGCAAGTTGCTGCGAGAGCGGCGGCCAGAGGATGTCCGACAGGTCGATGTGACTCATCGGCGAGCGGGGCGGGGTG
>RZZS01000056.1 GCA_009929775.1 Alphaproteobacteria bacterium
AAGGACCGCCTGTGCGAGGTTGAGCGAGGAGAAGCCGGGATTGAGCGGAATGGTCACGATCGCGTGCGACAGCGCGATATCGTCGTTTTCGAGTCCTGTGCGCTCGGCCCCGAAGAGCAGGGCGCAGCGCTGGCCTTCGCTTGAGCGCAACCGAACCTCGCCCGCAAGAGCGCGGGCGGTATAAATCGGCTTGACCTGTTCGCGCGGGCGTGCCGTCGTCGCCGCGATGAAATGACAATCTGCGACGGCCTCGGCGGTGGTGGCGAAGACCTTTGGCGGCGGCATTTTTGCAAGTGCGCCTGAAGAGGTCGCGAAGGCCCGGTCGTTCGGCCAGCCATCGCGTGGACGGACGATCCTCAGTTCCACGAGACCGCAATTGAGCATCGCCCGTGCCGCCGCGCCGATATTCTCGCCAAGCTGCGGGTCGACCAGGACAACGACCGGGTTGTCACTGGCCATGTCGCCGATTTTGCTCGAATCTGTACCGCTCATTGGAACTCAACGTCGTAATTGCCGGTTTGCCGGACATTAGTTTTCATACGCTGAAATGACAAGACCTTACTGGAGGAACAGCCATGAGCGCGGTTGAGCTTATCATTCTTGCCATGCTGGCAACGACGGGGCCCGAAAAAGCCGATTTTTGCGAACGGCCCGGCGCGTTGTGTCCGGCGGTTATTCACGAACAGGAAAAAGAGGGAGTCGACATGACGGAAAAGGCCGCGTCTGATGCCAGGCGTATCGCTGCGACCGACAGGGCGTACGGTTTCGTGGCGCAGTAAGCTCTGAATTGACCGTTATCGATTTTCTTCAATCCATTTCCCCAGAATTTCCGCCATTTTCTCGCGGTGAGGCGCCTCGCTGAAACTGTGGTCGGAGCCGGGGATGATGTGCATTTCCTTCGGCTCGGGCAAAAGATTGTAGAACATGAGTTGATGGTCCGGCGGCGTCGGGATGTCGTTCGAGCCGACAACCATCAGTACCGGCATCGTCAGTTTTTCGATATTTTCGTAAGCGTCATATCCAGCCATGCCGGTCAGCCACGAAAAGGGGCGTCTCCCGCGTTTTCCGGAACCGTCCCAGGATTCGATTTCCTGAAAGCCCTTGTTTTTCCAGTCGCTGAAAATGGTGCCCGGAAGATTGCGCTCAAAGGCCTCGGCAAGTTTCTTGCCGGTTGTGACCGCGGAACACGGGAAGAGCAGCGAGATTTCCTCCGGATGCTCTTCCGCGTAGTGAAGAACCGTGTAGCCACCCAGCGACTGGCCTGCTAGCGCGAAAGGTTCCCGGTACCACGTCTGACCTTTCGCCCAGCCGATGCAATCTTCAAGATCGTGCAGGTGTGTGAGGATGCTGGAATCCTCAAGGTTCCCGTCGCTCGCGTTGAAGGAGTGCGTCGCGTCAAGCGACAGGGTGGTGAATCCATGCCTCCGAAAGGTTTCCGCGATGGCCCGTATATGCGGCTGGTCCATTGACCCGGAGTAGCCGTGCTGAACGATCGCCAGCGGCTCGTTTCCGATGGAATCGGCGGGCTTTTCGTAGCGGACATACATGGTCTGTCCGCGGCGGTTTGTGATCGGGGTTCTCGATATCCTCATGCTTTCGCCACGTTATTCCTGAGCAGCTTGTACATATAGCTGTCCCGGAGCGCATCGAAAGAGGCATCGATGATATTTGTCGAAACGCCGATCGTGAACCAGTGCTTGTCCGGATCGCGAGTCGACGCGGATTCGATGAGCACGCGCGGCATGGCGGCTGAGGCATCCTGAGGCTTGAGGATACGCACCCGGTAGTCGACGAGATGCATGTCGCGCAGGGCCGGGTAAACGGGCTCGAGAGCCTTGCGCATGGCTACGTCGATGGCATGAACCGGACCGTTCCCCTCCGCGACGGTGTGGACGACCTGGTCGCCGAGGCGGACTTTGACGCTGGCTTCGGACTCGGTGGTCAGTTCGCCGCGGGCGTTATAGCGGCGCTCGTCCGTGACGGAAAAGCGCTCCACCTTGAAATAGACCGGAACCTGCCCGAGTGTGCGCCGGGCGAGAACCTCAAACGAAGCTTCCGCGCCATCATAGGCGTAGCCGTCCGCCTCGTGGATCTTGACAACGTCGACGAGCTTTTGGACCAGAGGATCTTTCGGGTCCACCCTGATATCGAGTTCGTTCAGTCGCGCGATCATATTCGAGCGCCCGGCCTGATCTGAAACCAGGATCTTGCGCTGGTTCCCCACTGTCTCTGGCGTTACGTGTTCGTAGCAGACGGGGTTCTTCAGGATTGCGGAGGCGTGAAGCCCCCCCTTGTGCGCAAAGGCGCGGTCGCCGACGTAGGGGGCGTGGGTCGCCGGAGCCCGGTTGAGAATTTCGTCCAGTGAACGCGAAAGCTGGCGGAGCTTCGCCAGACGTTCATGCGGAATTCCGACATCGAATCCCATCTTCAATGCCAGATTGGGGATAAGCGTTATGAGATTGGCGTTCCCGCAACGTTCGCCAAGGCCGTTCAGGGTCCCCTGTACCATTCGGCAACCGGCGCGAACGGCCGCGATGGAATTTGCGACCGCGTTGCCGGTATCATCATGGGTATGAATACCGAGGCATTCACCCGGCACGACCGAGGTTACGTCCCGAACGATCTCTTCGATCTCGTAAGGCATTGTGCCGCCGTTCGTGTCGCACAGCACGATCCAGCGTGCGCCGCCTTCATGGGCGGATTTCAGGCACTGAAGCGCATAGTCCCGGTTTGCCTTGTAGCCGTCGAAAAAATGTTCGGCGTCAAACAGGGTTTCACCCTTCTCCCTGGCCGCTGCCATGGTTTCGCGGATATTTTCGAGATTTTCCTCATTTGTAATGCCAAGCGCCACGTCGACATGAAAGTCCCACGTCTTTCCGACGATGCAAAAGGCCTTGGCCGTCGAGTTCAGCACCGCGCTCAGGCCCGGGTCGTTCGCCGTGGAGCGCCCGGTCTTTTTGGTCATGCCGAATGCTGTGAATGTGCTGTTCTTGAGGGTGGGCGGATCGGCGAAGAACTGATCGTCCGTCGGGTTCGCGCCTGGCCAGCCGCCTTCGATGTAGTCGATGCCGAACGCATCGAGCGCACGCGCGATGGCTTTCTTGTCGGGAGATGAAAAGTCCACGCCAGCCGTTTGTGCGCCGTCGCGGAGGGTCGTGTCGTATATGTAGATTCTATCGCTCATGGCGGATACCGTGCCCTATCAGCGGGTAATATTCAAGCGTTCCGGAACGGGGCCGGTGAATAAGGATGAATCAATTTGACGCAGGCGGAAACTGCCGCGTTGTCGGCAATTTGAGAAAAATTTTAGATAAAATGGAATTAAAACCAATGGTAGTTTTTTGAAAATACAAATATAATATTAGTATGCGCTAAAGCATGAGTAACGGGCAGGCGTGGAGAGTGAGATGTCGCAGATCACCCGATACAAGAAGAAGAGCCGTGAAGAGTTCTGGGCCATTCTGTTTTCAGGGTTTCTGTTCATGATCGTTGCCGTATCCATCTTTCTCGCATTTGACGCGAGCGGTCCCGTCGTCCTGGGAACGGAGATGAACACCAACGGCCTCGTCGAATATCTCTGCATCGGTCGGGGTTGTGAAACCGGGAATTTCTAGGATTTTTCCTCGGGTGCTTGGCCTGCAGCCATGCGCGAGGTAGCGGTAATCGCCATATCGAAATACTTATCCATTCCCGGAATGATGGTTTGGAAAGCGTGTGGTGCGTTCAGATCGCATTTGGAATAACGAATCATCGTTCCGAGCCTGGCCTAAAGAATTAGCCGGACGCCAGATGCTTCGGCATCGATGGGCTTGACGCCGGTTCCTTCGCGCGCGCCGCGAGTCGAGCCCCTTCTCGGCACCCTTCCAGTCCCAAGCATCCACCTTGAAAGCTGAAAAATCCTTGTGAAAAGAGTGTTAATTATGAAGAGCGTTTGATCTCTTTGGTCGGATAATTTTCGGTGAAATGAAATCGATAGAAAATAAAATTTAGAACGAATGTCGAAAACAATTAAATGCACCTTAAAGATCATGCAGCTAGGATAGAAGTCGGGCCGGAGAACGAGGCCCGCTGAACATATGCGAAACCAGAATTAAGGCCGGGAATGACGAAGTCCTTTCGAAACTGGCGGCGAGAAACCGGTGGCGCAACGGCCATCGAGTTCAGCATCGTCGCAATTCCCTTTACGTTTGCGATCATCGCTGTCATCGAGGTCGCTCTTGCCTATACGACGGGTTTCCTTCTGGAAGGGGGGACGGGTGCTGCTTCCCGCATGATTCGCACCTGTGAGCTCCAGGACGCGGCCGACGCTGAAGCTGACTTTCGAGCGGCCCTTTGCTCGCACGCGGTTACGATTCCCAACTGCCAGGACAACGTTTTCGTTGAAACTGTCGCCATGCCCGACGACAGTTTCATGAGCGTGTCGAGTTACGAGCCATTGTTCGACGAGGATGGGGGGATGGTGTCCAGAGGGTTCGCAACAGGAGGCGTAAGTGATGTCGTTCTTGTCCGGACCGGGTACTATTACACGTTCTTGACACCCGTTCTCGGAACGGCCATCGGCGGTCCGGACGCCCGGGTGTTGTTCATGTCAACAAACGTTTTGCAGGTAGAGCCGTGCGATTTCGAAGGACAAACATGACGCGCAGGCTGTCGAACCGGACGCAGAAACTGTTTCGGGACGAGGACGGCGTCGCCGCGATCGAGGCAGCACTTTTGTTTCCTCTGCTGATACTCATTCTGCTGGGGATTGTGGACACGGGTAATGCCGTGCTCGCCGGGCAAAAGACGATTCGTGCCTCGCAGGTCACGGCCGATCTGATCGCTCGAAAGCGTTCGGTGACCACGCAGGACATTGAGGAAGCCATTGAGGCCGCCCGTCTTACAATGGCGCCATACGATTCCGGGACGCTCGGTGTCGACGTTGTCAGCATTGAGTTCGTTGAGGATGACGATGCCGACATTTGCTGGCGCGAAACCACAGACGGCATGACGGTCGACGACGCTATTCTGACCTCGGTTATAGGCCTTGGTGCCAAGGGCGATGGTGTTCTTGCGGTCACGGTTCGGTATACGCACAGCCCCATTTTTTCATCTCCCCTGACAGGACCGATTGAAATGGAAGAGATCGCCTTTGTCAGGGGGCGCAAAAGCCCGATTGTCGAGCGTGACGATCAGTGCTGGTAATCCGGCAGGAGGATAGAATGTACAGCAGTATGAAAACCCTGATCGATCGTACGGTGTCCGGTTTGACCCGTTATGTTAACGATCGCGGAGGCGCGATCGCGCCGATGTTCGTGATCGCATTGCCGGTTATCGTCGGTGTTACGGGCATGGCGCTTGAGACGGCCCAGGCCTACATGGTCCGAGAGCGGCTTTCCCATGCACTCGACGCCGCCGCGCTTGCCGCGGCCTCGTCGGAAGTTGACGAGGCTGAGCTCCGTGTGCAACTGGAAAAGTTTTTCGATGCCAACTATCCGCCGGAAAAGCTCGGCACAACCTACGATCTTAAGGTCGCTATCGACGGCGAGAAGATCAACGTTTCGGCGAAGGCCGATTTTAATACGCGATTTCTGCGCCTTGTCGGTGTAAATGAGATTCCCGTCGCTGCACGGACGCAGGTAACGCGCGAAGTGCAGGGGATCGAGGTCGTGCTTGTCCTTGACGTAACCGGATCCATGGAAACGGGCGGTCGCTATATCGAGCTTCAGAAAGCTACCCAGGCGTTTATAAATACAATGTTCTCCCGCGTGCGCGATCCGCAGTACATACGGATCGCCATCGTTCCTTATTCGGCGACCGTCAATATCGGCAGCATCGCGTCGAACCCGGATTTCATCCAGTCCGGACATCTTCCGGAGGGGGTTGTTTACAACCCGGCAGAAAGTGACATGTGGGCGGGTTGTGTCATGGCGCGCGCCTCGGACGACGACGAATACGATACCGATACGGTTGACGGAGGGAAGTGGGCTCCGTTCTGGTGGGAGTCAGATCATCCGAAGTGTGATCCCGGCAGAAGCGGATGGGAGCAGGGAGACGACGAATCGGGTTACGTTTCGAGCGATTGTTCAAACAACTGGTGGGATGACGACAATATTGTCACGAAACATGTGACGGAACTGCAAATGCGGGACGAATATGAAGTGAATGTAGTCACGTCCTCAAAGAAAAACGACAAACGCGGTCCGAACACGGGATGCCCGGTCACCAACCCGATTACGCCCCTCACCAGCAGTCAGGACACGCTGATCGATGCAGCGAAGGAGTTGACGTACTGGAACCGGGGAGGGACGCTGAGCGTCGTTGGAATGGCGTGGGGATGGCGTGTTCTTTCGCCGACGGAGCCGTTCGAGTCCGGCAAGCAATACAATGACAAGTACTGGCGCAAATACGCTGTGATCATGACGGACGGCAACAACGGCTTTTACCAGAACGACAAGACAGCTTATATGCGAAAGAATGACAAGCTGCTTGGCACCACAAATCCCAGTAGTCTGCTTGACGACCGGTTCGTTAATATCTGTGAGCGGATGCGGAGTGACGGGATTTCAATTTACTCGGTGATTTTCACAAGCGGAGCGAATGACACCACGCGGGATACCTTTGAGTCCTGTTCGGGCTCTGCCAATTACGAGGAAGCGGAGGATGTCGAGGATCTTCTGCCTGTTTTCGTAAAAATCGCGAAGGAAATCTCGACGCTTCACCTGTCGCAATAGCGGCGGGTTAACATGTAAAGTTCCGGGCTGCCCTGTTCAGGCGGCCCGGTTTGCTTTCAGTCGTCCCGCGACTTTCTCATGGCCCAGCAGCGGGAGCAGGGTCCCCAGCTCCGGGCCGTGGCTCATTCCGGTAATCGCAAGACGCAGTGGCATGAACAGCTCCTTGCCCTTGCGGCCCGTGCTCGCCTTAATGGAATCGGTCCATTCCTTCCAGGTGTCTTCGTTCCAGGGCTCTGCCGGGAGGAGGGATGCGGCCGCAGACAAGTAATCGGTGTCGTCGACCGGGGCCTCGACCGGGCCGGTGGCGACTTCCCACCATTCCTTGATATCGGCAAGGCGCGTAAGGTTCGGGCGGACTCCGTACCAGAAACCTTCCGTCACTTCAGGAAGGCCGCTGTTCGCAAGACGTACCCGGACTGTATCGTAGTCGGTCTGGTGGAGGATTTTCTGGTTGAGGCGCAGCAATTCCTCGAAATCGAACTTCGGTGCACCTTTGGAGAATTTACCAAAGTCGAACGCTTCGATCAGCGGCTCGATGGCCGAGAATGGCTCGATCGGGTCGGACGAGCCAAGGCGCGCGAGCAGGCTGACAAGGGCCATTGGCTCGAGCCCTTCCTCCTTGCGCAATTCGCGAACGCTCATTGATCCAAGTCTCTTGGAGAGCTTGCCGCCTTCGATATCCGAAATAAGGGGCAAGTGGGCGAATTCGGGCGGCGTCGCACCGATTGCGCGGAACATTTGTATGTGAGTCGCCGTGTTCGAAACGTGGTCTTCGCCCCTCACGACATGGGTCATGCCGTAGTCGGCGTCGTCGATAACAGAGCACAGATGGTAGAGCGGGCGGCCATCCTCGCGGATCACGACCGGGTCCGACATGGTATCGCCCTGAAATTTGACAGGTCCGCGGACCATGTCCTGCCACTCAATCGGAGCGTGGTTGAGTCTGAACCGCCAGTGCGGCGCGCGGCCTTCCGCTTCGTACCTTGCCCGCTGTTTGTCGCCGAGTTCGAGAGCCGAACGGTCGTAGATCGGCGGCAGGCCTCGGGAGAGCTGCGTTTTTCGCTTGAGGGAGAGCTCTTCGGGAGTCTCGTAGCATGCGTAAAGCCAGCCATCCTGCTTCAGCTGTCCAATAACCTCGTCATAACGTTCAAGACGCGCGCGCTGCCGGGTTTTCTCGTCCCAGTCCATGCCCATCCAGACGAGACTGGACTCGATGGCCTCCTCGTATTCAGGCTTCGAGCGCTCGGTGTCGGTGTCGTCGATGCGCAGCAGAAAATGCCCGCCGTTTCTACGCGCGAAAAGCCACGTAATCAAAGCCGTACGGGCATTGCCGACATGGAGAAGGCCCGTGGGCGAGGGGGCGAAGCGAACGCGGATAGTCATGGATCAATCGACCTTGTTATCTTTCTTCTTCTCTGGAGACAGTAGAATAAGATATGCGTATTAGAGCGGCCCATTGCAAGGGTTTTTCCTACTCATCCGCTTTTGAAAAATGGTTTGTGACGGGATAGCGGCGGTCGCGACCGAAGGCGCGGGAGGTGATCTTGATACCAGGAGGCGCTTGTCTTCGCTTGTATTCGGCCATGTCGAGCAGCCGCCAGACGCGGAGGACGAGTTCCCGGCTGTGTCCCCGGGCGACGATCTCGTCGCGGCCCATGTCTTTTTCGATCAGGCAGCTCAGGATGTCGTCCAGCACGTCATAGGGCGGCAGGCTGTCCTGATCGGTCTGGTCCGCCTTCAGTTCGGCGCTGGGCGCGCGGGTTATGATGTTGTCCGGGATGATGGCACCCTCTGGGCCAAGGCCGTTACTCGGACGGTGTGCGTTGCGCCAGCGGGCCAGTTCATAGACCTGCATCTTGTAAAGATCCTTGAGCGGATTGAAGCCGCCGCACATATCGCCGTAGAGCGTCGCGTACCCGACCGCCATCTCGGACTTGTTCCCGGTGGACAGGACCATCTTGCCGGAGCTGTTCGACAACGCCATCAGGATAAGTCCCCGGCAGCGGGACTGGATGTTCTCGAAAGTAATGCCGGGCGTGGATTCGTCGAAATGGCCGGACAATAAATCTCCAAAGGTTCTCATGGGATCCTCGATGCCGATGCTATCGAGCCGGATGCCGAGATTGGTTGCAAGCGCGGCGGCATCGTCAAGGCTCGCCTGCGACGTATAGGGCGAGGGCATCATGACGGCATGGACGGTTTCAGCACCGAGCGCATCAACGGCGAGAGTTGCGCACAGCGCGCTGTCGATTCCGCCCGAAAGGCCGATCAGAACGCCGGGAAATCCGTTCTTTCTCACGTAGTCGCGCAAGCCAAGAACAAGTGCCATATAAATTGATTCCGCGCCCGTGTGCGTCCGTGCGAGGGAAGCGTTGGCGGCGCGCCAATGCGCACCGCTGTGGCGCAGTTCAAGCGAAAAGCGGTCTTCGGCGAATTCTTCCAGTTGCAGGACGATCTTTCCGGTATGGTCGAGCATGAACGAGGAGCCGTCGAACACGAGTTCGTCCTGACCGCCGACCTGATTTAGATAGACAAGGGGCAGACCGGTTTCGGCCACGCGTTTCCCGGCGACACGGACGCGCAGGTCATCCTTGCTGGCCTCGTAAGGAGATCCGTTGACCACAACAAGGATTTCCGCGCCATGCGCCTTGAGATGTGCGGAGGCGTCGGCGAACCACATGTCCTCGCAAACCATGAGTCCGACCTTGCAGCCGCCAATTTCGACGGGTTTGGGCAACGGAGCCGGGGCGAAAACGCGCAGTTCGTCGAAAACGCCGTAATTCGGCAGATGGTGCTTGGCGATCGTTTGAAGGATGACCCCATCGCGGATCAGGATAACGGCGTTATAAGTCATGCTGCCTTCCCGCCAGGGTGCCGCGACGGCCAGAATACGTTTGTCGCCCTTGCTTTCCTCAACAAGACGGTGAACGCCATCCTCGACTCGCCTGAGGAAAAAGGGCTTGAGGACAAGGTCCTCGGGCGAATAGCCGGTAACGATCATCTCGGGGAACAGGATCAGATCGACATTCGGCGCGGCCTCGTCGCGAACCTTGCGGATTTTGCCGAGGTTGCCCGGGAGGTCGCCGACGACCGGATTTAGCTGCACGAGAAGGATATTCACGGGTTTGGTCATTCTTTCTCAATCTATTACCCTCCCCCCTTGGAATAGGGGGAGGGTTGGGCGGGGCCGGGCCCTTTGGAAAAGGCCGCCCTATTCCGCCGCCGCAGCAACCGAAGGCGTCCCTTTTGCCCCCCGCATCGCCCGCAACTCCTCAGCCAGCAGGAATGCCAGTTCCAGTGCCTGGTTGGCGTTGAGGCGCGGGTCGCAGGCAGTGTGGTAGCGCTCCGACAAGTTCAGGTCCGTGATGTTTTCCGCGCCGCCGACGCATTCGGTGACGTTCTGTCCGGTCAACTCGAAATGGACGCCACCGGGATGGGTGCCGATTTCGGCATGTGCCGCGAAAAAGCCCTTTACCTCCGCGAGAACGTGCTCGAGCTTGCGCGTCTTGTAGCCGGTGGAGGATTTGATTGTGTTCCCGTGCATCGGGTCGCAGGACCAGACAACCTGACGGCCTTCGCTCTGCACGGCCTTAAGGAGCGGCTTAAGCGCTTCCTCGACCTTTCCGTGGCCCATGCGCGAAATCAGGGTCAGACGACCGGCCTCGTTTCCGGGGTTGAGTTTGTCGATCAGGCGGATCAGTTCGTCGCTGGTCATGGAGGGCTGGATTTTGAGCCCAAGCGGGTTCTTGATCCCCCTTACATATTCCACCTGTGCGTGGTCGTCCTGATTGGTGCGTGCGCCGATCCACAGGAAGTGCGCGCTCGTGTCGTACCAGTCGCCCGTCAGGCTGTCGACGCGTGTCATGGCCTCTTCGTAGGGCAGCAGCAGCGCTTCGTGAGACGTAAAGAAATCCGTCTCCCGGATGGTCGGAACGGTTTCGCTCGTCACGCCGCAGGCGGCCATAAACGCCATCGCTTCGTCAATTCTCCGCGCAAGATCTTCGTAACGCTCGCCGAGAGGACTGTCTTTGACAAAGTCCAGGTTCCAGCGGTGAACGCGGTTCAGGTCGGCGTAGCCGCCTTTCGTAAAGGCGCGCAGAAGGTTTAGCGTCGCCGAAGCCTGATGATAGGACTGTAGCATGCGCATTGGGTCCGGTATCCGGCTTTCCGCGGTGAAGGGCAGGGCGTTGATGCTGTCGCCGCGGTAGCTCGGCAGGGTCTGGCCGTCCTTTGTTTCGAAATCTTCGGAACGCGGTTTGGCGAACTGGCCCGCCATCCGACCGATTTTTACAACCGGCACCGATCCGGCAAACGTCAGGACGACGGACATTTGAAGGATAACCCGGAGCGTATCGCGAATTTTATCCGCTCCGAATTCCGCAAAGCTCTCGGCGCAGTCCCCGCCCTGAAGGACAAAGGCCTGTCCTGCGCACACGTCGCCAAGCTGGGCTTTCAGGTTGCGCGCTTCGCCCGCAAAAACAAGTGGAGGCATGCCGCGAAGCGTTTTTTCCACCTCGGAAAGGGTCTTCGGGTTCTCGTACGTGGGCAGCTGCTTCGCAGGTTTTTCGCGCCAGCTGTCTGGTTTCCATTTGCCCGTCATCGTCGTTATACCTCGCTTGACAAAAACAGCCAACAATTAGGTAATTGCCCTCGGAAATGCAAGCGTCATAAATAGACTTGCCTTTTTTGCCCGCGTTTCGCTTTATGGTACGTGTAGAACAAACGAAGAGTACGCCGGTCCGATGACGTCAACTCCTGAATCCTGGAAGTACCTTCTCGAAGCGCAGCGCAATGCGATCGATGGAATGGAGAGTCGGGAATTTCTTCATCATGGGCCGGGAGATGTCCGGGAGGTCATCGATCGTTGTGCCTTCGGTTTCGAAGATGATTTCATTTTCGCCGGGCGAAAACTTCAGCGTCTGTTCGACTTCCCGTATTTCGAGAACGACAAGGGACGCTACGCGTCGGCGCTGCGTAACACGCTTGCCGACTGGCAGAGCGGGAGCGGCCCCAGCTTGCCGGCTCTTATCGCTGCCTATATTGATTCGCGCGGGGTGACGGCGCAGGAGGGCCGGGGCAATCCGCTCGTGAATGCGGCTCTCACAGGCGCTGTGCTTGCGGAAGCCAGCGGCGACAAGTTGCCGGAGGATGCTTATCACTGCACGGTGCATTTTCGCGAGGTGACGCTTCTCAATATGATCGCCGTTGACGGCGAGGAATATGTAACGGGACGGACTTCCGGTCTGGATGTCGCTCTTCGGCAGATCATCGTAGCCGTTGCCCATGATCTGTTCCATACCGGCAAGGACAACGAACTTGACGGTACGTACGTGCCATACTACCTCGAGCGGAGATCGTTCGATGCATTTGAGCCTTATATGCGTCGATTCGGCATGTCGGAAGCCGACATCGAAGATATCCGGGTTGGCATCCTTGTTACGGAGATCAAGAAGGGTGACGATCAGCAGTTCTCCGCGCACCAGTATTTGCGGCAAGCCTATGGCTATCATTTCTGCGGTGCTTCGATGCCCGGTCTTCCATCCGAGCTCTCCCTGCTTCTCTCGGACGAAACGCGGGACGGCAGTACGCGCGGGCGCGAGCTGACCCGTATGTGTGTCCGTATGCAGGAGTCGGACACCGTCGCCTCGGTTCTTGACGAAGACAGCTTCATGACCCGCTATCGCCTCTTGCAAAACGAGAATCCCGCCCGCTATCCGCCGATGCCGGGAATCAAGGCCTTCATCGGTTTCATGGGGTACATCTTTTCAGACGGAATCCGTTCCTCCGAAGGCCCGCCGGAGCCGCTTTCGCCCTTCTACCGGGCATGGATGCAGCAGCGCATTCACCGCGTTTATGAACAGGCTGTGGCGCGAATGCAGTCAGAAGCGGCCAGCGCGAGCGACAAACAGGCGGGTTAGGGTTTTCTCTTCGCGTCCGGGGTGCGCATTGTCACGAACTCCTCCGCGGATGTCGGGTGAATTCCGATTGTCCGGTCGAAGTCGTCCTTCGTGGCTCCGAGGCGGAGCGCAACGGCAAAGCCCTGCATGATTTCCGGAGCGTCCAGACCAGCCATGTGACAGCCGAGCACGCGGTGCGTTTTGCGGTCAACGACCAGCTTCATCAATGTGCGCTCATCCCGTCCCGAGATCGTATGTTTGAGCGGCGTGAATCTCGAGCTGTACGTTTCGACGTCATAACCGCGTGCACGGGCCTGTTCCTCCGTCAGGCCCGCGGCGCTGATCGGCGGGTTCGAGAAGACGGCTGTGGGGATGCAGTCGTAATCCATTTGCCTTGAAGGCTTTCCGGAAAACAGCATGTCCGCGACCATGTGCCCTTCGGCGAGGGCAACCGGCGTTAACTGAAGTGCGCTGGAAACGTCTCCGACCGCGTAGATGTGTCTCGCGGAGGTCGCGTGGTTTTCATCGACAAGGATGTGGCCTTCGGCGTTGGTTTCCACATTCGCGGCGTCCGGATCAAGGCCGTTTATGTTCGGTCGCCGACCGATGGCGGCGAGAACGAGGCCACACGTATGGGCGCGTCCTGCATCGGTTTCGACCGTAAGAGACCGTTCGTCAACGCGCCGAACGCCCGTCATTTCGGTGTTCAGGATGAGTTCGACGCCGTGAGACGCCAGCTCCTTGCAGACGAATCGCCTTATATCCATGTCGAAACCGCGCAAGACCATGTCGCCGTGGTGAATGAGCGTCACCCGAACGCCCAGCCCAAGCATGATGCGCGCGAATTCGACGCCGATATAGCCGCCGCCGACGATGACGATGCTGTCCGGCAGTTCGGCAAGACAGAACATATCATCTGAAGTCACCAGATGTTCCCGACCCGGAATATCCGGAAGGCGCGGGTGGCCGCCGGTCGCAACGAGAATCGTGTCCGCAGTTACGTTTTGTTCGCCGACAGCGACAGAATGCGTATCGACAAAGCGCGCGTGGCCGTTATGGAGCGCAACTCCGGCATTTTTCAGCATCGTTTCGTAGATGCCATTGAGACGTGCGATTTCGCGATCCTTGGCATCCCGCAGAGTCTTCCAGTCGAACGCGCGGTGTCCGGTTCGCCAGCCATAGCCTCGGGCATCCTGAAGGTGAAGCCCATAGTCCGCCGCGTAGGCGAAGAGCTTTTTCGGAATACAGCCAAGATTGACACACGTACCGCCAAGGCGGTTCGCCTCGGCAAGGCCGACCTTCGCGCCGTGCCCCGCTGCGATTCGCGCAGCCCGCACACCACCGGAACCTCCTCCGATAACGAAAAAGTCGAAATGTTCATCGCTCATGGTTCATCTGCTGTCGGGTTTTGAATGCGCCAGAACTCAATCTGGTGCGCCCGCCCCTGATTTCCAGCGCCGATGCAGCCATATCCACTGGCCGGGCCGGTCGAGTATCCAGCGTTCGAGCATGCTGTGGGCTTCGGCGATACACTCTGCGACGTCCCGAATCGTGCCGTCAGGATTGGTCACCGGCACTGGCTCGTAGAAAGTGAAACGAAAAGTCGCCCCCTTCAGTCGCTCGAATCTAACCGGGACAAGGGGACAGGAAAAACGCTGCGAAAGCTCGACAAAGGCCGGACTGGTCATTGCCGGACGACCGAAGAACAACGATTCGATTCCCTCATTGTATTTTTGATCGATCAGGATCCCGATGTGACGATGTTCCCGAAGCGTTCGGACAAGTTGTCGTGCTCCGGCGGAGGATTTGGCGATTGTCGGTATTCTCCCGTTCAGGGTTCTTTGCCGTTCCAGCAGGCGGGCGGTCAGCGGGTTATTCGGAGCGCGAACGACGGCGTGCGTCTCAAGCCCGCGTGCGAGCAGGCCAATCCCGGTGAGTTCCCAGTTTGCAAGGTGGGCACCGAAAAGGACGGCTTCGCGCCCGTCATCGCGGATGCGACCGAGCCAGTCTGAATTAACGATCTCGACGCGTTCGCGCGCGAGAAATTCGAGATGGGGATATTCGCCCATCACCCGGCCGAGGTTCTCCCACATTTCGGAAAGAATAGTCTGCCTTTCCCTTTCGTTCCGGTCCGGGAGGGCTTCCTGGAGGTTCCTCAAGGCTTTTCTGGAGACCGCGAGGCGTGGACCGATCGTTCGACCAAGAAGGCCGCCGAGCGCCGATGCCTGATCTGGAGACAAGAGGCCGAACACCCAAAAAGCGGCACGCAGGGCCGCATACTCGAAAAAATAGCGCAGTTTTCTAAGCATCAACGGGTGCCCTGAAGGAGACGCGCAATCACGTCGACGAGTTTATCGGCATTGTCCAGCCGCATTTCGACGGGAAGCATTTCGACCCTCGATGCGCCGGGGAGTGTGCGAAGGCGGACATGATCCTTTTCGGTCGTAATAAGCTGAGCGTTCAGGGAGTCGGCCTCCCGAATCAAACCGGCCAGTTCACCGGAGGAGAAGAGATGATGATCCGGGAATTCATGCCAGCCGACCAGTGTTGCTCCAAGTTCTTCAAGCGTGTGACGGAATTTTGAGGGCCGGGCAATACCAGTAAAGGCGACATAATCGGCACGGCTGTCGAGTTCATACCCCGACGGCGGAAGAAGGCGCGCCTCGAAAACCGGCTTTCCGGGCGGCAGGAGGGATTTCACGTTAGTCGCATCTTCTCCGACGATGACGAAGGCATCTCCCCGCTGAAGCCCCTCTTTCAAAGGCTCCCTGAGCGGTCCGGCAGGTATAAGGCGCTTGTTTCCGAAACCTGTCGCCCCGTCTATTATGACGATCATCGCGTCCTTGATGATGCCGGGGTTTTGCATGCCGTCATCCATAACAACGAGGTCCGCACCGTTCCGGGCTGCCTTCTGTGCACCGCGAAAGCGGTTTGCGTCGATGACGACCGGGGCGTGCGGTGCGAGAAGCAGCGGCTCGTCGCCAACGTCCCTGACGCTCCAGTCCTGGCGGTCGTCCCGGATCAGCGCTTCCTTCAGAAAACCCCCGTAGCCGCGCGAGAGAAAGAACGGGGTGCGCGAAACACCGGCATCGCGGAGAAGCCCGGCGACAAGGATGGCGGCGGGTGTCTTCCCGCTGCCTCCGGCGACGAGATTGCCAATGCAGACAACCGGGAGCGGGGCGCGGGCCGTGCGAGCACCATATGCGTGCAGCCGTCGCCCGAATTGGTAGGCTTTGGCGGCAGGGGCCAGAGCGCGGGCGGCGATGCGATCGGGACCGGATTCCCCATACCAGAATGACGGAGTTCGCAGTTTCATGGATTGTCTCCGGAAACGCCAAGGCGTTCAGCGAGGAGTTGGTTCGATGCATCCATGACCCGGTCGATAATCGCTGCCTTGGCCCTCGCGAAGGCCTCCCCCTTTTTCTGCATTTCGGCCAGATAGGCTGGCTCTCCGAGCAAGCGGCGCAATTCGCTTTCAAGATGCCTTTCGTCGGAAACAGGGATGCAGGCGTTCGCGTTATCCATTTCTGCGTATATATCCGCCAGATTTTGCACGTTAGGGCCGTGCAGGACCGCACAGCCGAGTTGGGCAGCTTCGATAGGGTTGTGACCGCCGCCCCCGTCCTTGCTGAAGGACCGTCCGATGCAGGCCATGGGGCATAGCCGGTAGAAAAGGCCGAGTTCTCCGAGCGTATCGGCGATGTAAACATCGTCGTCGGGCAGTGGCAGGCTGTGCTCCTCGCTGCGGCGTCGGGCGTTGAGGATGGCGTCGAGGCAGGTATCGAGGACGGCCTTGCCGCGATGCGGGTGGCGCGGCACGAGGATCGTCAACAGGCCGGGAATTTCCTCTGCCAAGCGGTTGTGAATGCGGCAGGCCATAGCCTCTTCGCCTTCGTGTGTGCTGGCGTAAAGCCACACAGGTCGTCCGGCGACATGCCTGCGCAGGCGCGCGAGTGACGTCTCGTCAGCGGGCAGGGGCATCGCGCTGTACTTCAGATTGTCGGTGACAACCGTATTCCCGGCGCCAAGCTTTCGGAACCGGTACTCGTCCTCCGCGGTCTGTAAAAGGAGAAGCGAAAATCCGGAAAGCATCTCCCTGATTGAACTGCGGAATCGCCGCCAGCGCCGGTAGGATCGTTTCGAAAGGCGTCCGTTGACGAGGACGGACGGAATGTCGCGCCGTCGAAGTTCTGCCAACATGTTCGGCCAGAGCTCAGACTCCATCCAAAAGGCGACGTCTGGATGCCAGTAGCTGACGAAGTCGTGCACCCACGTCGGATGATCAAGAGGGTAGAACTGGTGAAAGGCCTGAGGTGGAAGCCGGTCGGCCATAAGTTTCGCCGAGGTAACCGTGCCAGTGGTTACCAGAATTCGAAGCGTTCTGCATTTCCGAAGCAGTGCGTCGACCAGAATGAGCGCAGATTGGGATTCGCCGACGCTCGCAGCATGAATCCAGACGAGCGGTCCCTCGGGACGCGGCGCTGACGGGCGGCCCATGCGTTCTCCGATGCGGGTTTTGTCTTCCTTGCCTTGTTTTACCCTCCGCTTCAGAAGGTGCAGGAGGACGCGGTCGGATCGTCCGAGGAGTGATCGGTAAAGTGTAAGCATGCGCGCAGCTACTATTATATTAGGGGATTCCCTGTAGGGTTAGACTTTAGGCCATATAGCCGCTTCATGCCAGTGTTTGGAGCGCTCGTGAAACGCGTTTGGCACCAGGATCGGGAAACACCTCGACCCAGGGGTTGTACCGGGAATAAATGCGACTGCTAGTTTGCGCTGCAGCCGGTGCCGTTATAGTCGCATCCGGGGTTTGTGCAGAAGGCGTCCCAGTTCATCGCCCGCAAATAGGAATCGATTACGACGCCGGTAGGTTGCGGGTCCTGGCAGTTTCCCGGATCGAGGTAGTCCGAAACGTTCTGGAATACATCCTCGTTGATCGGGTTTTGATCAATCCACCACGGGCGAGTATCTTCAAGGGCACGGTCAAGCTGGGTCTGCCAGCGGCCATCCCGACTGCAGGGATTGGGAAGTCGGCGCTTGTCATCCGTCGTCGCGTAATTTTCAAACGAAAACCAGCCGTCATGGTTTTCGGTCGCAAAATTATAGCACTTGGCAAGCTGCCATACCCGCGCAAGATTTGAGCAGTAATAGTTCCGTCCGTCGGGCGGTCTTGTCGAGTGGTCCATACTGGTGCGCCCTCCAAGAAAGGTGTGAGGGAAGTTGGACGTCAGGTAAGCCAAGAGTGAGATGTAGACCCCTCCGGTCAGGGCTTCGTCGGTTGAGCGTGCGTTTCGGCCCGGAGGAAAGCCCCAATAGTCTGTTTCGCTGAAAAGCCCGGCGATATAAACACCGGCTGTAACCGCAAGGAAATTGTCGAAACAGGTATACTCCAGAACGCTGTCCGCTTTGACGATAAGATTCTGGTTTTGGACGACTTCCCGCTCTGCGGTTAGCCATGCGTGGGATTCAAGGCTGTTCCAATAGTCGCAGTCGCAGGTCGAGTCGGCGATCACGCCGGGCCCATCGGTTGCAGTCGCACATTCCGCGAAAGCCTTCGGGGGCATGATCGTCATGCAAAGTGCAAGACCGGACAAAATTCCCGCAGCAAAAAGCACTTGCGCGTGCCGCGCCCCAAAGATCTTACCGACGGAAAACGTGCTCATAACCACTGATCGAACCGCCCCTGATAAAACGAATGATCCGCAAAAACGTTTCTCTTACTCAATATACCCCGAAACCACCCTTCATCGCAAAAAGGAATATTTGTCCGGCTATGGTTCACAGCTACCTCCGCGTTCTGCATAGTGGCAACCTTGCTGTGGGCAGACATATTCTTCAACGTCTTCGTATCCGATTTCCCGAACCGGCTGGTTGCGCGGATCGCGATGACGAAACGTTATGCCAACAGGAACCGGCGGCATCGAACAATTGTTATGCTCGCGAAGTTCCACATAGCTGTCCGCGAGACTCTGCGGCGGCACCGGGAGATCCTGGCGGACGTAGGAAAAGTCGGGGTTGTACGTCGTTTGGATCAACAGTTCTGAAACGGCTGTAATGTCGCAGGCAAGTCCGTCCGGGTGCTGACGCGGATCGATGTTAACGAAGTCCTCGATTTCGTAGAACGTTTCATCTGTGTCGGTTCCGTAGTGATCCGGATGGAAGTTAACGCATTTCGCTTCATGCCAGACGGAGGTCATACTGGCACACATATCAAGGCCGCTCGTTCCTCCGAGATAGGTGTGCCAGAAATTGCCCGCTATATATTCCGCCAGCGCCGGACGTATGGCCTGGGCGATAACCTCTGCCATTGAGCCAATCTCGCGTGCAAAGCCAACCCGGATTATTCTCGGACCGCGAGTGGTTCCAATGTCTACATACAGCTCTTTAAGTAACTGCGACTCGCTAAAGAGCGGTGCAATATTTTCTTCGGTATTGTCGAGGAAGTCTGTAAAGCATGTGTATTCAAAGACGCTGTCCGGCTTGAGGATCAAGGTCTGGTTAACGATGACATCGTATTGTCCCTTGAGCCACGCCTGGGCGAAAATCGTGTTCATGTAATCCCCGTCGCAGGCATTGCTCCATGCTTTGTCCGGATGCATGTCGTATCCGGGAAAAGGATAGGGCATTCCGCCTTCGCCGATATTCGGCCATATGGGGGTACCTGGGCCAGTTGAAGGGTTGGGAACTCGGGATATTCCGCCGCTGCTGCTTCCGCCGCTGCTGCTTCCGCCGCTGCTGCTTCCGCCGCTGCTGCTTCCGCCGCTGCTGCTTCCGCCGCTGCTGCTTCCGCCGC
>RZZS01000057.1 GCA_009929775.1 Alphaproteobacteria bacterium
CAACGACACGCCAAGAAAATGTCTCGGCTTCCAATCCCCGTTCGATGCCTTTATAAAGGATTTGTCAGAAACTGTTGCACTTGGAATGTGAATCTAGGCACGTGCTCCCTGCGCCAGGGGATTTCCCGCTAAATGCCCAGTTCTCTTCGAAACCCGTGCAAGCCGGGAACCTCGTAGTAAAGGGTAATCGTTCGGGGGTCGAATCGAACGGGACTGTCTCCGATGGCGATCCGCTTCTCGTGGGGCAAGGAAGCCAGAAAAGAGTCCATATCCTGTGGCAAGGTGCCCTCGCGGCGCGCTTCGACGTATAGGCGGAGCATTTTTTTCAGGGCATTGTGATGGTGAAATGTCGTGATGACATGCAGGTTGCTAGCAAGATTTGCCAGTGCAAGGTCGCGCATGCGCATTCCGAGAGGGTTGTACAGGGTAATTCCGTCGAGCGGGGCAAGCCAGTGCCCGGCGCGTCGAAGAGCCGTGCTGTCTGCGGGGCTGGACAGAAGGAATTCGAGATGTTCGGCAGCACGCACGAACTGGTTTCGCGTATGGGCCGGCTGCGCGAAAGGAAGATAGTCGAGTTGCGCTTGCTGCAGGATCATGTCGTAAAACCGGTACTCGTGCCCGATCAACGAATCGACCGGAACCGCATCCGGCGGCACCGGCGCAAGCGCGCGGTCGATCCGGTCTCCGTAAGACTCCAGCAGCGATGGTCGTGCGGCGAGAAGAACGGGAAGTGCAGAAAGCGTCCGGTTATAGTTCATCAGCAGAGCTGATTTCGAATGCAGGCTCGCAGGCGCCAGCAGTTCAGCCCGCCATCGCCCGGTCAGACGAAGCCAGTTTTCAAACGGTCGGGTGGCAAGCGGGTCGCTTTCGATCTGATGGACGATTCCGGCAAGCAGGGCGTTGACCAGCGGAAGGCCTGCCGAGGACGAATAGCGTCCTGAGATCGGCACATCGGCCCGGCGCATGGTTGCCCGCTCGAAGTCTGCGAGGACGGTCGCGTCGCCCATCCTCTGCGGAAAGCCGGAAGAGGACGCGCAGTCAAGACCGGCGTGAAAACGGCTTTCCCGTGAGGCGCAGCGAAAGTCAGGCGGCGGATCGTGAAGCGCCAATGAAGGGTCCGCGCGCCACGACCTATAGAGCGAACGTCCGGAATCCGGCATGTCGGCGCGTATGTCGGCGAGGCGCGGGTGCGTCGGTGCGTCGAACAGGTTGACGGCGGAAGCGAACAGCGTTCCGCCGAGGATCGGCAGGACTGCTGCATAGAAAGGCGCCGAGAGAAGGGCCAGCGCAAGGCCCGGCCTGCGGTCGGCGTAATGGGTGAGGCTGACACCGGCCAGAAGATCATGAACGGCATGCCGGTCAGTGCGGATCAAAATCGTCGAAAACCAGAGGCATTGAGCGATCAGAAGCGCCGAAAACAGGTTGAGGCGTCCGGCGTGCAGAAGCGGGAACTGCAAATGGATTCCGGCGAGGACGAGGGTCGTGGCGAGCAACAGCGGTGCCCATCCTGCGAGCAGCCACCCGAATGCGCGCCCGATGCGTACGCGTCCACCTGTTCGGCAATCCATGCGGATCTGCATCGCCATCATGCCGGGCGTTGCGCGCCACTTCGATGCAAGGAACGCCGAAAGCCACAAGGCGGAGACTGAAAAGAGCGCAAGCGGCCGGACAACGCGCCAGAGTCCCATGTCCGGGTGCGGCGGAACGTATCGAAGGCTTCCTTCGGGAACGCCAGCAATGGCGTAATATATGCCGCTCACCGCGATTAGCACGGAAAGGAGCAGACCGGCGTCGAGGATCGCCGCCTTGAAACGCTGTACGATTGACGCCGGACGGAAGTACAGGACGCCGCCGTTCATTCCGGCAACGGAACGCCGAACCGGTTCAGAGCCTCGGTCTGATGGGAACGGAGCGCTTCCGGATCGAATCCCTCGATCATTTCATTGAAAACCCGGTGCCAGTTGATTTCCGCCCTGAGATGCAGAAAGACCGAACCGAGCCCGAGCGCGGCGCGATCCATGAACACGAATTCGCGCGGCACCGAAACACCGCCGACCTCGCGCAGTTTCCGGTGTACCTTCGCGGCTGTTTCGCGTCCGTAGAAGCCGTTCGTGACTTCGCCAATAGGGCGAACCTTGTCCTCCAGGAGCGGGGCATAAAGGAAGGACGCCCAGATATTGAGCGTGTCGATCTGGTCATTGTTCAGCCCGGAGAATCCCCATGTCTCGTACGCATGGATGGAAAGGTCTCGGTTTCCTGATTCGAGTGCATGATAGAGATCTATAACTCCTTTTACGAACTCGGCTCGAAAGGCGCGTACGCATCCAAAATCCAGAAGATTTATACTGTCGTCGTCTCGCACGGTATAGTTGCCGAGATGCGGGTCTCCATGAATGAGTCCGTAGTAGTAGAGCGGAACATACCAGGCGCGGAACATATTGAGCGCCAGACGGTTCCGCTGCTCCGGGCGGGCGTCGACGAAGCGCAGGATTTTTTCTCCCTCCAGCCAGGTCGTTGTCAGCAGTCGCTTTGTCGAGAGTTCGTCAACGACCTCGGGGACGTGGACGTTCTTCTCGTCACGCAGCATATAGGCGTACAGCTTGCAATGTTTCGCTTCGAGAAGGTAGTCCAGCTCTTCATAAAGGCGGGCACCCAACTCGTCCTGGATGTAACGCGTCCGGATGGCCTTGTCGTAGCGTTCGTAGACCGAAAAGATTATGCGAAGCTGGCGAAGGTCCGCATCAATGGCGGAGGCCATGTCCGGGTACTGGAGCTTGCAGGCCAGAAGCCGCCCGTCGAGAGCGGTCGCTCTGTGGACCTGTCCGAGGCTTGCGGCGGCCGCAGCGTCTCTATCGAAGCGGGCGAATTTCGATTCCCACCCGGGTCCCAGTTCGGCCTTCATGCGCCGTCTTACAAACGGCCAGCCCATAGGCGGGGCGTTGGCTTGCAGTTGCTGGAAGGCATTTGCGTATTCTGGCGGGACGGCCTCGGGGATGGTGGCGAGTATCTGGCCGATTTTCATCAGCGGACCGCGGAGATTGCCGAGGGCGTCCATCAACTCCCTTGCATGTTCTTCCCGCTCGATTTTGATGCCAAGGTACTTTTCGCCAGCCAGACGGGCCGCGAGATTAGCCACCGTGCCGGTGACACGGCTGTAACGGAGGAGTTGCCCGCCCAGCGAGCGTTTGTCGCCTTGATCTTCCATTGGGTTGAAAATGGCCTGTCGACGCTAAAAGTCCAGTGAAAAACACCCTTCTCTTATACGGCATTCTGTGCCAGTAAGAAAAGATGAGCGGAAACCTGACTGCAATTCGCGATGCCATACTCGTAGAGGCTCTTCCCGGGGTAGGGTCCGGCGGCTGGTCCATGCGCGTGCTCGGGGACGCTGCGGCGCGCGCCGGGTTTGGCACAGACATGGCCGACGCGGCATTCCCGGGCGGAACCCGGTCCGGGGTCGACCACCTTGCCGACTGGGCGGACCGTAATATGCTCATCAGACTTGACGGGGTAGATACTGAGGCCCTGCGCGTCCGGGACCGCGTACGTCAGGCCGTCCTTACGCGGCTGGAGGTTCTCGCACCGTACAAAGAGGCCGTGCGCCAGACGATGGCATACTGGACTTTGCCGCCTCGCGGGGTCGGCGCTGCCTGTTCCCTGTGGCGGACGTCGGATCGCATCTGGGTATGGGCCGGGGACAGGGCAACCGACTATAATCGCTACACCAAGCGCGGATTGCTGGTCGGCGTTCTGAGCTCGACGCTTCTCGCATGGATGGCGGATGACGATTTGTCCATGGCGGCAACCGGGACATTTCTGGACAGACGTATCGAAAATGTGCTGCAATTGGGAAAAGTCCTGGGCAGATTCTCCAAAAAAAGTGGAAGACGGTAAGTAATGCGCTGGTTACTGATATTGATGGCAATTGTCGCTGCGGCTGGCGGCGCGACATGGCTCACAGCCAGTGATTCGCCGGTGCGGGTATGGTTCGAGAGTCTTGAGAAGACCGGGGACGAAAAGCTTTTGACGGTCGGAGGGCTGGCTCCGTGGGAGGCCGAAGCTACCGGCCAGCCATCGGCTCTTGTCGACCCTTTGCCGGAATTACCGGTTAATGAGGTGCCGCTGGAAGAACAGCATCGGACGAACGCGGAAATCGCTGAATGGTTGACGGAGGTTATCTCGGAGTCGCTGTCGTTTAACGCTGACACGTACGAGAATGTTCTGCGGGACTCGGCGCAGTACTTTCATCAGGCCGGGTACGACCAGTATATCCTGTTCCTGCAATCGGGGCAGGTCGGCGAGACCCTGCGGCAGGGGAACCTCCGCATGGTGAATGTTGTAAGGGAGGCCCCCTTTCTGCTGACGAAAGGGTCGGTTGACGGTCGTTACAAGTGGCTTTACGAAATTCCTGTTCTGATGTCCTATATGCGGCAGGGCTCGAGCGGTTACGGCGGAAATACGCCAGTGAGCCGTGAAGTCGTCGTTAACGTCCAGATCGGTCGCTATGACAATGTCGGACCTCAGGGCCTGCTGATTGAGAGCTTCGAAGTCAGACCGAGGCCGAATACGCGCTAGAACAGCGCGCGGAAGACTGAACCTGCGGCACCGGCTCATCAAACGGAGGGAATATTGGACAACGCTGTTTACGGCGATCTTCTCGGCCCGGACGAACCTCCGCCTTTTACAGTTGAGAACGAAGGCGGAAGGGCAAAGGTTATTGTCATTGCGGACCATGCTTCAAACCGCGTACCGGAAAAGCTGAACAAGCTGGGACTGACCGACGACGAACTCGGTCGGCACTGGGCGATCGATATCGGCTCGCTTGATGTCGCGAAAGCGATCGCGGCAAGGCTGGATGCGCCGCTGCTCTATTGCAACTATTCAAGGGTTGTCATCGAGGTCAACCGTCGCCTCGATCATCCGACTGCGATTCCCAAGGCCGGAGAAGGCAAGGAGATTCCGGGAAACCAGTTGATCGATACGCAGGAGCGCGAACGCCGGGCCAACGCGATTTACTATCCTTATCACCGCAAGCTGGAGCAGATGATCCTCGGGTATCTCGAACAAGGCATCGTTCCCGTCATTCTCTCAATTCACAGTTTTACGCCGGTTTTTTTCAATCAACGACGCCCCTGGGAAGTCGCCGTCCTGTGGACACAGGATCCGCGCCTGCCGGTTCCGGTCATGGAGTTTTTCCGGGGAAAAGGCTTTACGGTCGGCGACAATGAACCCTATGATGTGCGCATGGTCAGCGGTTCGACCCTGCACAGGCATGCGGATTCAAACCGGCTGCCAAGCCTGCTGATGGAATTTCGGAACGACACGATCGATACGCCCGAAAAGGCCGGGCATATGGCGGATCTGTTATTCGAGAGTCTGGAGGCCCCGTTGCAGACGGATACGCTGTTTACGTTCTACGATGGCCCCCTGTTTGAGGGGGCGGCTAAAGAGCAGGAAGACCGGTATTTCGAGGAACTGGCCGAGAGAGCCAAAATGATAGGAGAGACGGTAGTATGAGTGAGAATGTTGCAAGCTTCCCAATCCCCGAGCCTCAGGGGGACGAATACGAAAGCCAGCCGAAAGATGTCGGCGGCGTGGCCGGTGCGCGCCTGAAGTCTTTCATCGAGCGCATCGAGCGGCTTGAGGAAGAAAAGGCAGCGCTCGCCGAGGATATCAAGGAAGTGTATGCCGAGGCCAAAGGCACCGGGTTTGACACCAAGACGATGCGCAAGCTGATCCGTCTTCGCAAGATGGACGGCGACAAGCGTCGCGAGGAGGACGAACTTCTCGAACTCTACAAATCCGCGGTGGGACTCGTCTGATGACGTGGGTGCTGGTGGTGCTGGCTTTGTTTGCGGGTGACCGGGGCGGCGCGTATGAAATCCATACCGAGCGCTTCAAAAGCGAAGCGGCCTGCAAGGAAGCCGCGCGCGAATTGACCACTGTCCCGGCGGAATGGAATTCCAATCCAAAAATCAAGGCGGTTTGTATCAAGGATTCGCTTTGATATTGGCGCGTGCCGCGCATAAATTCAGCCCGGATCCTTCTTGAGGATCCGGGCTGGGCATTTAAGCCCGCGAGATGCGACCGCATCAATCAGGCGGCGCTATCGGAAAACGAAAATAACTGGCGGAAGTCTTCGAAGCTCGCGAGACGGTCCGGGGGCCCGTCGTTCACGAATTCCGATCGATTAAACCTGAAGTCTCCGCGACCAAACCTGTCAGGCTGGCCGGTCCGCGCCTCGAAACTTCCGAGTGCGTCGCGGAGAGCGCCTCGGTCCTCTGTCTCGAATACATCGTTGAAGTCAATGCGGCTTCTTCCGCCGAACCTGAAATCCCTGATCGGACTGTCGCCGTCTGTCGTGTCGGCACCGGGCCGCTCCGTTCCGTCTGAGTTCGGAAGCGAATCGCGGTTTCCTTTTTCATTCGGCGGGTCTCCTCCGGCGCTGCCGAACAATGTGTCGTTGCCGCCCTGCCCGAAGAGGCCTTCCTCATCTTCGCGTTCGGCAACAGCCGAACGGTCGCTTTCGTCGCGGCTATCGTATCCCGGATCGCCATCGTCGCTTCGGGGCGCCGTTTCGAGCACATTGTCCTGGAGCCCTCGTATGTCTGTGTTGCGGGTAATCACGTCGCTGAGACGCGTTTCCTCAATGGCCTCGATCTGGTCTTCCGCAAGGGTCGATTCGTACCACCAGGGGTCCCCGTCCCGAATGCGTGTAAACTGGTCGTCGACGATCCTGTGGAATGTCGGTCCAAGCAGGGAGTCTCCCTGATTGTCTTCGATCAGACCGCCGACGAACAGGTCCAGTCGGGCGATGTCGCCGTACGCGGATTCGAGTTCTCCGGCGAGTTCCGGATCGTCTGTGAGCTCGGAGAAGCTTTTGTACGGTTCAAGCCCGAGCGATTCCCGCACGTCGTTGAAGTCCGGCAGGCCATGGTCCCTGCCGCGGAATATGTTGAGGCTTGCAAGGTCGAGCCCGGGTTCGCCCGGCGGACCGAAGAGGAAGTTGCGCACTCCATCGATAATTTTCTCGTCGAGCTCCTGCGAATCTGAGGCCGCTAGGCCGCGCAGAAGCGGATCGACACCGGTTTCGATGAGATTCGCCGGGCCCTGGAAGGCGTCACGCAGGCTGAGGTTTCCCTCAGGGATCACATCGCCGTTTTCTTCCAGCCGCGGAAGGTCGGGAGACAGAAGCGAGTGACCGAACCGGTATGCCGCCGTGTTGAATTCCAGAGAGACCTGCGGGTTGACGCCCGGATCGAAGCCCTTATAGGGACCAATTCCGTCGCCGCCTAGCAGCAGGGGCAGGAATTCATTTACTGTGATCGACTGGACCTCTCCCGTTACAATGGCGCGGGCGTTTTCGTAAAGGCGATCCGCGCTCCAGTCAGGGTGTTGTTCGCGCAACTGGTCGACCCAGTAATTGTGTTCGCGGAACCAGACGCTCTCAAGGGCTCCGAGCCCCGCGTTCTCCGCAGCGCGTGCATCGCCGCCCATGAACGAGCCATCCTCGTCGATCGGCAGCAGGTCGCCATCGCTTGTCCGCAGATATCCGTTATCAGCTCTAAGCGAGTTCGCGGTTTGGGGATCGGAGCCATAGATGAGCGATGCATCAATGAATGGCGTATTCAGGTTCTCATAGGTTCGTGGAATGCCGTCTTCACCCGTCCCGTCGAGGGGCCGCGAGCGAGAGGTGTCGAAAGTGGCGGTTCCGGTGTTGTCCGGGTCGAACACAGGATCCCCTTCCGGAACGCGAATGGTTGCCGCTTCCGGGCCGCGCGGCACCAGCGTAATGTCGTGGTCGATGAACTGACCCCATACCCAGAACAGGTCCGAAATGCCTGCCGCGTTCGGAATTTCACCCTCCTGTGCAAAAATCTGGTTGCTTATGACTCTGGGGGATGGCCGGCCGGAAACCGGCTCGGATACCCCGTCGTCATATGTCGCGGGGGTGAGCCTGATCACCTCCGTTCCTCTCGGGACGGATCCCGGTTCCGAAGGATTGGATCCAAATCCGCCGCCGTCAATGGGGCGGACGTCACTCCTTTTCAGCGACAGGGAAAACAGTGGCGAGAGGGCGGGCGGCTCACGCGTTTCGTTATCGTTGTCAAAGCGAAATCGTCCAGTGCGATTTTCGCTTGCGCCGGGACTCTTTGCAGCGGAAATCATCTGTGTCCTCACTTGGGCTCGGGTTGAATGAATCTCGCATTTCAATGGCTGTCGACAGGGTTGGTTCCCTAATGGAAGTCGATTAAGTCGTTGTAAAATAAAGTAAACGACTTTGCCGAAGGGGGGTCCACCGCTTTGTCCCCATTAATCGTTTTTTCATATTCAAAAGGTATCATGTCGTCGACTATGAACAGAATGGTTGAGGTGCCGTCTTGCAGGCCCTGTCACTTCACAAGGTGATGAACGAAATTGCGGCGCATCCGGATATGGTTCCGGCAGGGCCGGTTTCAGGCGTGCAGGCAGGCGGTGCCGATCGGCATTTCGACATGGCCGATATTGCGCCTTATCTTGGCACGGATCCGTTGATCCTTGATCTGCTGAAGAACTATCTCAATGCGAAGGCTGATTATCACGCGGCGCTGCTGGCGCATGGGAAGGACAGTCCGCTCGCGGACATCGCAGGCGATCATGTCGACAGCGCATGGTGCATGCTGCAAGCGCGGCTGTTCGAATTGAAGGAGGACCAGGCGGTGGCGGCCCGCGCCGCGTTGCTCGAAAAGATGGAGAAGAGGACGTTCGATTCCGTTCAGGAACACCGTGCCCGGACGGTTCGGCGCGAGCGGGAAGAGCCGCCGGGCAAGCGCACTTCGCAATGGTGGGGTATCAAAGGGAATGATGATCGTGTCGATACCTTGTGGCTCATCATTCTGTTTCTCGTCCTCTCGCGCGACCCTATGCGCCTGTTCGGCAATGTCTTCGCCGGACCACCGGAATTGCGAGCATTCAGGGCGGGAAATTAAACAAAAAAACAGTCTTCAGATGAGCGCAATAATTGTCATAAAAGATGTTGCATCGTCCCTTGTGTCTATGATATACGGTCTCCCACAGTTTCAATACGAAATGGAGGGTGATGTGAGTTTGAACAATCTTCAAAGAGGCGCTATTGGTCTCTCATTCCTGACGGTTGCCGGGTGTACTGCCACAACCGGACCGGTTCTCAATGATACCGTTGGCGGAGGAATGCAATCGTCTCCGGTCCAGAATCTTCCCGGCGAGTGCACGGTCGTTACCCAGCGTGAGGGCAGCGTCACCGGTAATCGTCAGATGGTTCCGCTCGGTGATGGCAAGTGGGAAGAGCGCTGTGTATACAGCAATAGTCGCCGCCAGCGGGACGAAGGAACGGCCGGGGTCTTGAGGAAATTTCCTGGAGAGGTTGCGGACGGTGTAAGCCGCGAAGTTTCTAGGGGCGTTCAGAGAGCTGTTCGCGAAGGAATGCGATCCCTTATTCCCTAGAAAGCGCGAGGATCGTCCGCCACTCCTTCGCGTCAACCGGCATAACCGACAGCCGCGATTGTTTCAAAAGGGCGATGTCCGAGAGTTCGGGCGTCGCCTTTATCTGTTCGAGGGTAACCGGCTTCGGGAGCGGTTCGAGGGCCTTGAAGTCGACGGCGACAAACCGTCCGGTTTCGTCGGACGGGTCCGGGTAGGCTTCCCGGACGACTTCGAGGATGCCGACAATTTCCTTGCCTGTCACCGAATGATAGAAGAACGCGCGGTCTCCGGTCTTCATCGCGCGCAGATTATTCGCGGCCTGATGGTTGCGGACGCCGTCCCATGGTTCGGTGCCCTTGCGGACATGATCGTCCCAGGACCAGGTCGAGGGCTCGGATTTCACCAGCCAGGTGCGAAAAGCGGGCATCGGTTTGGTCTCCTGCCGTATGTGGTTCGTGTCGTTATGGCGCGGGCGCGTGCGGGCATTCCCGGTACATGTTCTTGAAGTCGAAGGCGCTGCCGATGCCGTTATGTTCGTGGCTGAGCGTGACGGTTGCGCCGGGCGGAATTCCGACGATAGCGTCCCAGTCCGCCCTGCTTTCGGGGGTCCGGGAAGGGGCCTTTTTGAGGAACACCAGACTCAAGAGGGGTTCGTCTCCTCCGGCGGTGATTGCCCTCGTCCAGAAGGCTGGAAACGTTTCCTTGACGCCGTCATGGAGGATGTATCCGTCGCGAATGCGCTGAAGGCCGTAATGGAGGTCGTCGCATTCGCCGGTGCAGCTTATTGCGATGCGGTTCTCGCCTGCGGGAACGCGGTGGAATTTGAGAAGCGGATAGGGATTGGTCTCCGCCGTGAATGTCTGGGCGCCGAGGCATTGAAAGTTCTTGCTTGCGGTATTTGCGTCAAAGGCAAGAAGGTCGACGCGCTTGTCTCCTGAAGCGTCCACGTATCTGAAGAATTTAAATTCCCGTCCGATGTGAATCTCTCGAGGGTACTGCCAGTCCGGTTCTTCGGCTTCAAAAGGCTCAGCGGCGACAGTCGCGCCGAAGGCTGCGGCAAAAAACATTGCGCCAAGGCCTGCCGACGAGACGAGAGAATGTTTATGCATGAAAGCTTCCTTAACGCTGTATCCAGACACGGGTACGTTCAGAGGCAAAATAGCATGCTTTCATTATGAAAACAAGCTTCGGTCTCTTACTATTGCTTCGTGTCTTTATGGTGAAAAATGCACGTACGAACGTGCATTGCGGCATATTGTTTTCCTTTACCTACAGAGCGCGCTCGGTAGTGATAAAATTCGGGGTTTCGCCCCGCGCCGGAATGGGGACGCGCGGAATGGGGACGGAGTAAAAACCCCTCGTTTTACTCCGTCCCCGTTTGCCCTGGTCTACTGTGCCTCGTGCCTGCGGACGGGTCGTTCGAGGATTTCGTCGATGACATCGTCAACCGGGACGTTTTCGCTGACGAGCCTGTGCACGCCTTTGGCGATCGGCATGTCGACGGCGTTCTTGCGGGCCATGGTCATCAAGGCGCCCGCCGTATGAACGCCTTCCGTGACGGCCTTTCCGCGCTCAAGCAGGATTTCCTGCAAGCTGCGTCCCTCGCCGAGCGCGACTCCAAGGGAGAAGTTTCGGGACTGCATGCTTGAACAGGTCAGCATCAGGTCGCCCATGCCGCACATGCCCATGAGTGTCTCTTTTTTTGCGCCCATGGTCGAGGCGAGGCGGCCCATTTCGGCGAGGCCGCGCGTAACGAGCGCCGCTTTGGCGCTTTCGCCGAGCTTCTTTCCGACCACAACACCCGAAGCGATGGCGATCACGTTCTTGATCGCGCCGCCGATCTGCGCTCCGAGAACGTCGTCTGTGACATACGGGCGGAAGGTTTTGCTGGAGAGGCCTTCCACCAGTTCGTGCGCGATGTCGCGGTCCTTGGTGGCGAGCGTGACGGCGGCGGGAAGGCCCATGGCAATTTCACGGGCGAAGGTCGGTCCGGTGAGGATGGCGACGAGTGCGTTCGGCACGATCTCGGCGGCAACCTGGGTCATCAGGTTGCCGGTTTTCAGTTCGATGCCCTTTGCGCAGATCACCACCGGAATGCCGGAGGTGATGTCGCCTTTAAGGGACTCGAGGGTGTTGCGGACGAACTGGGCGGGTGTGACGATCAGCAACGCGTCGCAATCGGCCGCGCGCGTCAGGCTTTCGGTCGCCACGATATTTTCGTTCAGCGGAACCCCCGGCAGGAAAGCCGGATTCTCGTGGGTTGTGTTGATGGCGGCGGCCACATCCGGCTCGCGCGCCCACAGGACGACTTCCCGGCCCGCATTGCTCAGGGACTGCGCCAACGCCGTCCCCCATGCTCCTGCACCTATAACGCCTACTTTTTGCATTTTACATGCCTCACTGGTTACTGATTTCGGGAATTCTCAGGCCTTGACGCCGGCGCCGTGGCGCGGTTCTGCGTCGGGGTCGAGCGGCCAGCGTGGCCGCGCGGCGAAGTCGAGATGGCTCGTCATCCCTCTCCGCAGTCTTTCGATGCCCGTCCATGCAACCATGACCCCGTTGTCGGAGCACAACTGGATTGGCGGAGCATGAAAAGACATCTCATACCGTTCCGTCAAGTCTCTTAGCGACCGCCGGATTGCAGCGTTGGCCGCAACTCCCCCGGAAACGACGAAAGCGCCCTTCCCGTAACGAGCCTGAAAATCCTGAACCGCATTCTCGCAACGATCAATCAGAGCGAAGGCGATTGCTTCCTGCAGTGCGCAGGCTAACTGACTGATATCCTCGGCCTTCAGTTCCCCTTCGGGCAATTTGCCCACATGAGCGCGGACGGCGGTTTTGAGGCCGGAAAAAGAAAAATCGTACCCCGGTCGGCCTGTCATGGGTCTCGGCAGGGGGAACCGGGCACGCGCGGCCTCCGGGTCCGGGCAGTTCCTCGCGATTATTTCGACGTTCGGCCCGCCAGGATACGGCAGGCCCATGATCTTCGCGCACTTGTCGAAACATTCTCCGGCGGCGTCGTCCAGCGTCGTACCAAGGCGGCGGTAGCTTCCGACATCCTCGACAACAAGAATCTGGCTGTGGCCACCCGATACGAGCAGAAGCAGATACGGGAAGGGAATGTCTTCGCCAAGGCGCGGCGTCAGCGCATGGGCTTCAAGGTGATTGACGGCAATGAAGGGTTTTCCCTGCGAGGCGGCAAGCGCCTTGCCCGCCATCATCCCGATCATCACGCCGCCGATCAGACCGGGTCCGCATGTCGCCGCAAAACCGTCAACTTCCGGCAGTGACAAGCCGGAATCCGAAAGAGCTCCCGAGATCAGGGTGTCGAGATGGTCCAGATGGGCGCGGGCGGCGATCTCCGGCACGACGCCGCCGAAGACGGCATGCTCCGCGATCTGGCTCAGCACGAGACTGGCTTTGATTTCTCCTGTATCCGTGACAATGGCGACGGCTGTCTCGTCGCAGGATGTTTCGATGCCCAGTACGTTCATGGGACTTACTTATAAGCCGGGAAGAGGAAAAAGGCGAAAAATTTTTCACGGGCCTCCTCCCCCGCAATCGGGGGAGAACGGCTATTGCGAGTCATTCAGTTTGCTTTTTGGCACCCGCTGAAGTATCCCGGATGGATGAAACGAACCATTCGCATCGGGACCCGAGACAGTGCGCTGGCCATGCTTCAGGCGCGGAAAGCCGCGGCCGCGCTTGAAGCGATCGATGGCGATATCGGGATTGAGATTATTCCGATGAGGGTCACGGGCGACTGGGACCCGCGCGCAGGAGAAAGTCGTCTGTGCGAGGCGGAGGGTGGAAAGGGGCTGTTCGTGAAGGACATCGAGCAGGCTCTGCTTGGTCGCCGCATCGATCTCGCGGTGCACTCGATGAAGGACGTGCCTTCGTTCCTCCCGAAAGGCCTTGTTATCGAGCATATGCTCAAGCGGGAAGATCCGCGGGATGCTTTTCTTTCGAATGACGGCAACACGCTTGCCGACCTGCCCGAAGGTGCAACTGTCGGCACGTCGAGCCTGCGCCGACAGGCCTTTTCGCTTGCCGTTCGACCGGACCTTAATGTTGTGCCGTTCAGGGGCAATGTGCCGACAAGAATCAAAAAGCTTCGCGAGGGACTTGTGGACGCGACGTTTCTCGCTGTGGCCGGGCTCAACCGTCTTGATCTGGCGGGCGAGATTGCGTCCATTATGCCGCCGGAAATGATGCTTCCGTCGGCCGGTCAGGGGGCTATCGGGTTACAAACCCGGGACGACCAGACGGAACTTCATGACCTTATGCGCGAGTTGCACTGTCTCTCGACCGGCCTGTCGGTCGCGGCGGAGCGCGCGGCGCTACAGACGCTTGACGGGTCGTGCCATACGCCGATCGGTGCATACGCGACCTATGATGACAGTTTCGTTTATCTGCGGGTTGCCGTCGCGTCCCAGGACGGTCGCCGGGTTTTCTCCCGTGATGAAAAGGCACTCGTGACCGACATAAAGGAATCCGAAGCGCTTGGGCGCAAGGTTGGCGGGTTGCTTCTTGGCGTGCTGCCCGAGGGCATTCTTTGCCAATGAAGACCGTTCTTCTCACGCGCCCGCTCGAGGCCTCGGAGGCATTCAGCCATGAGATCGAGGGAGCGGGTGTGCGCGTCCTTATTGCGCCGATGCTCGAGATCGTTCCACGAGAACCCGGACCGATTCCGCCGATGGATTATGGCGGCTATATATTTACAAGCGCGAACGGCGTACGTGCGTTCGCGGGGCGGGACGGGATCGACCCGTCCCTCCCGGCGTTTGTAGTCGGGGACCAGACCGGACAAGCCGCGAAAGAGGCCGGGTTTTCCGGCATCGTCAACGCGCGTGGCGCGGTGGAGGATGTGATCCGCACGATTGTCGAGGAGCGCCCGGGCGGGGCGCTCTTGCATCCTTGCGGGGTCGATGTTTCTGCTGATATCCCCGCGCTTCTGGCACGCCACGGTTGCCGGGCGGACCGGTTTCCGGTTTACGAGGCGCGCCCGGCTGATGAATTGTCTGCAGCGGTTCGGCAGGCGATTGCGGATGGCAGCGTCTATGCGGCGCTGTTTTTCTCTGCTCGTGCGGGTGAGAGCTTTTCCCGGCTTGTCGTGCGCGACAGGCTGGAAGCGGGGCTCGGGTATACAAACGCCTTGAGTCTGAGCGAGAGAGTGGTAAAGTCCATAATGCAGTTGTCATGGGGTAATATGTATATTTCCGATTCCCCCGACAGGAGTGGTATGCTGAAGTTCTTGAGGCGTTTGCTTGAAAAGGAAACGGTCTCCGCCAAGAGAGAAAGACAGGAAGCGAAATGATGTCGGACAAGAATGAAGCCGCGCTTGAAAACGCCGAGGAAATCATCGAGCGGTTCGGCGGGATTCGCCCGATGGCGAACAAAATGCGCGTTCCCGTAACCACGGTCCAGGGCTGGAAAAAGCGCAATGTCATTCCAGGAAACCGGCGCGACGAGATTATCCAGGCTGCTGCCGATAACGGCATCGATTTGTCGGGCGTGCTTGAAGCGGCGAACGAGAACGGGCGGGAAGCAGTTCCGCCTGCTGGTTCCGCTTCCGCAGACGAATATTCCTATGAACCCGGCGCACAGTACGAGTCCGACGACTATAGCGACGACGAGGATTATACCGAGAGTGAACCGGTGATCCTGACGAGCGAGAGCGTCCGGGAGAAAGAGCCCGCAGCTTCTGCGCCGCGGCGCCGCCCCGCGCCGGACAGCCAGCACGAGGAACTGCTCGCCCGGATGAGCGGGCTTGAGAGGAAAGCCGTGCGCCGCAGCGCGTGGGTGGCGTCGGTTCTTGTCGCTCTTGCCATCTCTGGCGGTGCCTTCATCATGTGGCCGACGGCGCAAAAGGTCGATTCCCACGGTCGCAAAATTTCAAATCTCGAGACCGATGTTGCGCGAATGGACGGTCGCATCGACGAGGTCGAGGAGAAGCAGGGCCGTTTTGCGGGCCTTCTTCCGGAAGGGTTCAATCTTGGCGCGCTTCAGGAGCAGGCGAAAAATCTTCAGGAGACGGTTGGCGCTCTTGTCGATACAGCCGATGAGGTTTCCCGGACGTTCTCGGTCGAGGAACCTGGTTCCCTGGGGGAGAGGGTCCGGCGTCTTGAGCAGCAGATGGACGCAATTGCGGGCACGCCGCAATTCACTGAACTCCTCGCCCGGGTCGAGGAGTTCAAGCAATCGGTCGAGGGGCAGGAGACGCTCAATACGTCTCTCAACCAGCTAAACGCGCTGGTCGAGGGTATGCAGGGGCGAATGGACCAGTTCGACGAAGCGCTTGTGGTTGCACGGGAAGAGAGCGACGCGCTTGGCCAGACGTTCGAAGGGGTTTCAAATGAAGACCTCAAGGCTGCGGCGATGCTTGTAACCCTGACCAAGCTTCGTGAAACGCTCAATCGCGGCGATCAGCCGTTCGCCGGTGACCTTGAATTGCTCCAAAATCTTGTCGGCGATGACAATCCCGAGCTTCAGGTGGCGCTGGAAAAGCTGGCCCCGCATGCCGAAGAGGGCGTTTTGACCCCAGAGGGTCTTTCGAAGGAGTTTCGGAGTTTTGCTGGCGACATCGTGGTTTCATCCCTCAAGGGGGAGGACGTTTCGGTACAGGAAAAGGCGAAAGCGAGGGTCAACGAGATTCTCAAAGTCGAAAAAGACGGTGAGCTTCTGACCGGAACTGACACTCAGGCGAAAGTCGCCCGCGCCGAAAGCAAGCTTGAGCAGGGTGATCTGATCGGCGCGATTACCGAGCTGCAGTCGCTTGAAGGCGCGGCAGCCGAGGCAGCGCTGCCTTTCATGGACAAGGCCCAGGCGACTCTGCAGGCCGAACAGGCCAAGGCGATGATCAATAGTTTCGTGCGGCAGGCAACGTCCGGTATGGGCTCGAATGCGGCCTATACGACAAAGATGAAGGGGTTCAGTTCTCTCGTTCCGCAGTCCGGCGGCATCGTTCGGGACGAGGAATCGGGGGTAACCGTATTGACGCCGGCCCCGAAGCTTCCCCGGAACTAATTCGCTGAGAACTCTTCGCCAGGGTGCCGGAAAAGGGTAGTCGGCCAAGTCGACGCCGGGTAGTGTATGCGGCCTTTTATGCCACGTTTTTGAATTCCAACGCGAATCGGCACTGGAAGTGTGGGCGTGTCCGCTCTACACTTAGGGTATGGTGAAGGCGCTACTATTCATTTTAAAGATTTCATTATTCACGATTGCGGCGGTCTGGATCGTACAGCGACCGGGCGAAGTCGTTATCGACTGGGCTGACTATACCTTTACAGTCCATCTCGGTTCTTTCCTCCTTCTTCTGGTCCTGCTGTTTCTCGTGGGACTGGCGCTGTTTCGGTTGATCGTCGGAATTCTGTCTCTTCCAGACCGGGCCAAAGCCTTTCGATACCGCAAGCTTCAGCAGAAGGGACACCGGGCGTTGTTGCGCGGCTTTTCGGCGGCGGCGGCGGGCGACGCAAAGGCAGCCGCGAAACATGCGGAGCATGCTCGCAACATGCTCGACGGCGACGACGGTCTGATCCTGTTGCTTGAAGCGCAGGCGGCGCGCTTGAGCGGTCAGTCGGTGCGGGCGGAAGCCGTGTTGCAGCAATTGATGGAACACAGGGACCTCGCCTTCCTCGGGTTGCGGGGACTCATCAACCTCAACGCCGAACGCGGTGAGATCGACAAGGCGCTGTATCTGACGATGCAGGCCCAGAAGATGCATCCGAAGCAGCCCTGGATTTTACGGACGTTGTATCAACTTCAACTGCATCATCGCGACTGGGATGCGGCGTGGGATACGCTTGGCCTTGCCGAGAAGAGCGGCGCGCTCGCGAGGGAGCAGGCGGACAGCGACCGGGTCGCTCTCCTGACGCTTGAAGCCGATCGGGATATTCAGAATGGTTTCCGTGGCGAGGCGCTCAGGAAACTCAAGAAAGCGAACAGAATAGATCCCGGTTTCGTGCCCGTCGCCGCGCGTCTTGCGCAAGTCTATAAATTGCGACGGGCCAGGCGGCATGGCGTCAAGGCGATAGAAAATGCATGGAAAATCGCGCCGCATCCGGAACTTGCGACCATCTGGGACGAGCTCTCGCCGAAGCCCAGAGCGAGTGATCCCACCGTTCGGTTGCGCTGGTTTGAAAAGCTGCTGTCCCTTAATCCGCAAAGTGTCGAGGGGCAACTCGCTGTCGCGCGCGCGGCCATCGACGATCGGCTTTGGGGCGAGGCGCGCGCTTATCTGTCCCGCGCCGAGGTTATTCGTCCGACCGCTCGTGGATACCGGCTTCGCGCCGAGATCGAGGAAAAGTCCGGCCACGATATGGAACAGACGCGTTTCTGGCTGGAAAAGGCGGCGACCGCGCCTGCCGACAAGGTCTGGACTTGCGCCGTAACGGGCCGCGTGTACGACAAATGGCACGCGGTGGCCGAGCCGCACGGTTCGTTCAACACGATCCGCTGGGGATTTCCGGACGAAGTCAGACCGAACGAAACGCCGGTGTTGTTTCGCGGCGACGAGACGCTGTTCCTGCCGGATGCATAAGGGTCTCAGAGCCGTCTCATCAACTTGAGAACCGCGAATCCGCCGAGGAAACCGCCGATGTGGGCGGCCCATGCGATCGACTCGCCGCCCGGTCCGCCCATCAGGCCAAAAAGGACGGAAATTCCGATCCACAGCAGGACGATCGGGAGGATGCCGAAGCGTCCGACCGGGAGCATGCCTCCCTTCATCAGCATGACAATGGCAGCGGCGAACATGCCGCTGACCGCTCCGGATGCGCCGACGACGGGAATGGTCGATGTCGGCTGGACGACGAAATGGACGGCCGCCGCGATCAGTCCGCAGGCGATCATGAAAATCAGCATCGTCCGGCTTCCGAGCCAGCGTTCGACGCCTGCCCCGAACGCAGCGAGCATGACCGCGTTCATTACGACGTGCAGCCAGCCGCCGTGCAGAAGCATGTAGGTAAACGGCCCGGCGATCGCGGAAATGCCAAACGGAATCTCGCCTGTATAGGCACCGGGGACGAATCCGAAATGAACGGTAACCCAGAACCGGGTACCCGGGTCAAGCAGGCTGAAGCCGAGGTGGATGAGAACAAGTGTGGCAATCAGATATTTCGTCAGCGGCGGCAGATTGATCACCGGGCCGATGGCGGCGGCCTGCCGACGCCGGTATTCCTTCTGAAAGCGCTTTTCCTCTTCCCGGCGAATCCGGTCGCGCTCCTTGAGAGAGGGTAAAGGCACGACATTATGGTTCTCATGGTCATGATGCGGGTCGTGCCCGTTTCCCTTGCCGTTGGTCTTGTTCAAATCGTCGTCGCCCGCCATCATTCGCTCAGCTCTGTTTCGGCAAACAGGACTACTTCAACGCCTGCTTCGCCCGCCAATTCCCTCGACAGCCGAAAATGTTCCTGCCAGCGCGGATTTTCATTCTCGACCGAGACCACCCGGCGAATGCCCTTCTGGATAATTCTCGACATGCAGGATGCGCAGGGCATCAGCGGCCATGTGTAGATCGTGCAGCCTTCAACGTCGCGGTTTGCAAAGAGCAGGGCATTTTCTTCGGCGTGCAACACAATCTTGTATTTGACCTCGCGGTCGCCAAGCCGCTCTGGCAAATCCTCGACGCCGCGCGCAAAGCCATTGAATCCGAGCGAGACGATGCGGTTCTTCTGGTCGGCGATCACCGCGCCGACCCGTGTCGATGGATCCTTCGACCAGCTGGCGACAAGTCTCGCGAGGTCAAGGAACCGTTTGTCCCATTTCACGTTCATTTGTTTTTGCTCGTATAAGGAGCGTTACAGGAAAGTCGAAATTCTAGCAAATAGGCAAAGCAAAGGGGACACATTAGTTTGTTGTGTCCCCAGGTGCAGTGAAGAAGCTGGTTTCGGAAGGGC
>RZZS01000123.1 GCA_009929775.1 Alphaproteobacteria bacterium
AGAATCAGGGACCGACGAGGAGGACGAAAGGTGCCCCGAGGTTACAAATCCGATGTCGGCGGCCCGATGCCGTCAGCGCCGCTTGACGGGGCATCGCTGCCCCGTCGAAACCCCGGATACCCAATCTCTTACGGGCAGTGAAATGCCGTCAGGGTATCCGGCCAGCCGGACGAGAGGAGACGAAACGCCATTCGCTCTCGTCGGCTGGTTTGGCTAGAAGCCATATCCCAGAGAGATCACATAGCTGTGGACGACCAGCGCAACCACCAGGACAGCCAACAGAATCGGCATCAACCAAACCGCAGGATTGACGACCAACCACACCTTCCAATCGTCTTCCGGATTCTTGGGTTTGTTGATTTCACTCATCACGATCACCTTTTCGCGTCAAGAACGGGTTAGAACCAAGGATTGGCTGCGAGGACGAACAGATGCACCACGGCGGCGATACCGACAAATGCCGTATAGGTGATCTTGAACTGCTCGTGAAATTCCTTCGCTTGCTGCTCGGTTAGACCCGACAAGGATTGGTCAGCCATCGTTTATCTCCAACAGGAATGATTGAAAAGACCCGTTTATCCTGGTTCGCCGGTGACCGCTTCGGTCAGAGGCGTGACCGAGATCTCGATTATTCGGCGACTGCGGCCGGCGCTGCCTCGACGGCAACCGGTGCTTCGGCCACCGCCTCGAGCGGATCGAAACCGATGCCGAGCGACCAAGCGTAGGCATGGACGATCAATGCCACGGCCAGCACCGCAAACAGGATGGGCATCAACCACACCGCCGGATTCAACACCAGCCAAATCCGATAGTCCTTCTCAAGCGGCTTGTAGTCGAACACGTTCATGAATGTCTCCTCTTAAGAACCTAGAACCAAGGATTGGACGCGAGCACGAACAAATGCACGAGTGTCGCAAGACCGACGAACACGCTAAAGGTGATCTTGAACTGCTCGTGAAACTCTTTCGCCTGTTGCTCGGTTAAACCGGAAAGGCTTGACTGCTCAGCCATGGATCGGCCTCCAAAGTGTCGATAGTGCCGGACCCGCCGGGGTTCGGCTGCTGCTCTCTCTCGCGGCGATCAACGTCACGAGAAACCGTTGCCCTGTTATCCGGGACAGGATCACCTAGGACCAGCAAGCCACTTTACCGTATCAAGGAAGCTATAATACTTGTTGTCCCCAGTAATCTTACGTGTCATCTTAGTTTGACACGACGAGTTGTCAAGTTTTTTTTACATTTGTTTTTCAGGGTCTTTTCACGACCCGGCGTCGGGCGACCATCGGATCTCGGACTGGACTAAGATGCGAGACGGTCGCTGGCGTGTGCCGCATGGCGGCTCGCCGACGATGGGCAGTGGCGCGGCCCACGCCGAACCGGCGCGGCGACTGCGATCCCGAGGAACCAGACGCGTCCGTTGGAGCAAACCACATCTATGCAGACTGAATCCCCAAACGAGACCGGACGAACGGGCATCGCGAAATGCCGGACCGGAATCCGTGGTCTCGACGAGATTACCGGCGGGGGCTTGCCGCGCGGGCGACCGACCCTGATCGGCGGCGCGGCGGGTTGCGGCAAGACACTCCTGGCGATGGAGTTCATCGTGCGGGGGGCGCGCGAACTCGACGAGCCGGGCGTGTTCATGGCCTTCGAGGAGAGCGAGGAAGAGTTGATCGCGAACGTGGAATCGCTCGGCTTCGCGCTCGGCACGCTGGTGGAAGAGAATCGAATCCTCCTCGACAGCGTGCGGATCGAGCGCGGCGAGATCGAGGAAACGGGTGAGTATGACTTGGAGGGTCTGTTCGTGCGGCTCGGGAGCGCGATCGCCGAGGTCGGGGCAAAGCGCGTGGCGTTGGACGGGATCGACGCACTGTTCGCCGCCCTGCCCAGCGAGGCGATCGTGCGTGCCGAACTGCGGCGTCTGTTCCGCTGGCTCAAGGATCAGGGTGTGACGGCGGTGATCACCGGCGAGCAAGGCGAGAAGACCCTCACCCGGCATGGCCTGGAGGAGTACGTCAGCGATTGCGTCATCTTCCTGGACCACCGCATGTCCAACCAGGTCGCCACCCGCCGCCTGCGCATCGTCAAGTATCGCGGCTCACGCCACGGAACCAACGAATACCCGACGCTCATCGACGAGGCGGGTTTCAGCGTCCTGCCGATCAGCTCGCTGAGTCTGAGCCACCGCGTCTCGCGCGAGCGCGTGTCCACCGGCATCCCGAGGCTGGACGCCATGCTCGGCGGCAGGGGATATTACAAAGGCAGCAGCGTCCTCGTCTCGGGCACCTCCGGTGCGGGCAAGAGCAGCATCGCAACGGCCTTTGCCGACGGTATCTGCCGCCAGGGCGAACGCTGTCTTCTGTGGTCCTCGGAGGAGTCACCCGACCAGATCCTGCGTAATATGGCCTCGATCGGATTCGATCTGCAGCCGCACATCGACCGAGGGCTTTTGGTCTGCCATGCCGTGCGCCCGACCCTTTACGGATTGGAGAATCATCTGGTCGGCTTGCACCGGTTGGTCGAATCAATCCGCCCCGCGGCGGTCGTTCTCGACCCGATCACCGGCTTTGCCGCGGTCGGCGACACCGCGGAGGTCAAAACGATGCTCACTCGGATCATCGACTTCCTGAAGGGTGCCGGGATCACCGCGCTGTTCACCAGCTTGACGCAGGGGGCTGAACCCACTCAGTTGGAACGCACCGACGAGGGCGTCAGCTCCCTGATCGACACCTGGCTGCTGCTGCAGATGGTGCAATCCGCAGGCGAACGCAATCGACTACTCTATGTCCTGAAAAGCCGCGGCATGGCCCATTCCAGTCAGGTCCGAGAGTTCATGCTCGACAACGAGGGCATCCATCTGTCCGATGTCTATACCGGAGCGGGCGAGATTCTCACAGGTGCGGCGCGCGTCGCGCAGGAAACCCGTGATCAGGCCGACAACCTCGCGGCACGGAAGGCCCATGAGCGAGAGCAACGCGCCTTGGAGCTGAAGCGCCGCGATCTCATGGCCCGAATTCAGGTGCTGGAGGCGCAGCTCGCCGGGATCGACGAGGGTGCAGCGCTTGCAAAGACCGAAGAGGCCCAACGTGTCGCGGTCTCGGCGCACAATGAAGCCGTGATGATCAACGCGAGGGGCGCGGACTGACGCGAAGGGAATCCAACGATGAATCAGACCGACACAACCCTGTATGATCCCGAAGAGGCTGAGGTAGGCTGGTGCTTGCGCCTGTACGTTGCCGGTCAGAGCCCGCGTTCGCTTCGGGCCTTCGAAAACCTCAAGGCCCTGTGCGAGACGCATCTGGCCGGACGTTACGACATCGAGATCGTCGACCTGCTCGAAAACCCGCGACTCGCGCGCGGCGACCAGATCGTCGCGGTGCCGACCCTGGTGCGCAAGCTGCCCGAGCCGGTGCGCAAGATCATCGGCGACCTCTCCAATACGGAGCGAGTATTGGTCGGCCTCGATCTACGTCCCCGGAGATGACATTCAACCCGTCGAGCAGAGGATCGCCATGACCGCCACACGTCTCCCGTCCTCCGGGGTCGATTCCGCAGGCCCGGTGCCCATCCAACCGGAATCGCCGCGTGTCGATGACGCGGCCTATACGAAGGCAAGCGTCGGTCACGTCCTGACCCTCTATGTCGCAAGCCTGACACCACGCTCGGTCGCGGCGATCCGTTCGGTCAAAGACGTCTGCGAGAGGCATCTGCAAGGCCGCTACGAGCTGGAGGTCATCGATATCTACGAGCACCCGACCTTGGCCAAGAGTGAACAGATCGTGGCCGCGCCGACCCTCATCAAAAAGCTTCCGCTGCCGCTGCGCCGCCTGATCGGCGATATGGCCGACGAGCATCGCGTCCTGGTGGGCCTTGACCTGCGAACCAAGGACGAGGCTGGCTGAAACCACGCGACCTTGGACTGATCGAATGCCGCCCCATCGGAGCGAGTCTTACGAGAGGCCCCCGAACGCCGTCATCGGCCGGCTCACGGAGGAGAACCTCGAGCTGCGAACTCGTCTGGAAGAGGCGGAAGACGCCTTGCGTGCCATTCGCGAGGGCGAGGTCGATGCCGTCATCGTCAGCGGAAGTCAAGGCGACCGCGTATTCTCCCTCATGGAGACCGAGAACCTCCACCGACTCATGGTCGAGACCATGAACGAGGCGGGCCTGGCGATCTCCCCGGACGGACTCCTGCTCTACGCC
>RZZS01000124.1 GCA_009929775.1 Alphaproteobacteria bacterium
GAGACCCGTTCGTAAGGGGATTAAGACATCGACGGCGCGCCGATCGCGTCGCGCGACCCGGTTCGAATCAGAGACCCGTTCGTAAGGGGATTAAGACGGTCTTGGCCGGACGCCTTGACGGCTGCGGCGGTGTTCGAATCAGAGACCCGTTCGTAAGGGGATTAAGACCTTCTCCCGCGCGTGATCCTTGCAGGCGCGAATCGGTTCGAATCAGAGACCCGTTCGTAAGGGGATTAAGACTAAGTTTTGCGGATTTAAACATCCTGAGGCGAAAGTTCGAATCAGAGACCCGTTCGTAAGGGGATTAAGACATGCAAGTGATTATCATTATCGCTCTATTCACTTGGTTCGAATCAGAGACCCGTTCGTAAGGGGATTAAGACGGGCCACGTCGAGGAACCGTTGCAGCCGGCTCTGTTCGAATCAGAGACCCGTTCGTAAGGGGATTAAGACCTGAAGCGTTTGATGATGTACCCCGCCAAGCCTGAAGTTCGAATCAGAGACCCGTTCTTAAGGGGATTAAGACGAGTGTTTCGCAAGCTTGCGAATCCGGTGTCTCGGTCACGGTAGTGTCAGGATGGCCTCTCGCAACGGTGGTCGATCCGATGACCAGGGAGACAAGGACGTTCCGCTGCGTTTTGGCTTTACAACACGTTGTTGAATAGTTTTTTTGGAGTCAAGAACAGTATGCAGTCCCATGACGATGACCAAATGATGATTCCTGCAGGGTTCGCCCGTCGTATCTTGGTGTCCGGCGCGATGCCGGTTTCGGGGGTAACGCGGAGTTCGAATCAGAGACCTGTTCGTAAGGAGAGTAAGACACAGGCAGTGGCTTAGGATGCTTGATGAGATCTTTAAGTCGATCACCATTGATCAGTTAGTTTGTATCACGCTGGACGTTGACGCTGCCTGCGACATTCTCGGACTTGTCGCCCTAATGGAAAGAACGGAGCACCAAACATGAATCCCAAAACCCCAATCGTCTTAACCCTCATCGTCGCCGCGTTCCTACCCGGCTGCGCAACGATCACGCGCGGAACAACCCAAGAGATTTCCGTCGACTCCACCCCGCAGGGATCGCGCGTCGAGACCACCGATGGCGCGACCTATACCACGCCCGCTGCAATCAAACTCAAGCGCAACATCAGCCACACGCTGAATTTCGAGAAAGCCGGATATGAACCCGCCAAGGCTGTTGTCACGCCATCGATCTCCAGCGGCGGAGCAGCTGGAATGGCCGGGAACATCCTCTTCGGGGGCATCATCGGAGGCGCCGTCGATGCTGGATCCGGTGCGATGTATGATCTTACTCCGACCCGCGTGCACGTCGTCATGAAGGAGCTCACCCAATGACCGACCTTCTCCTCCCCATCGGCGCAATCTCGCTGGCATTCGCAATCCTCTGCGTTCGAAACAGTGACCCCGTTCGTAAGGGGCCAAAACTCACGAAATGTTAGAGTCTGACAAGAGCTGTGTGAGCGGAACGAGCTAGATCAGGCAAATTGAACATCTCAGGCCCATGCCACCCGCAAGGTGGCTGGGCATCTCGGCCTGCCGATCTTGACGTGTCAGGCGAGGGAATTGGATGAAGAGGTGTTCAAGGCACAGAGACTTCGTGATGCGGCCGTAACGACCTACCAGAGCACGATTAAAATCAGTCGGCGTTCCGGTGATTCATAAATAAGTTTTTTAATAACTGGAGAAGACAGTATGGCCAAAGGAAACAAACCCAACTTCGAGCACTGCACCGTGCCGGTCCGCAAAGGCGACTTTGCGGCCTGGCTAGACCTTGTGTTCAGCACGGCGGTCGATGCCGGAGAGCGGCAGATGAAGCTCAATGCCGCTCAGAAAACCGCCGGAAAGCGCGTGAATGCGGCTCATTCCATGATTCAAAAGGCGGCTGCCGAAGCCGCGCGCAGGCGGCGGGGCGGCGGAGCAGGAGAGGCGGCATGAATCACAGACCACTCGATGATCTGGAGATGGTCGTACTGATCTGGGCCGCCTATCCCGAGAGGTTTAAAGAAGATTCCGAGGCTGACTGGGAGGCGGCCATCCGTTTGATCTGAGACCCGCTTGCGAGGGGATTTGGCGCGCCTGTTTCGGACACGCTCGGAGGCGGACGAGGTGTTCCAAACCCCTGCCAGAGGTGGGCCGCCGACGCCTGTTTTGACGGCGCGACTGGCGTTTGCGTGAATGCGTTCACCCGCCCCCGTCGCGGACTAGGTTACCCTCGCAGGTACCCATGTCCGCTGTCCGGGGTACGTCGTGTCCCTTTCGCTCCTGCGTTTGCTCCCTGCCCTTCTTGTCCTGACCCTCCCGATCTCCCCGCAAACCCATGCCGACAGCCTCGACGGCAAGGTCGTCCGCATCCTTGACGGCGATACCGTCGAGGTTCTCGATGCGCGCAAGCGCACGCACCGAGTGCGCCTCGCCGGCATCGACGCCCCCGAGAGCAAGCAACCCTTCGGGGCCAAGGCCAAGCGCGCCCTGTCCTCGCGGGTCGGCGGCAAGACCCTGACCGTCGATTGGCACAAGCGCGATCGCTACGATCGGCTCGTCGGCAAGCTGATGTTCGACGGGGCCGATGTGAATCTGGCTCTGGTACGCGCCGGCTACGCCTGGTGGTATCGCGAGTACGCCGGCGAGCAATCCCCGAGCGACCGCCGGCTCTACGAGGCGGCCGAGAAGGCGGCTCGGAGGGATGGGGTCGGACTCTGGTCCGATCCGCGGCCGATCGCGCCCTGGGATTGGCGCGACGGCAGGACGACGGCCGTGCCGGCGAAACCGAGCTCGGGTGCCTGTCCGTGCGACTCGGGTCGGTCCTGCACGGGTCCACGGGGCGGGATCTACTGCGTGCGGGAGAGCGGCTCGAAGCGGTATTTCCCGCGGGATTGAGCGGGCCGATACGGGTGGTTGCCGAACCCGGGCGGTATGATGGCAAGGTCGCCGGGCGCTCCGACGCCTGTTTCGATCAACCACAGACCTCAAGGACATCCGAGCATGCAGATCGCACTCTTTGGAGCGACCGGTGGAACCGGCCGAAAGGTTCTGGAGCAGGCCCTCGCGTCCGGTCACGCCGTGACGGCACTTGTTCGCGACCCCGCTAAGATCGAGGGGCTGCCAGGCTTGAACGTCGTCTGCGGAGATGTGCTGGATCAGGAGACGACCAGTCGCTGTATTGAGGGTTCGGAGGCAGTCATCAGCGTGCTTGGCTCCGGGGTCGGCGCCGAGCCGGTCGAGGCGCAGGGCACGCAGCGCATCCTCGAGGCCATGCAGACCAACGGCGTGCGTCGGCTCATCGCCGTGACCTCGCTTGGGGTCGGCGACAGTCGCGCGCAGGTCAGTGCGGAGTTCCAGCAGGCCATGGACACTGTGTTGCAACCCATCATCGCGGCCAAGACCGAGCAGGAGCGCCTCATTCGGGCGAGCAGCCTGGACTGGACCATCGTGCGTCCCGGCGGGCTCGGTGACGGACCGCGCACCGGCGACTATCGCAGCGGCACCGACCCCACCCTGATGGCCGGACTCGTCAGCCGGGCGGATGTGGCCGAGTTCGTCCTGCGCCAACTGTCGGAGACGACCTACCTGCACCAATGCCCGGCGGTGACCTGAGCCGGCGGGAACGGTTCGGGAGGGCGACGCGGGGCGGCCCGAGGGATCGATTCGCCGCATGTCGTGCTGTGATCAAGGCGGCTATTCCCCGCAAGAACAGCGTGCCTTGTGCTCCTATGCAGAATTCGAGAGGCTGTCCCTCCGGCACACTTCAACTCCGGAGAGGGTCACCTCGCCTTCCCCCGAGCTCAAGAGGACGCGACCCGAGACACCCCCGTGGGCTCCATAAACCCGACCATCCTTCGAGAGGCGCGAGAGATCGCCCATGCCGTTATCCTCCGTGGCGATCCTCCCGAGAACCTCTACCCTGTCCCTGTCGGCGCCACCTGTCTCTATCTCTCAGCAGACCCATGCAAGGTGCTTGGCCCCGACACCATCACGATCGGCGCGACGGTCTTCTACCTCGGCTTCCGAAGTTGCGACTTGTCGGCGCCGTAGAACACATCCTGCCTCGCAGGACCCCCAAGCCTCGCCCCGGGGTGCTCTCCCCTACAGCTCATCCCAGATATCGCGCGCATCGTCGAGCCACGCACGGAAACGCGCTTCCGTGAGGTCATAGAACGGGAT
>RZZS01000058.1 GCA_009929775.1 Alphaproteobacteria bacterium
CTATCGACTGATCGAACAGGCTTTACAAATCGGCCCGGTTCCAGCGGATACGTTGAATACTACATCTTGTGGGTAGGCGTTTAACTGCATAGCCCCGTATCGCTATTATATTTCGCAGAACCTGCTGCAATACCGCGACCATCCGAACGGCCTGATCGCCCGCCTTCCGGCGCACGAGATCGAAACGCTTGCCGAGACGGCGATCCGCAGGGAAGTTCCGCGCCTGTGCGGGGAGGCGGACGGCCTGGCAGCGGATTACGTGCAAGAACACCATCCGGACATCCCGGCTTTCGATCTGATCCGCGGATGCCTTGTGAGGGCGACCATCAACGTGGGCGAGATTACGCTGCGCCTCGACCCGGCCGGTTTTGCAAATGTGGTTGAAAAACATTTGAAGGTACGCGTTACTGAAAGCGGCAAGCCTTTCGAGGTCCGCGTGCCTTACCGCACATCGCGCGCGCAGCGGGGCGCGGTAAAGATCGAGCCGGCAGGGCCCAGGGATATTTTCGACCTGCCGCCCGCAAAGCTCAAAAAGCTCGTCCAGGGCATCGTCTGGCGCGACGAGCACTTCGCCGGAGCGAGCCTGAAAGAGATCGCCGCCCGCGAAGGCTGCTCGAAAGCGTATGTGGGGAAGATAATATTCGAAAGCTTGGAGGCATTTGTTTAAATGGAAAATTTTGAAGAAATCTTAGGAAAAGCAACATCCGAAGTTACGGCCAATTACGTTAAGTTTCCTACATTAGGTGCCTTGAAAGGGATATATCGCGAGAGGGTCTATTGCTATGAATTGTACCATCAGCTGCGGCGCCTTTGGCCTGATGAATGTAGGTACACGCTTAATGGTGAGGTGGACAAAAAAGCTCATCTTTATTTCGCAGAAAATGAAAAGAAACCTATTCCTGATTTTCTCATCCATGTCCCAGGGGAAGAGGATAACTTCGCAATTATCGAGGTTAAATCTGCGAGTGCCGATAACAAGGGCATCGAAAAAGACATCGAGACGTTGCAGGAGTTTACAACCCGCCTCGATTACCAAAGAGGCATTTACATAGTCTTCGGCGAGTCAAATGAGACCCGTGAAACGGCCTCTCGAGTTCTGGAACGCCTTGAGGGCCAAAGTATCAAAGGAAAAGTAGAACTCTGGATCCACGAAAGCGGTTGCCCAGCACACAAAGTTTCCAGTTAATTCCCTGCCGTTTCCCTGTTCTTCATTAGCCGGATTCCTTGCCGGCTATTGGTTTCTCTTGTGCGCGGCCGTTTTCTCATTCTCCCGCTGTGAAATTTTCCCAGTAAATTCCCTGTTAAACAGGGAATAGCCAGGCCCGGGACACGGAATTTGGGGGCGGAGAGAAAAACGGGAGAAGGGCCGGGTGAAACGCGGTTTCTCTGCATGTCCCGGAAAGGGGATGGCGCGTGAAGCCCGCGGGAAGCGGGGCTTGCGGCGTTCATTCTCTGCAATGCCTGGAAATCGAAGACTGGATGGTGGAGGGGGCAGGATTCGAACCTACGTAGACATAGTCGCCTGATTTACAGTCAGGTGCTTTTGACCGCTCAGCCACCCCTCCACGCGGGATAATTCGCTCTCGGTCGAGCGCCCTAGAGAAAATCCAATTCGCGTCGTCTTGTCAACCGGAAATCGGCCTCGATCCAGAATATCCTTGTTTTCCTTGGCCCATCGGCTTAAATGCGCCTTTGGACAGGAGAGGCGATCATGGCGCGCGGTGACAGGACGAAACCCGGCAAACACAAAAGCCCGCGGCCCGGCGGCCCGGGCGGCAAGGGATCGGCGGGGCCCCGGCGGGGCGATGGGCGTCCGGCCGCGTCCCGTCCGCAGAAGCGGGAGACAGTGGTTCCCGAACACCGGGAGGAGCGGCGCAGCGGGCGGCATGCCCGCGGCGGAGAGGCGCGTGCGTCTCGCTTCGCCATTCGCGGTGAAATGCTGTTCGGGCAGCACGCGGTGCGGGCGGCGTTTCTCAACGAGTCGCGGGATATCCATGCGCTTTACGCCACGGAGGCCGCGCTCGCTGCCTTCGAAGACACGCTTTCGGAAGCACGCGACGCCGGGTTGGAGCGGCCCTCGCCCGTTCTCGCCGACAAAGATGCGCTCGACCGGCAACTTGCCGGAGCGGTGCACCAGGGGCTTTTGCTTGACGCTGCGCCTTTGCCCGAAGTGTCGATACAGGATTTGATCGCCTCGACTTCCGGCCGCGAGCGCGTTGTGTTCGCGGTGCTCGATCAGGTCACCGATCCGCACAATGTCGGGGCGATATTACGCTCGGCCTGCGCATTCGGGGTCGACGGGATCGTCATGCAGCGCCGCAACGCGCCGGATTTGTCCGGCGTGCTCGCCAAGACGGCGTGCGGGGCGACGGAGCATCTTCCGGTCGCGTATGAAACCAACCTGTCCCGGACGCTCGAGGTCTGCAAGGAGGCGGGTTTCGTCGTTATCGGTCTTGACGAGCATAGCGAGCGGGGGATCGGCGAACTGGATGTGTCGGAGCGTACGGTGATCGTTCTCGGCGCGGAAGGGCCGGGCATGCGCCGCCTCGTGCGCGAACATTGCGATATGCTGGTGACATTGCCGACGCGCGGCGCGATCCGCAGCCTGAATGTCTCGAACGCGGCGGCGATTGTTTTTTTTGCTCTGGCAAAACGGTAACACTCCGCCGCGCATGAAAGTTTGTTTACATCCGCGCATGGCCGTATAACGTAAGGCCATGACGCCCAAGGATTCGGACACGCTCTTCCTCGTCGATGGCTCGGGATTTATTTTCCGCGCCTACCATGCGCTTCCTCCCCTGACCCGCAGCGACGGCATGCCGATCGGCGCGGTCATGGGGTTCACCAATATGCTGGTGAAGCTGCTCAAGGACATTAACGCGGAATATGTGGCCGTCATATTCGACGCCGCCCGCAAGAATTTCCGCAACGATATTTACGCGGACTACAAGGCCAACCGCGAGGCTCCGCCCGAGGACCTTGTGCCCCAGTTCGAGTTGATCCGCAGCGCCACCAAAGCCTTCGATCTGCCCTGTCTCGAGCTTGAGGGCTACGAGGCCGACGACCTGATCGCGACCTATGCGCGCCTTGCGAGCGAACAAGGTCGGCGCGTCGTGATCGTAGGCAGCGACAAGGACCTCATGCAACTGGTCAGCGACAACGTCACGCTGTTCGACCCGATCAAGCAAAAGGACATCGGCATCAGTGACGTGGTCGAGAAATTCGGCGTGACGCCGGACAGGGTCATCGATGTGCAGGCGCTCGCGGGGGACTCCATCGACAACGTGCCGGGCGTCCCCGGCATCGGCGTCAAGACAGCGGCGCAATTGATCGGGGAATATGGCGACCTCGAAACGCTTCTGGCGCGCGCGGAAGAGATTAAACAGCCCAAACGGCGGGAATCCCTTATCGAACACGCCGAAGCGGCGCGTGTTTCAAAAAAGCTCGTAACGCTCGACGCGAACGTCCCGGTGCCGATGGCCATTGAGGACATGAAGGCGCACGATCCTCGTTCGGAAAAGCTTGTCGATTTCCTGAAGGAAATGGAGTTCCGCTCCCTCCTTGCCCGGCTCGACGCGGACGTCGATACGCCGGGTTCCGCAGCGCCCGCGGCGACTCCCTCCGGCGACGATTTTCCGCCCTGCGCGAAGAACGTCTATACGCTGATTAACGATGAACCGACTCTTGCCGCGTGGATTGAGGGTGCGTACACGTCCGGCGTACTGGCCGTCGACACGGAAACCACGCACCTCACGCCTGCGCGCGCGGCGCTGTGCGGAATCTCGCTCAGCACCGAACCCGGCAAGGGCGCTTACATCCCCGTCGGGCACCGTAAACCGGACGAGGGCCGCAGCGCGGATTTGTTCGGCGCGCCGGAGGAGGCCGGAAGCGACAGGAACGATATCGCCCAGCTTCCGCTCGACACCGTCATCAGAGCCCTCAAGCCGCTCCTCGAAGACTCCTCCGTCCTCAAGGTCGGGCACAACATGAAATACGACATGCAGATGTTCATGAAACACGGCGTGCGGGTTGACCCGGTCGACGATACGATGCTGCTGTCTTATGTGCTCGACGGATCCGCGCACGGGCACGGGATGGACGAACTCTCGGAATTGCATTGCGCGCACACGCCGATCGCGTTCGAGGAGGTCGCGGGCAAGGGCAAGGCGCAGATCACCTTCGATCGCGTGCCGATCGAAAAAGCACTGCCCTATGCGGCGGAAGACGCGGAAGTTACGTTCCGCCTGCACCGCATTCTCAAGCCCGGGCTCGCGCCCGCGAAGATGACGTCCGTGTACGAGAATATCGAACGCCCGCTGGTGCCGGTGATTGCCGATATGGAGCGGCGCGGCGTGAAGGTCGATGCAAATATCCTGCGCTCGATGAGCTCGGATTTCGGCAAGAAACTCGTCGGGCTCGAGGCGGACATCCACACGATGGCCGGTCATCCGTTCAATGTCGGTTCGCCAAAGCAGATCGGTGTTGTGCTGTTTGACGAGATGGGCCTGCAGGGCGGCAAGAAGACGAAAACCGGAGACTGGTCGACGAACGCGCAGCTTCTGGAGGTGCTCGCCGATCAGGGTCACGAAATCGTCGCCCGAATTCTTGAATGGCGCCAGCTCTCAAAGCTGAAATCGACCTACACGGACGCGCTTCAGGAGCAAATCAACCCCGAAACGGGCAGATTGCACACGTCCTTCTCGATGGCGGGAACGAGCACGGGCCGCCTTGCCTCCAGCGACCCGAACCTCCAGAACATCCCGATCCGAACCGAGGAAGGCCGCAAGATCCGGCAGGCGTTCATTGCCGAGGAGGGCTGGAAGATTCTCTCGGTCGATTACTCGCAGGTCGAGTTGCGCCTTGCCGCCGAAATGGCCGGGATCGAGGCGCTCAAAGAGGCCTTCCGGAAGAATCTCGACATTCACGCAATTACGGCCGCGCGCGTCTTCGGGCTCGAGCCGGACAAGGTCACGCCCGAGATCCGCAGCCGCGCCAAGGCCGTCAATTTCGGGATCATTTACGGCATATCGGCCTGGGGTCTGGCCAAACAGCTCGGCATCGAGGCAGGCGACGCGGGCGAGTTCATCAAGCGCTACCTCTCCCGCTTCCCCGAACTCGTGACCTATATGGAGCGCTGCAAGGACGAGGCGCGCAAACATGGATACGTAACGACTCTTTATGGGCGAAAGTGCTTCATTGCCGGGATCAACGACAAGAACGGCGCAATCCGTTCCGGCGCCGAGCGTCAGGCGATTAACGCCCCGCTTCAGGGCACGGCCGCCGACATCATGAAAATGGCAATGATCGCCATGCCCCCCGCCCTTGAAAGAGCGGGATTACAGGCACGCATGCTGTTACAGGTGCACGACGAATTGATCTTCGAAGTCCCGGAAGAGGAATGCGAGGAAACAGCCACGCTCGTCCGCAACGTCATGGAAAACGTCGCCAGCCTCTCCGTCCCCCTCACCGCCGAAGCCGGTTTCGGCGACAGCTGGGCGCAGGCGCATTAGGTCAGTTCCCCGGGTCCTCTGACAGGGCGTCGGCGCTCGATACGACGCTTGAGGCATCGAGGTTGTACAGGCTTTGTATGTCGTCGGCGGACAGTGCCGAGCTGTAGATGCGCACGTCGTCGACAAGTCCGTCGTAATAGTCTGCAAAGGCAGGATTTCCGATGAGCGGATGTCCGATGCGAACCGGCTCAGCCGTATCGTTCAGGGTCGCGGGAATCGTGCCCGTAAACGCGCCGTTCATAAGAGCTCCATTCTTGTAGACTCGCAGCCGTTCAACATTATTCGAGGCCGAGCCATCAAAAACGAAGGCGAGATGCGACCACGTTCCGGGCGCAAGGTCCGCATCGCTCGTCGTGAAGTAGTTGTTGCCCGCGTCGTCGCCGTTTGCGATAAAAAAATAAAGTTCGGTTCCATCGCCGTTCGTGGCCCGGATCCCCCAGGCATTGTCCGTGCCGGCGTTGGCCGGACTCCATTTCGAAATGTGTGTTGCAAGAGCGGCGGTGGTTTCCGGCCGGATCCAGAAGGAAACGGAAAGCGCCTGGCTTCCATCCGAGCCGGCGGGTTCGGGAATCTGGACCGAGTCAGAATCGTCTCGCTCGAAATCAAGGGCGGCGCCGAACCGGCCGACAGCCCATTCAGGATCGTTGTTGAAGCTTCCCGTCGCGCCGCCGCCGCTGTAGTCGGATGTCTGTGTGCCGGAATTCTCGTCGAGGCGCCAAAAACCGGCGAGATTTTCGACCAGAGGGGTTCCGAGATAAATGCGGGAGGAGGGAGGTTCTCCCGGCTGTCCCCACCAGTTGTTCATGGCGCTGAGCGTGCCCCCGTCGAGATCGACGGCCACTTCTTCCAGCGTATTGCCGAACAGGCGGTTTTTCCCGATGCTTCCCAGATTGCCGCCCCCAAGATCGACGGTGAAAGCGCCGTCCGTGTCGTCATGAATGACGATGCCGTGGGAGCGGTTTCCGGTTGCGGTCGTACACTGAACACGAACACTGGCGCTTGCGCCATTGCTGGCGGTAACGGAAATGCCGTGGTTATTGCCTGTAAGCGATACGTTCTCGATATCCGTACCGGTGCGGCTTTCGCCCGCGCCGCTGGCCTTGATGGTAATGCCGTCCCCGCTCGCGCCGCTGACCGTAAGGCCTGCAATTCGGATGTGATCGGCCTCCACGGTGATGCCATCGCCTGCTGAATTGGTGATTATCGGGGCCGTGCCTTCCGGAACGAGTTTGGTCCCGCCGACGGCTGCAGGCGCGACGGTTTCCGGTAGCCGTACACGGGCCGGGTCGAGCCGGAGGGGTACGCCCGCGCCAGCCAGTTGAAGGCCCTCTTCGGCAAGCGTGATGCCGGTGTTCATACCGGCGCTCGTCCCATCACCGCCAAGAATGAAAATCGTGTCCCAGCGTTCCGCTGCCGCTTCGGCTTCCGCTAGCGTGGAAAACGGTTGCCCGGCTGTCCCGTCACCGCCCGGACTGGCCTGATTGTCGACAAAGAGGATACGCGCCTCCCCGCTTCCGTCCGGCCTGAGCGCCGGGACGGGATCGGATTTCACGGCGGCGGTCACGACGTCGATGTCCCGGACGACCGGCTCCAGCATCCGCTTCTGCAATGGCGTTTTTTGTTCTTCATGGTTCTGTTCCGGAACCGGAAACCGAAATTTGACCGTTGCGAAAATTTCGTTTCCCCGGGTGTCGTCGGCAAAGCTGTACTCGGCACCAATCCGGATCGATTCAGAAAGACCGGAATCAAAGCGAAGTCGGTATCCGTCCACGTCGGTTACGCCTTCGCCGCTGAAATGATACAGCCCGGCATAAAGGCGCATATCGGCAGGCAAGGGGAGCCTGTGACCGATTTCAGCGTCAAATCCCTGCAACGAGGTTTCTGTGATACGGCCGTCGTCTACAAGGATGCGCGATCCGCTGATCGAGGCCGTCGGCGCTGTCACCTGAACCGTCTTCCGATCCCGTCCGACCGGGCGGTACAGGTTTACGCGCCCGTCCCAGTCCTCTCCGATAACTTCAAGACCGGCTGTGACCTGTTGGAAGGTGGTGTCATTCTCGCTGATGCGGCGGTCGAAATAGGCATAGCCACCAACAATTGCGCGATGGCCGACAATAGTCCGGTAGCCGACTCCTGCGTTGCCTTCCCAGGTCGACTGGTCGGAAAGAACGCTGCGCAGGTTTGCAAACAGCACACGGTTCCGGTCCTGCGCCAGCGGAAAGAGTGCATCCGCGACGGCGAGCGAGCGATGGTTTCCAGCCTTGAGCGTGAGATCAAGGACCGGCTCGTATAGCGGGGGTTCATCGGCCAGTGTCGGGGCGGATGACAGACCGAGAAAGCAAGTGGCGAGAACGGCGAGTCGGCAGAGCATGGGAAGAGCATAGACAGAAGGATTAATCATCAGAACTGGTTATTGATAATTGCCGTTTCGCCATTTAGGGGGCCTGGTTTACAGGAGAGAGGGCCTGAAAACCCGGAAGGCTTCTCGGCGGTATGTTGGCGTCCAGTATTTTCCCTGTCCTATTATTTTGGAGTTTGTTTGTTCTGTCAATCTTGGTCGCGGAGAAAGGTTTTTTTCAAAATTTACTGCGGAATCCGCGGGTATTCACGCCTCGAATACTACCTTTACGCCGCGCTTTTTGAAATAGCTTTGCATCATTTTTTTTCCGGCCCGGTTGTTCTGGGGCAGGCGGGCGGGGTCGAATTCGGCTTCGCGAAGCTCTTCGCGGGCCATGGCGGCTTTCAGGGCGCGAATGTGAAGGTCGATGTCCTCGTTGCCGTTGGCAAGCGAGGCGTAGATGTTTTCGCGGGCTTCGTCGAATGTCGGGTCGGCGGTCATGGCTCATTTCGTCCTTCGTTGGCACGGCTATCGTCCTTTAGCAGAACATCGGCCGGGAGGGAAGGGGGCGCAATTCGTTTTGTTTTCGCTCTCCGCCGCACTAGAATGGACGGAATGATCAACAACGATTTCAGGCTTCGATGTCTCTGCTGATTTTCTATCTGCTTCTCGCGCTCTGCGTCTCGTTCTTTTGTTCCATTTCCGAGGCGGTGCTGCTGTCCGTGCGGCCCGCCTATGTCGCCTCGCTCGATCGGCAGGGCAAGCGGGGGGCGGTGGCCCTTAAAAAGCTGCGAGACAATCTCGATCGCCCGCTCGCGGCAATCCTGACCGCAAACACCATTGCGCACACGGTCGGCGCGGCCGGAGTCGGGGCGCAGGCGGCGATTGTGTTCGGCAGCGAGTACCTCGCGGTAATCTCGGCTGTTCTAACAATCCTGATCCTAGTGTTCTCGGAAATCATTCCGAAGACACTAGGGGCAACCTACTGGCAGCAGCTTGCGCCGCTGTTCGGGGTGCTGATCCTGTGGCTGACCGCGGCGCTCCTTCCGGCCGTGTGGCTATCGGAGAAGCTTACCCGCGTTCTTTCCCGCTCGGGGGCAAGCGCTTTCACCTTCAGTCGCGACGAGATGGAGGCGATGGCTGAGATCGGCGCGGAGGAGGGGATTCTGGAGGCCAAGGAGCTCAAGATCGTTTCCAACCTGTTGCGTCTCCACCAGCTCTCCATCCGCGATATCATGTCGCCGCGGTCGGTGATTTTCTCGCTGCCCGAAACCGAGACGGTGCGGAGCTTTTTTGACAGGCACGCCGAAAAGCCGTTCTCGCGCATTCCGATCTACGGCAAGGATCAGGACGACGTGCGTGGCTACGTGCTCAAGAACGATCTGTTTGTGGCGCAGGCGAAGGACCAGTTCGACCGCACGCTGTCCGAGTTCAAACGCGATTTCGTCGCCATGCCGGATCTTCTGACCGCCTCGGATGCCTTCGACCGCCTCACGCGCGAACGCTCCCACATCGCCCTTGTCGTTGACGAATATGGTACTGTGCAGGGGATAGTCACGCTCGAGGACGTCGTCGAAACGCTGATCGGGCTCGAAATCACCGACGAATCCGACACGGTCGAGGACATGCAGGCGCTGGCCCACAAACGCTGGCGCGAGCGCATGGCTGCGCTCGGCATCGACCCGGACAGTCTGGAGAGCACGAAGCTATAGCGACTGCCCGCAGCACCAGCCGGAGCTCCAGGCCCACTGGAAATTGTGGCCGCCGAGATGGCCGGTGACGTCGAGCGCTTCGCCGATGATGTACAGGCCGGGCACCTTTTTGGTTTCGAAGGTTTTCGATGACAGTCCGTTCGTATCCACGCCGCCGCGCGCCACCTCCGCGGTGCGGTAACCTTCGGTGCCGTTCGGGCGCACTTGCCAGTGATGGGCGAGGGTTTCGAGCGTTTCGATCGATTTGCGGGGCAGTTCGGCGATTTTCCTGTCGCCGCCTGCCTGCCGGACGAGGTGTTCGGCCAGTCGCGCGGGCAGGTGGCGGGAAAGGATCGTATGGAGCATCTGGCGCGGCTGGTCCCGGCGCGCCGCGGCGACGATCCCGTGAACCGGCGTATCGGGAAGCAGGTCGACCGTCACGGTCTGACCGGGACGCCAGTAAGAGGAAATCTGCAAAATGGCGGGACCGCTCAGGCCCCGGTGGGTGAAAAGCAGCGCGTCGCGGAACGTGGTCCCGTCTTCGGCACGCACCGTGACCGGGTCTACGGCAACGCCCGAGAGCGCGCGGGTCGTCTCACGCATTTCGTCCGTGAACGTCAGCGGGACGAGCGCGGCTTCGGGCGGAATGACGTCAAGCCCGAACTGCCGTGCGATCCGGAAGGCAAAATTACTTCCGCCGATCTTCGGGATTGAGGGGCCGCCGCTGGCGAGGACCAGTTTTTCGCAGGCGAATTCGGTATCTTCGGTCCGCAGGGAGAAAACGCTCTCCCGCTTGTCAATGCTCACGACTTTGGTTTCGAAACGGAAGTCGACGCGTCCTCTTTCGCATTCGGCCCGAAGCATGTCGACGATCTGCGTGGCGCTTTTGTCGCAGAACAGCTGGCCGGAGCCTGTCTCCGGATTCTTCTCGTGCCAGCCGATGCCATAGCGCTCGACAAGGGCGATAAAATCATGCGGCGTGTAGCGTTTGAGCGCCGACTTGCAGAAATGCGGGTTGGACGAGGCGAATTTATCGGGCCCGCAATGCCGGTTGGTGAAATTGCACCGTCCCCCGCCCGAGATGCGAATTTTCTCGCCCGCCTTCGCGGTGTGTTCGAGCACCAGAACGCGGCGACCACGTTGTCCGGCCTGCGCGGCGCACATCATCCCGGCGGCGCCCGCGCCGATAACAATGACATCGAAAACGTCCATCGCGCCGTTCTCCCACAGAAAACCCCGGCGCGGCAAGTGGATTCACAGTTTCCGGCGGGTCGTTCGGCGCATAATCTTGGTTCGGCACTTGCCGTGCGGTATAAGGGGCTCTCTCCCTTTTTGCAGGAAACGGATTGCCGCTGATGATTGCCTCCCTCGCCCGAGATTTGCGCGTCGCCCTTTTGACAACGGCGATCGTTCCTTTTGCCCTCAGTGTCCCGGTCTCCGCCGCGCCTCCGGTTCCGCAAACCAGACCCGCCGTACCGGAAACGACAGGGCAGGAGGCCGGTCAGGAGAATGAGGAGAAAAAGAAAAAAGACGAGATGACTCCCGAGGAACTTTCCGCCATCGAGCCGGCGGTTGGTCCCGTGGCGGCGCTTGGCGGAATGAACTTGCTGGCAATCGGCGGCGGCGCGGCGGCGGCCGGGGGCATCGCTGCCGCAGCCGGAGCTGGCGGAGGGGGTGGCGGCGATTCGGCGGACGGCGGAGGAAGCGAACCCGCTCCACCTCCTCCCCCGCCAGCACTCGTTCCGGAAGCCGACGCGCAGCAAGGGCTCGTGACGATCAAGGCGTTCGACGCCCATAGCCGCGGCATCACCGGAAGCGGCATTGCGATCGGCGTCCTGGACAGCGGAATTTTCAGCTCGCACAGCGAGTTTGCCGGACGAATCGCCGGGTGCTACGACGCCGAAAGCGGTCTTGAAGGGTGCGACAAAACGAGTATTGGCGGTCACGGAACGCATGTCGCCGGTATTCTCGGCGCGTCGAGAAACAATGTCGGCATGATGGGGGTCGCCTACGGTGCGACGATTCTCAATGCGGACATTTTCGAGGACGGCGGTTTTGGCGTCGACTGGCCGCTTCAGGCGAATGCTGTGAAGTGGGCGATCGATAACGGCGCGCGGGTTATCAACAACAGTTACGGGATCGGGCCATGGAACGACCCGGAGTATACCCGGGACGCCATTGACGCTACCTTCCACCCGTCCGCCGCGCCGCTCGGTCAGCAGTATCAGAATGCCGTGAACAACGGCGTTGTCATGGTCTGGGCCACGGGTAACGATTCCGCGGTCCAGCCCGGACTGATGTCCGCGTTGCCGCTCTTCTATCCGGAGTGGAAGGAGCACTGGGTTGCCGTGACGGCGACAAATACCGCCGGGACGGCGCTTGCGGGTTATGCGAACAGATGCGGTGATGCAGCTGCTTTCTGCATTGCTGCGCCGGGCGGCGATTCCGCCAATGGAGGCGGCATCCTTTCGACGTGGATATCGGAAGGCGTTTACGCGTGGGGGTCGGGCACGTCGATGGCGACGCCGCATGTGACGGGTGCGGTGGCCCTTCTTCTCGATCAGTTCGGGCAGGGCACGCCCACGAATTTTTCGCCGGAACAGGTTGTCGACCTGATGTTCGCGACCGCGAACAAGGACGGCATTTTCGCCGATGCGGCGACGTTCGGGCAGGGGCTGCTCGATCTTGAAAAAGCCACCCGCCCGGACGCGCCCTCGCTCGCATTTCCGACAGGCGAAGGCTTTGAATCGGGCACGCAGGCTGTCAGTCTTTCGTCGCTTACTTTGGGCGATGCTTTCGGCGATGCGGGTCTACTGGCTCTTGGCGGCCGGAAGGCGGGGGCGGTCGACCGTTACGGTCGGATCTTCCTCGTCGATTTGGGAACCCTTGCCGAGACGCCGGATGCGGCGACGGACGGAAAAGCGCTTTTGCAGGCTTTCGGCATGGGCGATCCGGAAACGATCCGGCTTTCGCCGCGCTCGTCCGTGACGCTCTCGTTCCGTGCCTCCGGGCCCGACCCGCGCTTTTCCATGGGCGATGAGGGGATGGAGAAGATTCCCTCGGGTATGAGTTTTACCACGGCCATCGCACCGCGCGCGATTCTGCACATCGACTACGGCATGGCTCCGGGGGACAGGATGGGGCTGGCCTCCGACGGGGCCTTTCGTGGCGCGCTGCTCGAAGCGAATGATAAGACCGTCAACCCGTATTTCGATTTCGCCGGGCGTAACGCTTTCAGCGCCGGGGTCGAGGCATCTCCGTCCTTCGCGCCTGTCGCGTTCCGTACCCTCGCCTTTTTCAGCGAGGCCCAAAGCGAAGATCCGCTTTATGGCGATATCGGCGAGCAAAGCGACGATCTCTCGGGCTTCGCGGGAGAAATGTCCTTCGTCTCCGGCCCGGCGCGCTTTTCGCTGTTGACCGGCCTTGTCGAGGAAGGAAGCAACGTCCTCGGCACGGAAAGCGCCGGGGCGTTTGCAATGAAGGAGGGGACTCGAACCTTCTTCGCCGGACCGTCCGTTCGTCTTCACCTGCCCGGCGGCGTCCAGGCCTTCGCGGGCTGGCAGAGCGGCTGGACCGATGCGAAGGCGGCGGCGGATACCCTCTTTTCCGATTTTGGAACCGTTCGCAGCGACAGTTTTACGGCGGGGTTCTCCGGAACCGGCGGGTTTGGCGCGGCGGATCGCTGGGGCCTGTTTACGCACCAGCCGCTAAGAGTTTCCGGGGCGCAGGCGACCCTTAACCTTGTTGAGGGCCGGGGCGTCGACGGGACGCCCGACTATTCGCGCGAGCGCGTCGATTTGAGTCCGTCCGGGCGAGAGGTGAATGTGCAGGGATTTTACAGCGCGTCGCTTGGCGGCAGGAAAAGCCTGACGGGCGGGCTGATGGCGCGCTTCGAACCGGGCCATGTCCGGGAGGCGGAGCCCGAAGGCATCGCGCTCGTTCGCTACCGGATGGCGTTTTAGGGCTCGTCGGGAACCGGTTTCAGTATATTCCCTCGCAATAGCGTCTGCGCACGTGCGCGAGAAAGGCGGTGGCGTCGAGCATTCCCTTTCCCGGTCCGAGCACCCCCAGCTCTTGCCAGCTCCGGCTTCGCGCATGGCGGAACAGTTTGTCTTTGAGCCACGCGCCGATGGCGGAGAACTCGCCGCGGGCGATTTCCTCCATGAGGCCCGGCCGATCGGAGAGAATGGCGGCGAACAGGCGGGCCGCGAGGATCTGGGATACCGGTGAGGTTCCGATGAACCCGTAGCGTCCGGAGAACCAGTCGGGGTTCTGAATAGGTCCCTCGGAGGCTGAAGACGGGCGAACGCCGGTCAGTGCCTCGCATTCCGCATCCCAACGCTCCGGCACATCCTCCAGCGCAAGAGCGCCGGAGAAAAGGTCGCGTTCGATCCGGAAACGGACGAGATCGTGGAAGATCTTGTGAATTTCGTCGGCTCCGTTGCGGGTTGCCGAAGGCCGCACCCTGTTACGGCGGCGGTAAATGCTTTCCGCCGGTTCCCCGCCATGGTCCGGGCGCGCAACGAAATGGAAAAAGGCAAGGGAGCGGCCGATGATCGTCTCGAAAAGCAGGCTCACGGCGTTGACCAGAAGGACGTCCTGGACCTGTCCGGCCGGCTGGTCCTTCCAGCGTTCCGGAACGCCCTGAACGTAGAGGGCCGAGGCACCCTGATACAGCGTATCCGTCAGGACGTCTTCAAGATCCGGGTTTGTCTCGGGGCAGCGGATCAGAACGCGCGTATCCTCCCAGACACCCGTCGCCATCGGCCCCGACCGGCTGACGAACAGTTCGCCGCGCTCGAAATCGAAACCTATGCGGGAGAGAATGTTGCGCGAGGCCCGCAACATCGCGGCGCGTTCGGGCGTCGCGTAAGTCGGATGTTCCGGCTCGTCCGGGTTTTGCCGCGCCAGCGCCTGATCCCGAAGAGTTTGCAGCTCGGGCACGAGCCGCGCGAACAGCGCATCGATATCCTCTTCCGTGAGGCCGTCCGCGTAACCGGCGATCAGGGCGCTATAGGGGGTTGGGAGACCCAGTCGCTTTGCTTTCAACGCGCCGATTTCCCGGTAAAGATCGAGCACGTGCCGGAGATAAGGCAAGGCTTCCTGCCAGTCGCCGGATTTCCGGGCTTCCGCGTAGCGGGTCCGGTGGAGCATTTTGATTTCGATGTGCTGGCGGTAGAGGTCGCGCGGCACGGCGGCATGGTGGTCGTACAGCCGCTTCATCTGGCGGAGATTTTCCTGCTGCCACGCGTCGGCAAGAATCTGGCCGCGCGCCCGGGTGAACAGCAAGGCGAGTTTGTCGTCGGTTGCTCCCGTATAAATGTGACCGTTCAATACCGCAATCGCCTTGAGATGCGCCTGCATGGCTCCTGGCGGCATGTGGGCGGCGAAATCGAAGTGCAGCATTTGCCGCAGCGCGAAGAGCGTATGGAGGTAACCAAAGCTCGTTTCAAGGGATTCGTAAGGCGATGGGGATGTTTCGGGCATATCGGGACGTCCGCAAGGCAAAGAAGAATTTCAGGACAGGCGATTACCTGTATAATGGGAAGTGAGTTTAATGCAGTTTGCGCCTGCCGCAAAGCAAGGAAGCCCGATGCCTGTTTACAACGCCCCTCTCGATGATATTCGTTTCGTTCTGTTTGAGTTGCTCGACGCCGAACGGCTGACAGAGCTTGAAGGCTACGAGGAAGCATCCCGCGACCTTGTCGACCCTGTGCTCGAGGAAGGGGCGCGGATTTGCGAAGAGGTGCTTTTTCCTCTGAACCAGAGCGGCGATGCAGAAGGGTGCCGATTTGAAAACGGCGAGGTCAGGACGCCGAAGGGCTTCAGGGAAGCGTATGCGACCTTCGCGGAAGGCGGATGGTGCGGGCTTTCCGCCGACCCCGATTACGGGGGCATGGGATTGCCGGTTCTGGTCAATACCGTTATGCAGGAGATTATCTGCTCGTCGAACTTTTCATTCGGGATGTACCCGGGCCTCTCGCAAGGGGCTTACGAGGCGCTGCATACATTCGGCACCGACGAGCAGAAACAGATATACCTGCCCAAACTTGCGAGCGGGGAATGGGCCGGGACGATGTGCCTGACTGAACCGCACTGCGGAACGGATCTCGGTCTCATCAAAACGAAGGCCGCGGATAACGGCGACGGCTCGCAGTCCATCACCGGCACGAAGATTTTCATCTCGGCGGGCGAACACGATCTGACCGACAATATCGTCCATCTCGTCCTTGCCCGCCTTCCGGGGGCGCCGGAGGGCGTGAAAGGCATTTCGCTGTTCGTCGTCCCGAAAGTCCTGCCAGGAACTGGCGAACGCAACGGCGTCGTCTGCGGCGCGATTGAGCACAAGATGGGCATCAAGGGATCGAGCACGGCCGTGCTCAACTTCGAGGGCGCGAAAGGCTGGCTCGTCGGCGAACCGCACAAAGGCTTGCGCGCCATGTTCACGATGATGAACGCGGCCCGGCTCGGTGTGGCGATGCAGGGACTCGGCATTGCGGAAGTGTCGTATCAGAACGCGCGCGCCTACGCGAAAGAGCGCCTGCAGATGCGGGCGCTGGACGGCGCGAAATATCCGGACAAGCCGGCCGACCCGATCATCGTCCATCCGGACGTGCGGCGCATGCTGCTGATCATGAAAGCTTTCACGGAAGGAGCGCGGGCGCTTTCGTACTGGACGGCGCTGCATCTCGATATTTCCGAGCGCCACGCGGACGAGGCGACACGCAAAAACGCTCATGACCTCGTCGCGCTGATGACGCCGATCCTGAAAGCCTACCAGACCGACATGGGCAGCGTGTGCGCGAACCTCGCCGTCCAGACATATGGCGGGCACGGCTACATCGCGGAGTACGGGATCGAGCAATATGTGCGCGACGCGCGCATCGCCGAGATTTACGAGGGCACGAACGGCATTCAGGCGCTCGACCTCGTGGGGCGCAAGATGGCGCAAGGCTACGGACGGCTTTTGCGCGCTTTCTTCCACCCCTGCCAGGCCTTCATCGAGGAGGAAATGGGTAACGCGGAAATGGCGGAATTCGTCCTGCCGCTGGCCAAGGCGTTTGCCAAACTCCAGCAATCCGCCGCCTTCATTGCGCAAAAGGGCCTTGCCGATCCGAACGAGGCAGGCGCAGCGGCCACCGATTTTCTGCGCCAGTTCGCATTGGTAACGCACGCTTTCATGTGGGCCCGCATGGCGAAGATCGCCCTGCCCAAACAGGAAGAGGCGTTTTATAAGGCCAAGGTCGAAACAGCCCGCTTCTTCATGACCCGCGTCCTTCCGGAAGCCGACGGGCGCTTCAAGATGGTCGTCGCCGGTGCAAAGCCGGTCATGGCGATGGACGAGGCGAGGTTTTAGGCTTCGTCCAGTCAGGTTCCGGGCCACAGTCCCGGCTTCCCGGTGCCGTTTCCCGGCGGCGCGCCTCGATCTTTTTGCTCTTTTTCGAAAAATGGAACGCGGACCGCTTTAATCCGTAGGGAAGATTTTCAAAAGAGAAGCCTCGCCAGAGGCCCCAGGAGAGATGAAATGATCGAGGCGGTCGGAGATAAAACCCCGTATCTGGACGATATCATGGACAGCCTGTACCGGCTGGGCGATGTCGCGGAAGAGTTACATGCGCGTTGCCCCCACGAGGCGCTCGTTGTGAGCGAGGGCGTTCGCGGCGTGACGATTGCGGCTCGCAACTACGAGCTTGCCCTGTCGGACCCGGGCGGTTCGTTCAACGAACGGCGCGCGGCGTCGCAGGCGCTCAGTAAGGCGATCACCGAGCTTCGGTACCGCCTCCACGAGTGCTACGAGAACGCTCCCGAGAAGACGAAAGACATGTTCGCCATGCTGCTCGACGAGACCCTTCATTCGATCTGGGACCCGCACATCCAGCACGACATCGAAACCTATACGAAGGAACAGATCGTGCGTGCCTTTGAATCGCTGATCGCTCCCATTTCCGCGCTCGACGACTATGTGAAGCTGATCCGGCGGCGCGTCGACGACCTCTCGGACAACATCACGATACTCGAGGCGCGCATTGAGGAAAACGGGAGAACGCTATACAACCTCCGTCGAAGAGTCGAAACCGGCGAGGGAGAGCGCCAGCGGACCAACCTCTCGGACCGCTTTTTCATTCCTGTCATCATGGGGTCCCGGCGCCAGCACGCCAGAACAAGCGAACGAAAGCGACCGGTCCTCACCGTCGTAAAATAGAGGCGAGGCTCATACAAAAGTCGTAATTCGAGCAAAGGTTTAGAACCCTAAGAGTTCACCGGCCCCTCCATGCATTACGTATAATAGTAGTTGAGCCATCGGAAAGGGATTCTCGCTGCCGGGCGTATAGAGAGCTTCCCTGCCGAAAAAGAGGAGTACAATGCATGAGGTATTCGGAAGGGTCGGCGCATGTCGACAGGATGAGCTGCGCACTGGGCCATATCGGCGATCGGGTTGAAATTCTCTACGGACTCGATCCGTCCGCCGCCCTCTCGCTCGGAGACGAGCTGCAGGGAATCATGACGGCGCTGAACGACTACCGCATCTGCGCCACCGACGGCCCGGGCGCGTTCGACCGGCTACGAGCGAAATCGATGCGGATCAGTGAAGCGATCACGCACTTCCGCTCCCGCGTTCTTGAATGCATGGAAAACGCCAGTCCGCTGGCGAAGAAAAATCTTTCCGATATTCTCGACGTCACGTTAACAGAGCTCTGGGACCGGCACATCCATTTCGATCTTGATACGTTTACCAGCAGGCGGTCGGAGCAGGCCGCGGACGCGCTGGCCGCGCCCTTCCTGCGCATGGAGGAATGGGTCACCATCGTCCGAACCATGGTTGACGAAGTCACAGAAAGCGTTTCCGAGCTCGAAACCCGCTGCTGTCAGCCCTCCCCGCGCCCATCCGGAAAACCGTATTTGAGAGTGGTCAAATAGCCCCCGGGGCGACAGCAATATCTGAGCAAACGCCCGCACCGCCGGGGACACAATAATTCGCGCAGCGAATTATTGTGTCCCCATTGCCCCTGGCAGTCTCTCCGATGAAGGGCGCTCTCGACACCGGAACGATTCAAATCGGCTCTTCGTCACGACGAGTGGATTTGGGAACCGAACTCCCGGAACCCGCTCTGGCAGTTTGCTGAAAAACTCTTCGGGGCTATGCAGTTAAACGCCTACCCACAAGATGTAGTATTCAACGTATCCGCTGGAACCGGGCCGATTTGTAAAGCCTGTTCGATCAGTCGAT
>RZZS01000125.1 GCA_009929775.1 Alphaproteobacteria bacterium
ACGCAAAGAGTAGAGGCATATGCCCGAGATCACACGTTTTTACGGAATCATCATCAAGCTCTTCTTTGGCGATCATCCGCCACCACACTTTCACGCGGTCTATGAGAGCACAACGCTATCTTCAACATAGAAACTTTAGAGATGATTGAGGGCGATCTTCCCTCAAGAGCACGAAAGCTCGTAGAAGAGTGGGCAACCTCTTAATCAATCCGATCTTCAAGAAATGTGGAAATCACAGGAATTCAAGAAACTGCCACCGCTTCAATAGCCATGAATATTCCAAAAGTTCAAAGTGCGATACCTCAGGAAGGACATTTTCTTGTTGTATTATTCTCAAATGGAAAAAGGAAGAAGTACGACATAAATCGGCTCGCAGATCGAGAGATGTTTCTGCCTCTCCAAAACCCGGCATTCTTTAGAAATGTATTCATTGAGCCGGGCGGTCATGCAGTGTCATGGAACTCGGAAATTGACATAAGCGAATATGAGCTCTGGCAAAACGGCGAAGAAATGCCCTAACAAGGCAAATACAGCCTACACCAAAAGCGCGCACCGAGCTCGCAGTTTAGCTTCAAGCCCCGCGCAAGCGCGCTTTTGGGTCGCCTGATTTGCAACGTTGGGCTAGGAGGACCTGTTGACTCCAGAACAGGTAATAGCGGAGATCGAGCCGTACGAAGCCGAACTTTCTCGGATTTACCGCTCGTTCAGACGCACACGAGAGGGTATCTACATCGCTGAAGGTGATGACGCCCTCTACCGGCAGTATGTTCGCGAGTTGTTACTTGACCTCTACAACGACGCGTTGGGCCGGAACGTGTACTCGGCTCGGATTGCGAATGAATTTCAGAACGGATTTGGCTACCTGGGAAGCCCTTCAATTAAAGGCGTGGAGAACGTGCTCGGGGTAGTGCGCGCATCGTTGACGCGCCTTCGCAGGAACCCTGACCTGCTGATCTTGCTGAAATCCCAAGAGTCGACTAGGAAGCGCGAAAATCTATTCATAATTCACGGCAAAGATGGCCCGAAAAACTCGCATTCGCCGAGTATAACGCTCTTCGTATACAAACGGCCCGAGATGAAATGCGTTTTGTTAGTGAATCGTTACCTATCGAGTTCCTTGAGATTTAGTTGGCCGGGCTGATGAGTGAGAGTTCATTGCAGCCCTGGCCAGCCGTCAAAAGCAGTGGAAGAAGACGACTGCAAGTCGTCGATCCCGTGGTGGTGTCGCTTCGCGAATTTCGGTAGCGTCGCTTCCGGCCGGTTGGCTGAACAAGGGCCTGGCAGGTTTGCTCCGGGATTCCCGAAACGCGCCCGGAGCTTCACCGAGAACGGGAGATCCGATGTTTTCAACAGACCCTTTTTTCGACGAGCAGGCGATGCGCACGCTCGTGCACACGCAATTCGGCGGGGCTGACTTTGGCGAGTGCATGGCGACCATGGAGCGCGTGCCGCCGGGCGATGCGGTCGCCTGGCATCGTGAATGGTTGGCGACGGCGGATCGTGTTGCCGCGATCGGCGACGCCTGCGCAGCGGCCGGTCATGCGGTGAGCGCGCGCGAGGCCTACCTGCGGGCCTCGAATTATTACCGGACATCGTACGTCCCGCTCTTCGGTGCGCCGACGGCGCCCGCGCTTGTGCACGCATTCGAGCGCGAGTCGGCGATCTTTGCGGCGTTCGCCGAGCGCGCGACTCCGCCGCTCGAGGCGGTGGAGATCCCCTACGAGGGGACGACGTTGCCGGGCTATTTCTGCCGGGCGGCACATGTCCGGGGACGCGGGCGTACGCTGATCGTGACCGCCGGATACGATTCGACGGTCCATGAGCTCTACTTCGCATTTGCCGTGGCCGCGAACCGGCGGGGTTACCACTGCCTGCTGTTCGAAGGGCCCGGACAGGGGCGTCCCCTCATCAAGCAGGGGTTGCCGATGCGGCCTGACTGGGAGCGGGTCGTACGTCCGGTCGTTGACTATGCGATGACGCGCTCGGAGATCGATCCTGATCGCCTGGCCCTGGCCGGCTGGAGCTTCGGGGGTTATCTCGCCCTGCGTGCTGCAGGGGGCGAGCCGCGGCTGGCGGCCTGTATCGCGGATCCCGGCTTCATGGAGCTGCTGGGGACGATGAAGAAGATGCTCGCCGATCTGCCCGCGGAGGCGCTGGAGGACCCACGCCACGCGGATCCGGCGCTCTTCGCACCCTGTATGGCTCGGATCGAGGCGACGCCCGCCCTGCGGTGGAAGCTTGTCCAGCGTGCCTTCTGGGTCCACGGCATCGACTCGCTCGCCGAGTATCTGGAGATCGCGCGCCTCTACAGCAATCGGCAGGCGGTTCGGTCGATCCGTTGCCCGGTGTTCGTCGCTTGGGAGGAAAACGACGCTTTGGCGGCGTCGGCAGAGGAGGTCTACGCTGCCCTCGAAGGCCCGAAGACGCTCGCGCGTTTTCTCGTGGCCGAAGGTGCCGGCGATCATTGCGCGATGCTGGGGCGATCGCTCTTCCATCAACGGATGTTCGACTGGCTCGACGGCGTGCTCGCCGATGACCCAGCGGCGCCGCGTATTGCCACCTAGGCTCAACCAGCGAGGTATCATGCATCGAGAGATCACGACATTCCGAAGCTTTGCGGCTGCGGCCATCGTACTTCTCCTTGCCCTGCCGTTGCCGTCGCCTGCACAAGACCCGACGCCCGATGTGCTCTCGGACGTCTCTCGACCCGAGTCATCCCCCTTCTCGATGCCGTTCGATGCGCGCGGTACTGCCTCGCTGCAATCGCTTGAAGCACTGCACAAGGCATTGTCGAGTCAAGAAAAACAGGTGGCGGAGACGCAGCGCCGGCTGATTGCGGCCGAGGATGATGTGACAAGACAGGCGCTCGGCGATGATCTGCGCGAGCTCAGAGAAAAGCTCGAGGAGCGGCGTCTGCAGTTCGAGCGGTTCGCCCTGGAGATCGATCTTCGGCCCTTTGTCGACGAGGTCGAGCGATCCTTCGATTGGCAGAACGAGCTCAGCAAGCTGCTGAAGCCCATCCTGGCCGAGTTGAAGAGTGCGACCGCAGAGTCCCGCGCGATCGGCGAGCTGCGAGCCGAGATCGACCAGGTCGAGGAGCGCAAGGCGCTGGCCGAGAAAGCGGTCGGGCGCTTGGAGAGCCTCCTCGCCGAGCGGCCATCCGATGACCTGAAGACACGGCTCCAAGAGCGGCTCGCGCACTGGCAGCGCGTCGCCGACGACACGGCCAACCGCTATACCGCACTCGATATCCAGCTTGAGAATCGGCTTGCGCAGCGCCAGTCCGTTTTCGACGAAACCACTAGCTACGCCAAGCGCTTCTTTCAGACCCGCGGACTGAATCTTCTCCTGGCCGTCGGCGCCTTCTCTGCGGTGTTCTTCGGGGTGAGATACCTGTCGTCGTTGGTGGATCGGCTCCAAGCATCAAAAGGCGCCGCGGGGCCGGCGGGAACGAAGTTCGGCAGTCGTCTGACCGCATTGCTCTTGCATGTCTTCAGCGTGCTGGGCGGCTTGGTCGCGATGATGCTGGTGTTCAACATGGCGGGCGATTGGTTCATGCTCGGCATCATCGTCATCTTCCTGATCGGGGTCGCCTGGGCCAGCATCAAAACGCTTCCGAGCCAGGTCGAAACCGTGCGGTTGGTCCTGAACATCGGCGCGGTCCGAGAGGGCGAGCGCATCCGGTTCGAGGGTCTGCCCTATCAGGTCGAGTCGCTCGGTTTTACGGTTCGGTTGGTCAATTCGCGGCTCGACGGCGGTCTCCGAGAGATCCCTGTGAAGGCGTTGGTCGGACTCTATTCCCGACCGGCCGGGGCAGAGGAGGACTGGTTTCCGACCCGAACCGGCGACTGGGTCGAGCTGGCGGACGGGCGCACAGGGCAGGTGTCGCGACAAAGCCCGAGCGCCGTGCATCTCGGCGAGCTCGGGGGCGAGGACGTCGTCTATCCGACCGATGTCTTCGTCGGTCTGAACCCACGCCGGTTGTCCGAGGGTTTTCGCATCGTCTCGACCTTCGGGATCGATTATCGGCATCAGGCGATTGCGACTACGGAGGTACCCGAACGGATGCGGGAGAGGCTTGAGCAGGGCCTGCCCGAGCGGGTTCCGCGCCAACACATCAAGGC
>RZZS01000059.1 GCA_009929775.1 Alphaproteobacteria bacterium
GCCGTCTCCTCGCGATAGCGCGCAATACGCTCGCCATGATCGGCGGCGAAGTAATCGGACGCGGACCCGGCCCAGGCCGTTATGTTCCGTCTGTGCACTTCCGGATGGCACTGCAACGCCCAGACATTGTTGCCGTAGCGAAATATCTGGTGCGGGTACCGGTCACTCGAAGCAAGAAGTTCGGCACCCTGTGGCAAGTCGAACGTATCACTGTGAAAGTGGAACATGCTGGTGACCGCACCATCGAGATGCCGCGCAGGCGTCGTCTGGCCCGCGTTAAGAACCGTGACAGGATTCCAGCCGATCTCCGGCCCGGCCTCGCCCTTGTAAACCCGCGCGCCGAGCGCCCGGGCGATGAGCTGCGCACCGAGACAAACGCCCAGCACCGGCCTGTCCGCCGCAATGCGCCGCTCCAGAATCGAAATCTCCTTGCTCAGAAACGGATAGGTATCCGCCTGATACACCGACATCGGACCGCCCATGACGACCAGAAGGTCGGGCTCCAGCGGATCGAACCCGTCGAACTCGTCCATGAACGTGTCGACAATGGAAAACTCGACCCCGTTCTCCGGAAAAGACTGCCGGAACGTGCCCGGCCCCTCATGGATGACATGCGCGAAGACAGTGGCTTTTTTCATGGTGTTCATCCGGTCACTATAAGGGACCGGAACCGCCGCCCGCAACGGTTTTCTATAACCGCCCCGGAGCGGTCTACCCTCCCGCCTTCCGGTCGAGCGCGTCGAGCCGTCCTCCGATTTGATCTCTGCTCCACAGAGAGTGACCGCCATAGCTGACATGAACCGGCCGGTCGCCTTCGAAGCAGAAAACCGCCTTCTCTCCGGGGATAGAAACGCCAGAATCCTTAATGATTCGGAACGAGTCGCCCTCGTCGCGCTCGAGTTCCGCACAATCCTCGAACGGCTTGGCCAGGTCCAGACCGCTGACGTGAAGCCGACTCCCGGCAGACACAAAACGCTGGGCGAACCAGAGCGAATGGAAACTTTCCTCATAACGACCAAGCTCGCCCTGCGGCTCTTCGGCTCCTTTGAAGAAATCAAAAATGTGCCAGATACCTTCCTGCAGCAGGACTGTTCTGGCAACGAGAGAGTTCGTCAGGACCGATACGGTAATTTTTTCGTCCAGATCGAAGCAGCTTTTTGTCAGGTTCCCGGGAAACCCGCCGGAGTGGCCATAAAGAGTGCGCCTGCCTTCCCTGTAACTGACAAAGCCCAGCCCATAGTTCCCGGACGGCTTGACATCTGTCATCTCCCATTGCGGGCGCAGCATTTCCTTTTTCGCGTCGTCGGAAAGCAGCTTGCCCGACCCCGGCATGACCGCGTCGTAAAAGCGGCATACGCTCTCGGCTTTGGCAAAAAACCCGGTTGCCCCGGCCATGTCGCCGGTGACTGTCCCGGTCGGGAACGCGACCCGGCGGTCTCCCGGAAACAGTCCGGAATAGCCGGTCGCATACGGCCCGTCTTCCGGATCGAATTCCGCGCCGATCCCGTCGAGGCCGAGCGGCTCGATGATATGTGCGCGCATATAATCCGCGTAACCCTGCCCCGAAACCGCCTCGATCAGCAACCCGAGAAGGGCATAACCCACATTGGAATATTTGAAACGCGTGTTGTGTTCGAATATCAGAGGCGTTTCCTTGAGCAAGGCAAACAGCTTGTCGCGCACCGGAAACGGCGCTTCCAGCGACCAGAAAGAAGCGTCGGAACCGTCTCTGATAACCCCGGCGCTGTGACTCAATAACTGGCGAACCGTGATGCGTCCATAGCGCTCGTCCGCGCAGTCCTTCAGGAACGGCAGATAGTTCGCCGCCGCGTCGTCCAGACGGACCTTTCCTGTGTCGACGAGTTGCATGACGGCAACCGCCGTGAAGGTCTTGGAGTGCGAGGCGATACGGAACCGATGCTCCGGCGTCATCGGCTCGTCCCGCGCGACATTGGCAAGGCCCCTCGCGGTTTTGTAGAGGGTCTGGCCGTCTTTCACGATGGCGACGGAGAAACCGGGAACCCGCGCCTTGTTCTGAAGATGCTGGTGCTCCAGCCACTCGTCGATATAGGCAATTGCCTTCGGCAGGTAGTTTTCCATTTTCACTTCCCTCTGTTTATGTGCGCCCGCCTTTGCGCAGGCTTGTAACGATACATTTAAGGTGCCGAAATGTGTGCGCCTTGCCTATCCCCGTCTGCACGACGAAATCAGCCATGCGGCGTTTTTCCGCGTCGGGCAACTGGCTGGCCAGACGTCTCAGAAATTTCTCTTCCGTCATGCCGGGCCGGGCCAACACCCGCATTTTCTGGATGAAATAGGGCGCGTTCACGCAAATCGTGCAATCGCACTTGCGGTAAACCCCGTACTCGAACAGCAAAGGCACGTCAAGGACGGCCATATCCGCGCCGTGTTTGCGGACGTTTTTGAGAAAAGACGTCTGAGCGGCGCGCACTTTCGGATGAAGAATCCGCTCGAGCCGCCGCCGCTCACCGGGATTGGCGAAGACGACAAGGCCGAGTTTGTGCCGGTCGATCCCGCCGCTCCTTGCGTCGTAAGCCTCCGGGAAGGCCTGCGCGACGTCGGAGACCGCCGCCCCGCCCGGGCTCAGCAACGCGTGCACTTCCGCATCGGCGTCGTGCACAGGCAAGCCGAGCGTACGGAGCATGTTCGCCGCCGTCGTCTTGCCCATGCCGATGGAGCCTGTGAGACCGAGCACGATCATACGAGGACCTTCGCCACGAGTTCGTTCGTTACTTCCGGCAGGACGCCATACCAGGCCTTGAAAGCAGGCCGCGCCTGATGCAGCAGCATGCCGATCCCGGTGACGATCGTCAGGCCCCGGTCGCGCGCGCTTTCCAGAAGGCCGGTCAGGAGCGGCACATAAACGATGTCGTACACGGTCGCGCCTTGCGGCAAGCGACCGAGGTCGATGCCGAGCATCTCCGTCCCGGCCATGCCGACGGACGTGGTGTTCACGAGCAGGCTTGCGTCTCCGAGCGCGCCGTCCCTGTCCTCCCAATCGACGATCCGGATCCGCTCCGGATGGACGCAGTTAGCGACGAGGTCCTCGGCGCGAGCGCGCGTGCGGTTGGCGAGACGAATTTCTGGCACGCCGGTTTTGAGAAGCGCGTAAACGATCGCCCGCGCCGCGCCACCCGATCCGAGAACGACGGCAGGCGCCTTGCCAAACGCGAAATCCGGCGCTTCCTCGCGTAAATTCTGAAGAAAACCGAACGCGTCGGTGTTCGAGCCGTGCAGCGCGCCGTTTCCGCCGATCACCACCGTGTTCACCGCCCCGATTTCCCGCGCCGGCTCGTCCAACTCGTCGCACAGCGCCATAACGGCCTGTTTGTGGGGGATCGTGACGTTAAAGCCTTTGAAACCCTCCCGCTTCAAACGCTCGATTTCCTGCGCCAGCGCCTCGCCCATAACGTCGATGGCGACATACTCGCCGGACAGACCGCAAGCGCCGATCCAGTGATTATGGATGAGCGGGGATTTGCTGTGGCCGGTCGGGTGTCCGATCAGCCCCGTTCGGATGAATTCGCCCATGCGTCAACGCCCCTCGACCGTTCGCAGAAAATTCAACAGCGGCAACAGAGGCAGACCGAGGATCGAGAAATAATCGCCCTCGATCCGCTCGAACAGCCGGATGCCGAACCTTTCGATCTCATACCCCCCGACCGTATCCGTCAAGGCCGAACCGGCCCGCGCGCAATATTCGTCGAGGCGACTGTCATCGATATCAGCCATATGAAGTGTCGCCGTGTCGGTCAATTCCCACAGAATTTCCGGGCCCCGCACCACGCAGACGCTGGTGATCAGGCGGTGGGACCGTCCGCCCATTTCGCGCAAACGCGCCTTCGCCGCCGCTTTCGTCAAGGCCTTGGCAAGACAGACACCCTCGAATTCGAGAACCTGATCGGAGCCGATGACCAGTGCCTCGGGATAAAGCGCCGCAACAGCCAGCGCCTTGTCCCGCGCCAGGCGCGCCGAAATTTCCGCGGGCGGCAGGCCGGAGCCCTGCACCGCCTCCTCGTCGATATCGGCGGGAACCGCCTTATAGTCAAGCCCGGCCTGATCGAGCAATTGCCGACGCGCTTTCGAGCGGGATGCGAGGATGAGCATCGGTCTACTCCCCGAACCCGATTTTCTTGTCTTTATTCGTCTGCAGCAGCGAAAGCACTTCGGCGGCGGTTTCCTCGACGGAGCGTTTCGTCACGTCGATGACCGGCCAGCCGTGTTTTGCAAACAGGCGGCGCGCCTTGCGAATTTCGTCTTCGATGCAGTCGGTGTCGAGATAGTCGTTGGCCTTATAGTTCGGATCGTTCGGATCGGCCTTGAGGCGCGAGCGGCGGATATTGGCAAGGTGCGAGGCGCGCTCGGTCAGGCCGACATAAAGGGGGCCTTCGTACCGGAATACATGATCCGGATGCGTCACACCCGGAACCAGAGGGATATTTGCCGCACGAATGCCGCGCCGGGCGAGAAAAATGCAGGTCGGCGTTTTGGACGTGCGCGAGACGCCGACGAGGATGACGTCCGCCTCCTCGATACCGGTGAAATTCTGCCCGTCGTCGAAGGACAGGGCAAAATCGAGCGCTTCGATGCGCTGGAAATAGGCCTCATCGAGCGTGTATTGCAGGCCCGGAACGCCCTTGGGCGTCATGCCGAGATAGGACGACAGGCCTTTGATCACCGGATCCATGACCGGCATGCAGGGAACGTTGTGCTCGTGGCAGAAATGCTGGAGAATCTGGCGCAAATCGGCGTCGACCAGCGTATACAGAACGGGACCCGGCTGTTCGCGGATCCTCTCGCACACGCGCTCCATCTGGCGGGCCGTGCGGATCAGGGGCCAGAATTTCTGGTCCGGATCGATCCCGTCGAACTGGGCAAGGCACGCGTAGGCAAGGCCCTGAAGCGTGTGGCCGGTCGCGTCCGAAACAAGGTGCAGCGTAAAGCGCTTTTTTGGGAGCGCGTCGGTCATGATGTCTGCATCGGTCATGGCGTCATCCTACCAAGACCAATATGAGAGAAAAGCGTTATTTGTGAAGCCTCAGCGGACTTCGCTAGAAACGGTTTCGTTCTCGGGGAAAATTTTCCGCGCTAGTTCCTCGTCCCGGAACGGAACGTTGCCGACCCGAACCACCTTCAGGTCGTAGACAATGTGCAACAGGTGCGCCTGATTGACCGGATCCTTGAGACCCGCGAAGAACGGATCGCAAAGGATACCGCTGCCCATGCCCCGCAGGTAGTTCCGGCCGTCCGGCATCGCTGAAAGTTCTTCCAGCACGTCTCCGGTCAGACGCCGGTCGCCGAACGGTCTGCCGTTTTCGCTGTCCTCGATCATCTCGTCGATCGTTTCGAGCGCCTCGTGATCGCAGGAATTAACGCGCGTTTCGTCCGCGTACCACTGGCGGAACGCATAGCACAGGGCCGAACCGTCGAAGAGCGCCGCCGGATCTCGCTCCAGGAACCGGGAGAAAATCATCGCCACGTCGCCTTCCTCGGACCCGATAATCGTCCGCCAGACATCCGCGTGACCGGCACCGCGCAGCTCCCAGCCGATGAAAACAGCGATGGTGTCGCCGTCGGCGGCGCGCGCCCGCTCCAGCATAAGCACGTGTTCGGGGCCGAAATCCCTCTCGATCGCACCGAGACGGCTTTCATGCCAGATATCGCGAAGGGCGCGGGCGAAGCTCATCAGCACCGAATTGCGGAAATACGCCGAGCGCGAGAGCGCGAGAGGCGTGAGCGAATGGTGGTCAATGGAGCAACGCCTGTCGGAAACGTCAAGATGGAAGCCTCCGCTCGCGAGATCAGCGATCTCGAAACGCCAGCCGTCCTTGCGGGCGCTGGAGAGCAGCGCACTGCCCGTCGGGCTTTCCTGCACGAGCGCAACGCACCAGGCCAGAACGTCCTCGTCCGAGTGAAACGCAATGGCGCGATCCGCCGGATCCACGTCCGCAGCGCGCGCGACAAGACTGTCAAGGCACGCGTCATCTTCCAGATCGAACCGTCTCGGGTCAGGCAAGGCGGGAAGCGTCGGCGGAACCGTCACTTTCGCGACCCGCTTCAGACTTGATTTTCTCGTATGATCCGCTTTCACGATCGGGACACCGACTTGTGACGTTAGAGGGACGTTACTCCTTGCCTCCGGAGAACGGGAAGACGATGACTTCAGCACCGGACCGCGCAGCCCCTGCGCTCGCGCCCCGAGCTTCTGCCGTCCGGCGGCTTTCAGGGCCGGGGTTTTCGCACGGGAAACGGACGACGTTTGGCGACGGGTCATGATCGGGATCCTTCTGGTTACTGGAGGGACCGCGCGGATTTACGCGATCGCAAAGACCAGATCCCTTCTGCAATTCCTGTTCCGTTTCACGAAACGACTTTTCGAACTTGATAAACCAGAGAAAATTGGCATTAGCCCTGTCGCGGACGTCGCTGAAGACCGGGTCGGCGATGATAGTTGCGGCATAGGGCGCAAGGTAATTTTTGCCGAACGGCACCTCGCCGAGCGCGCACATCAACTGGTTCGTCAGGGCCCGCGAGCAGTCCCCGGCATCGAACACATAGCCCTGATAGTCCGAGAGCATCTGCTGAATCAGGGCCTTGTCGTAAGAGCGACAGCGTTCGGAGAGGAACCACATCTCGAAGGTCGAGGCCATCGCGAGACCGTTATTGAGCGTGCGGAAATCGAGGAACGCCTCGCGTGCAAAGACCCGCGCGAGATCCGACATCGGCGATTCCTCGATGCGGCTCCAGGCATCCCGGTAGCCACCAAGTTGAAGCTCCCAGGCGATGCGGATCATCGCAATCGTCAGATCGCTAACCTGTGCACGGTTGACGAGAATGGCCTGATCGGGATGGAACGTCAGCGGATGGACCAGCACGCCGTTACGATGCTGCCAGACACGTCGCAGTTCGCGCCCGAGCAGGAGAACCTGCTCTTCGTAAGGCAAATGCGGATTGATGAGAACTTCGCCGGTTTCCCGGTTGTAGGTCGCAACATCTTCCTGATCGCAGTGGCGGAACACGATGCCCGTCTCCCGGGCGGAGGACATCATTGCTGCCGCGAACCGGCTCCCTTCCAGTTCGCGTGCAATCCGGTCGATATCCGCGGCATCCCGGAAGCTCGCCGGCGCGCCCGTCTGCGTGGCGAACGCCATATCATCATGAAACTGGCCGCAGATCTTTTCGGCCGCATTGTCAGATTCGTCATCCAGGGTAAAAGGAGAAAAGCGGTCGCTGCCGAAAGCAGGATTTTCTCCGGACAGATTGAAATCAGCGAGTTCGTCCTCGAAGGGTTCCTCGAAATCCATATAAAAAAGAGGCTGGTCCCCGATAATCGTGGACCGAACCGGCTGGTCGTTGTTCAGACTATAGGATACGTGGCAAACCCGGCGGACCGGCGGCTCGTTCGTGCTCGATTTGCTACCCGTTTTCTTGCTCATGACGCCTTCAGAACCCTGAATTTCTTGTTTTCAACCCCTAACCTTCAGCAGGCTTATGGGTTCATTATGCGCCGGACTTCTTAACGCTTCCCTACCGGAAGCGACTTTTTCGGGTTTTCAACAGGAAAAAATCGAGTGCGTTAACAAGGGCTTAATGGATTATGTAATCCATTCCCCTGTTCCCGGATGAACTGTCGACGAGCGGCGGAGCGGTCACCGCAAACCGTGTCAGATAAAGTTCACCAGATTGAGGCTCTTGAGGGAGGCCGTCACGCGGTAGGAGGCTTCGAGCCTGATCTGGAGAAAATTGAGGCCAAGCGCGACTTCATTCATGTCCGCATCCTCCACCGAGGAAATCGTCTCCAGCAGTGTGTTTTTTGCAAGCGCGTGGTCTTCCCGGATTTCCTTGATGTTGGCTCGTACCTGCTCAAGCTTGAAGCGCTCGGCGTCGACGCTGTTTAATGCCGTCTGGATCATCGAGCTGACTGTGTTGTAGACCCGGAAAAAATTTTCCTTCTGCTCGCCAAGCGTATAGCCGGGCGCTCCTTCCGCAAGCGGCGCCGCCGGATCAGGGTTATCCGGGTCCTGATGGTCGAAAATAGGAGTAAGGCTATCGCTGCGGATGAAGTTCAGGGCAACAAGCGCGTCACGGAACGGCTGTTCGTTTGCGAGCACCGTATAATCAAGCTCCGAGAAATCGTCCACACGCACGAACGTGCCGCGAACATTGCCCGCTGCGAGCTCTGCCGAGTAGCCGACAACTGTGTCCGTGATCGCGTTCGGATCAACCGCACTGTCCCGCGTCGTCAGGGCCGAAATCAACGTGTCCGTCTTCGTCTCCGGAGCCCCGGCCCCTGTTTTCCAGTCCCCGATCAATTTCGAGACGGCTGTATCCAGAAGGCCGGTATCGAAAAGCGGCTTTGCCAGTGTCTGCGAACCGGACAGGACGTAGCGGTTGCCGTCCTGCGAGTTGATGAGGTCCACGAGGTACTCGAACATATTGTCCGCGAGACCCCGCAACGTCTCGAGTTCCACCGACGGATCCGCTGAACTGGTTCCGATCGCGATATTTTCTTCCACCTGTGGCGTTGCCGGGTTGTCGTAGTAAACAATCTCGCCGTTCTGATGCACCCCCTCCTGAAGGAAGATGTTCATCGCCGCTGTAAACTTCTCGATCTGCGATTTGAACTCCTCCATCGTGTGGATCATGATTTTCAGGCGGCGATCCGCGTTGATGATGTTGTTCGTATAGGTTTCGAGATTATTGACATCGGCCCGGGCCCGGGTTGACCGGATGACGTCGCTCCCGAGGCCCTTGAAACGCTGGGTCTTCTTCCCTGTGGTCAACTGAACCTGCATCTCGCCCAGCTGTGACTGCAAATCTTTCAGGCGGTTGATCTGGTCGATATTGCGCCCGAGCGTCGAAACAAATGTCATCGTCTGGTCTCCTTAACATTATACCGTGTTCAGCAGGTCTTCGAACATCTCGTCGATCGCCTGAACCGCGCGCGCCGCCGCGCCGAAGGCGTTCTGGATCACCACGAGCTGGGACATTTCCTCGTCGAGATTGACCCCCGATTCGTCGAGAAGCTGCCGGTCGAGGATCTGCATAAACGTCTCCTCGTCCTCGGATCGCGCCTCGGCGAGCACGATCTGCTCGGTCTGGCGGTTGATCATTTTCTGGGTGAAATCGATAATCGTGTCCGATCCAAGGATTTCCGTCGACAGATCGGCGTTGGGGCCTAGCAGGTTTTCCCGGAACAGGTAATATTGCCCAGAATCGGTTCCTGCGCTTATGTCGCGCGACGTAAGGGATCCATATTTCACGTTGCTTACGGGCGTGCTGTTCGTAACGACGGCCGGCGGCCCCGCGTCATAGCTGAAGCTACCGAACAGAGACTGAATGATCCCGACATTGGCGGGCATGGTATCGGCGGCTATCTCGGCATTGATTGCGCCAGTTCCATCCGTAACGAACGGCCCGCCGAATAATTTCAGGTCGCCACCGAAGGTCGGACTGCCGAGCGGATCGGCGTCGTCGCCCGGTCGGATTCGCAATGTTCCTGTAAGCGGATCAATGTAAGCACCAAGACCGGGAACGCCGTCGTCGTCTCCGTCATAGCTTAACTTGTCAACGAGATCAGCCTGCGTATCGCCCGGCTCAATGTAAACCTTTTCGCGCTCGTGGTTGCCCACCTGAACCTCGAAGAACGGATCTTCTGTCTCGAATGTTCCCGACTTCAAGCCCAGTTGTACAAGACCGGCACTGCCCATGCCTCCCGCAGCACTGGCGTCAATGTCAACATTGCCGCGGGAACTGAGCATTAGTTCGCCATTCGGGCCCACAGTGGCCAGCGGGCTCACTCCGGCAGTCCCGAGAAGAGGATCGACGCCCGGCGGCCCGGCAATCGCCGCATTCACCCGGGCATTGATTTCCGCCGCGATCTGTTCCGCCGCGTTCGCGCCCGCCTGCGACGCCGCGTTAGCCATTGAGATCGTCACCGTGAAGTCATTCACTTGCGGTGCTGTCGGCGTTATGCGGGTGTCGTAAAAACGGATGGTGAACTCGTCGTTGGCGGGATCGAGCGCACCGTTCGCAGAGCTGATAAGCTGGTCCACGGGCGTTAGCGGACCAGCGCCGTCAGGGTCCGTGAACGAGGTAAGGTTTCGCGAGCCCGTAATCTCGTTCTCAGAGTAAAGGCCAAGCCATTCCTGCATCGTGTAGGCGCGTCCGAGTCCGCCGTCCGTTGCCCTCATATCGAGCACGCCTTCGGCGTGGCTGAAATTCGAGTCGCCGAAGACAAAATCCACGACCCGGCGAATCACTTCGTTCGAGCCCGTCTGCACCGGTTCGTCATGAACGATGGTCCCGGAGCGCAGTAAAGTCGAATCCTCCAGAATCAACTGATTCACCTGGATGTGCTGGGAGAAACCGACATAAGAAACCGGCACCGGCGGATCCTCCGTCGGATCCGGCGCCGTGTCGGCCGGAACGTCGCCGCCCGCATCGGTAAACAAACGAAGCCCCTGGGCGTCGAAACGCAGGGCGAGCTTGTGCGCCAGTTCATCGAGCTGTGCCATGAAGGTCGGCAGGGTCTCGTCGCGCATTTCGAGAAGCGCGCCGATATTGCCTTCCTTCAGCTGACCGGTAATGTCGATCGCCTGCGGCTCTTCGGCCGGGTTGCCGCGCGTATAGATCGAGGCTGTGTAGCCGTCCCCATAGTAATTGGTTGCGGAAACCGGACGAGGAGCGAAGAAAATTGTTTCCGCACGGTCACCCGCCAGTTCTACGCCGCTTGCGGTCTGAACGACCATGACATTGTCGCCGCGTATAAAGAAACTGATATCCAGTTCCTGCGCCAGTTCCTTGACCGCCAGGTCCCGCTTGTCGGACAACGTGGCGATTGTCCGGCCAATGTTGGTATTGGTGCGGATCTGGTCGTTCAGGTCCGCGATCTGGCCAAGGAGGTCGTTCACACGGTTGACTGAAATCAGCAAATCGTTCTGCGCGTCATTACGCATCTGGACGAGCATATCGGCAAAGGAATTGATTTTGGCCGCCGTCGAAAGAGCCTGATCGAGAGTCGCCCGCAAGGCAAAGCCGTCTTCCGGGCTGTCCGAGAGGGCGGAAAAAGCGTTCTTAAGGTCGGCAATATCTGCCGCAACGGACAGTTCCTGATCTGGAGGTCCGTGGAATGACTGCACCTGATCAAGATAACGAATTTTCGTCTGGAGATATTTCGTCGTGCTGACCTGAGTATACAGATCCCGGACAAGGTTGAAGTCGACCTTTCGAATGATGGTGTCGGCCCTGACGCCGACTGCCTTTCCAGCAATCGCTCTGGTCGACTGTGGCAATATTTTCCGCGTATACCCCGGTGTTCCAACATTGGCGATGTTGTTGGAGATCACGTCCAGCTGTTGCTGGTTGATCTGCAGGCCGGATAACGCCCCGTTCAGCGCTGTACCTAGCGACATAGAAATCAGCCTTCTGTCATATCTCGAAGGCTTCTATGCAAGAGCAATGCCAGTTAATCCCCGGGGAGTAACGTCATCAGGGAGCGGTGAGCCCGGCCGTGCCGGTCATGTTGTCAATCGCGCGCTGGATGTCCGAGTCCACATCGTCCTGAAGGTCCCGCAACCGCAATTCAAGCCGCATCGACAAAGTCATCTCGCGTCGCAGGACCGATTCGAACGCCTCGCGCGCGCCCATGTTGTCAACAGCCTGCATGGCGGCGCGAACCCGTTCGACATTGGTTTCGGTATCATAAGTTTCCGTATAGAAATTGGGATTCTGCGGCATTTTGACCATAAGAACGTTCAGGAGCGCCGCCTCGCTTGGATCCGGACCGATCAGTTCCTCGATTGCATCCGCGTCGAGGTCCATTCCCTCAAGGTAAGCGGTTACGAATTGGGTTGTCAGGCCAGCACCCGGAGTCTTCAGAGCGGTTATCTGTGAGAAGCTGTCGCGGATAACGGAGCGAATGGCCGAAACGGTGCGCATATCAAGCAGAGCACGGGCACCCTCGAGCCGGATATCGTTGGTGTCGTCATAAATATCCGCTTGCGACGGGCGCGAGAGGACTTCATGAGCAAACAGATACTTGCCCATCGCCAGAAGGTCTGTTTCCGTATCCGTATTGCCTGTATCCTCGAAATCGATATCAAGCGTTTTCGCGGAACTGAATCGGGTATAGTTAATATCGTCAGAGACGTGAGCCGGTGCCGGTTCATCGCACATCAGTTCCAGCCCCGTAGGGCCATTTTCATCGGAATCGCAGTATCTGGTACGGAATTGCTGCAGGCGGGTCAGATAGTCCTGAGCCTGACTCGCGGGAGCGCCCGAGCCCTGCGGCATACCGCCCTGCTGGAATGCCGGGCCGATCTCCCGATCCAGGAAATAACTGTTCAGCGCGCGGGCGCTCAATTCAGTCGCTCGCATCAGGTTCGTGAAATCCTGGGAGAAGGTGCCGTAATAGCATATCTGATAGCTTGGATGGTAATCGCGGTGTGCTTCCGCAGACTTCATCTGTATCCAGCGCTGTACCTCCAGTTGCTCCTTGGCGTCGAAGAACGCCCCTATGACCTGCGCCTGCTGGACCATCAGGACGGAGAACTGTTGCGTCATTGCCATGATTGCATGAACGTATGTATCGACCTCCGTGTGCTGCCACCAATCGATATGACTCGGGATGCAGACACTCAGCGTTGTGCCGGCCGGTGCGCAATCGCCAGGCCGCGTCCACGTTGAATAGGGCGACCGCAGGTTTCCGCCGCCGCCGAGCAGAGCCGTCACCGCGCTTGTCAAATCGCCGCCACCCAAACCGACAAGATCGGAGATGTCGCCAAGAGACAACCCCAGATCGGAAAGGGCATCCAGCACATCCAGATCGGAAAGGACGTCGGTAAGAGCATCAAGCCCCTCGTCCAGAGCGAAATCAAGCAACGCATCCTGCAGATCAGACACGTTGAGCGTCATAATGTCGTTCAGGTCGATCCCGAGGTCGCTCAAAAAATCGAGGCTTTCAGCTAACTCTTCCAAATCAATTCCCAATGCGCCACTGGCGAGATCTTCGAGGATGCCGTCCAGATCATCGAGATCGGCATCAAGCAGGTCATCGATGAGGTCAGCCAGTTCAGTGATATCCTCAACGTCTTCCATGATGTCTTCGAGAAACATCGTTACGTCGGCGATCTGACTTTGCAGGTCAAGAAGATCATTCAGGGCTTCATTAAGACCGACAGTGGCGAACCATTCTTCGACCTCGTCTGCGGAAAGGCCGCTCAAAGTTTCGAGATCCTCGATGGTCAGCCCGAGATCGCTCAGAATCTCAAGCTGGTCATCCAGATCGGCAAGATCGGAAATTCCATCAAGCGCCTCATCAACATCGTCTACACCGCCGGGAAGACCCTGAACCAGGGTAAATGCACCCGCGCTGGAAACTTGTTGCGAGAAACAAATCTCCGGTGAGCCGGGCTCCGCAACATCCTCGTAGCGTAGACAAACCTGCCCCTTAAGCCGAGTGACCGGGGCATTTCCAACAGGCCCCGTTTTAAAGCTGCCTGACCAGTCTGCCCGCGCAAGGGAAACCGCTTCCCCTTCGCCACCGAAGAACAGGGAAAAATTGCTGCCTTCCGAAAACCCCGTTCCGAGAACGTCGACCGTCCTGAGACGCTTGTCGAGAAGGAACGCAACCTCTCGGGGAGCGAGCAGCGGGTCGTCGACATTTATTGTCACCCGTACTTCGAGCTTTTCGTAAGACGGGTCGACAAGATCAATATCCGGCAAGAGAAAAACGCCCTTGGGGTCTGTCGTCGTCCAGATACTCGACGTTTGGCCTTTCGGGGTCAAAACATTGATCTGCACCTGGCTTCCAGGCTCCAGACCGCTTCCGGTGATGTGTCCCGTGATCCGGGTGTGATGGAGAACCTCTTTTGCCCGCTCAATGCCCGGAGCGCTGTATATATGGGCGATAGCCGCATTCACTCCGACCGCAAGCAGACCGGCGACGGCCAGTATCCCGGTCCATCTCACCGCTGTCAGGGTCGTTTTCAGGAATTTCCCCGGATCGAGTATCACGAACAGCTCCTAGTCAGCCTTGCCTTCGCCGCGAATGTTCCCCAGCTCGTTTTCCACGTCTTCCTGAACTTCCATAAGAGCAAGCTCGGCATCGATGGCCATGATCATCTCAAGACGCCAGTTACTCTGGAGCATCTGGTAGTCGAGTTGCAGGCCAAGCGCCTGAAGAGCGACGCCCATGCGAGCCACGTTTGCAGGCGTATCGTAAAGTTTCGTGAAAAAGTTCGGATCCTGCAAGGCCTTCACCATAACGCGAAGCTGCCCATAATAGCTTATATCCTCTCCATATTGGCCACCGCCAGACCCTTGAGCACCAAGCCGCGCAATTTCGTCATCGTCGGCGCCGAGTTCCTGCATGATTCTTCGCAAGAAGGCATCATTTCCGCCTGAACCGCGCGCCCGCAGACCGACCTGATAGTTGTAGGCATTCACAAGAACACTGCGCTTGGCCGTGACTGCCCTGGCATCGAGCCAAAGTTCCCGGTTCGCATCAATATCGAGATACTCCCGCTGGATCAGGGGCAGCACTTCATGCGCGAACAGGTAGTTCTGGAGGGCAATAACGTCTTCCTCGTCGTCGGTTCGGGTCCCGTCGAAAAAGTCGACATCGAGGGTCAGGGAATCATCGACGGTACGGGTGTAATTGATGTCATTGTTAACGCGATCCGCATCGCCTCCGCCGCCTTCGCAGAGTATGTCGTTGCCGCCTCCGTTATCGTCAAAATCACAGTATGTCTCGATATATTGTTGCAAACGATCCGCCCGGTCTCCCGAACGGCCGGCGCCGGAACTGCGCTCGTGGCTCAGCATCTGACGGGAGAGAGTCTGTTCCGCCATGGCACGGGCAGTAAACTCGCTTTTGCGCTCGGAAGCCGCCATCGTCCGGGCCACAGTCCCGACCGTGCACATCTGCTCGCTCGGGTGGTAATCCTTGTGCGCCTCGGCCTGAAGCTGTTGGAAAAGGCGCTGGGTTTCAAGCTGATGCTTGGCGTCGAGGAACGCACCAATAACCAGAACCTGTTGCATGGCAACAGTTGTCAGCTGGTCCGTCATCATCATCAAGGCACGAAGAATATGGTCGCGGAAGAACGTGGTCAGCATCCATTCCCGGTGCAGAATGAACTCGGTTGTGACGTGAGCCCGTGTTATAGCGTGCGCCACTGCCACACATACGCAGCACTCACTGGCCTGCGCCGGCTTTGGTACCGAACCCGTCCATAGACCCGCCAAAAGCAAAACGCTCATAAAAGCTGCCGAAATACGTTTTGGCCGGTCGGCCCCCGTTGACCTTTCCATGCGTCGTCCCCTTACAGATTCTCGCGCTGCTCGAATGCTCACGGCGTTTCTTTCCAAATATCTTAACATCTTTTCATCGCTTCCACTAAAATCCGGGCTTAAGGGACCTCGGTCACGAACCCTTCACCCACAATCCTGCCGAATTCGTTCTCGACGTCCTGTTGTGTCTCCATCAGCCGCACCTCTGCCGCAACAGCGGCCAGCATTTCCGAACGCCAGCTGCTTTGCAACGTGTCCCACTTCTGGAGAATACCGATCGCCTGAAGCGCTACACGCTTTCTCAGCACGTTGGCTGGCGTCTCATAAAGATTGACATAGAAATCCGGATTGTAATGGATCAGCTTTGTCAGGACTTCCATCTGCTGATAGTAACTCGGATTTTCCCCAAGGACATCCACGATGCGTTCTTCCGGAATTCCAAGGTCCTCAAGGAGCGCCTCCAGGTATTCCACCGCAAGATCCGTCCCTTCGGCCCGCATCGCGACAAGGTGCGCGTAGCTGTTTTCGGCAACGTTCCGTTTGGCAACCACGGCGCGCAGGTCGAGATAGAGCTCGCGAAGAGGGTTCGTCTCCGCCGAACTGTCCTGTTCCCGCAGGAACATCGGCGGAATCCGGGTGAAGGCATCGTGCCCGTAGAGATACGACATAAGGGCAAAGACATCAACCTCGGCATCGGTCGGCGTTCCCTGGACCGTAAAGTCGACATCAAGGGTCCCGTGTTCGGAAACGGTCCGCGGCCAGTCTATGTCGGAATTGCGCCGTTCGGCGTCGGTTGCGGTCGCCTCGCAAAGCGCTTCGGTTCCACGGTTGAAGTCGCGCGGGCTGCAATACGTGTCAACATACTGGTTCAGCCGGGCGTCGATATCCATGACGCGGCCACGCATCGCTGACGTTCCCAAGGTACCGAGATTCCGCTGCATGGCGCGATGCGTCAGAACGAGCTTCGTCCAGTCGCTGCGCGCATCCGAGGCATGAAGGCTACGCATCGCGCTGCCAAGTTCACAGATCCCGACACTTGGCCGGTAATCCTTGTGCGCCTGGGCATGAAGCGAGCGAATCAGATCCTGCGTTTCCAGCTGTGTCTTCGCGTCGAAAAAGGACCCCAGCATCTGCAATTGCTCAAGCGCCATGACGGTGAGCTGTTCGGTCGCCATCATGAGGATCGGCACCATGTTACCGTACCAGAAATCCTCGATCAGCAATCGACGATGTTCTTCAAATTCTATGGCGATATGAACGTTCCGCAACAGGTCGTGCGCATCGAATATGCATGCGCAGCAATCTCCGCCCCCACCTGTATCACCGCCGTCATCATCACCGCCGTCGTCGTCATCATCACCGCCGTCGTCGTCATCGTCATCGTCATCGTCATCGTCATCGCCCGGGTCCGTAGGAGGAACAACATTGCCACATCCGGCTCTTAGCGCCGCCTGAAAGTCATCGACACGCACGGGGGTTTGCCGGTTCCAACGGCTGCTCTCCAGCCGGTCGGCCAGTTCGTCCCATTGCCCGGAGTAAAAAAGGTTTCCCCACGCCGGATAAGCTGTCGTCCAGCCGGTCCCAAGCTGGTAATTGACGGACGCAAGAGCGTTAATGAGGCAAGGATCGTCGCAACCAGCCCGCGCTGCCTGACGCTGAGCGGCTTGGTAGGCACCGCGGGCATCATTCTCCAGAAATTCCCGACACCTGTCGGCAGAGACGCACTGCCCCACGCTCAGGTTGTCCCCCGGCAGAACCAAGTGGCCCGTACAAACAGTTGGGAAACCCCGGGAGTCACGGTAGACACACTCCCGGTATCCTTCGCGCAACGTGAGGTGGTCCAACCAGTCTTCGTAGGTACACCCGCCACCATCCTGCGCATTAACGCTGTATGGAGCAATAACGCACAGCGCGATCGCTGCCGCTATCAAAAATTTAAGGCCTCGCAACGCCGCCTTCATCGCCAAGTGTCCCCTCGCACCTGATGCTTTGCTGCCTTTCAGGGCAAAACGGTTTTCTTTCACACTATCATTTTCCTCGCCCGGGCACAAAAAGCTCCACCGGAATTAATAAGAAAAAGGTCTGCATTATAGTACCAAGCTTTTTTAGGCTTTAATACCGATTTCCTGATTCTGCACAGCTACGAATTCGCGTTAGCGAAAAGGTAAGCGAGGGATTTCGGTGACCGTCCGGCAAGATTTCTGCGTCTTTCGAGGCTGTATTTATTCTTGGGTCGTTTTACCAGGTTGACCAGCACCCGCAGCCATCGCTCGCACGGAATGCCGTGCTGAAAAGGACATGAACTTTCGTAAAAAGGTTCCCCCACGCCGCGATGTCGTCGAAATCGTCGTACAAGGGGTTTGTCGCGCAGGTCAAAAGCGAAAGACCTCGCGGAGACCAGCCATGGCTCGCGCTCGTCGTCAAGGCGCGAGGAATGCCCCGGATGCAAGGTGACGCGAATGCGCGACATCTCTTCGTCAAGAAAATCAACAGCCGTCTTGGGTTGGGAAGCTCCTTTTCAAATCACTTCCCAACTTAATTATACCCCAACCAGTCAAGGCAAAACTTTCGATCCTCGCCGTGGTGCGCCGTGTAGTCAGTGTAGTCACCATTGTATTTTGCCCCCCTTTGCGCTATATTTGACACTATGGACATGTGGCGGAATGGGAAACTTTCTCTGTTCTGGGGAGCGATCGCGCTCCTCGGAGCCGGAGTGGTGGGGTCAGTCCACGCTCAGAGTTCGGAATCACTTATAGGCAACGCGGGCCTTTTCTGTGAAGATGATCGGCTCTTTTCATACATTCGTCAGGACGACGGGAGTATCAATTTCGGCCTTGAGTACTGGTTCGAATCCGGCGCGCATTGCGGACTCACCGGCAACGCGCACAAAACGGACTCGGGCTGGGTATACGAAACAGAGGATTGCAAACTTGATATTTCTGTAAGGAGCGGCTCCATCATACTCGAAACTCCTGATGAAGAAAAGCTTTGCCAGTCAGCGTGCGGATCCCGCGGCTATCTGCAAGGCCTGGCATTTCCGGTCAGTTCACGGGTAAACCGGAAAATCACGCCACAGGATATCATGCCTGAAAATCTTGCTACAATGACCTGCTCGCCTTTTCCCCAGTAGGCACTCAATCGCCCGCGCCCGGTCCCGTGCGAGGCACGATTTATCCCGAAAGCCGCAAACAAAGTTATCCTTTTCAAAAAAGTGCGACAGCCCGTATACTCTTTTGCTATGATGCCGAACTGGCGCTTGCGCATCTCTTGAGGTTTCAAATTTTTCGTTGATGAGTTCCGATGGC
>RZZS01000126.1 GCA_009929775.1 Alphaproteobacteria bacterium
CGGACGCGGCTTCCGGGCGCACGCGCCGGAAGGGGAGGGCGCGGACTGGAACGACGTGCTCAAGGCCCGCGCTCAGGGACTCTCGGGGCCGATCCCGGAACCCTGACGGCGGGTTTCGGCGAGCAAAGGCCCAAAAATCCTGGTTCCATGGCAAATCAGCCCGCGCGAAAGCCCGTTTTTAGCAAAAAAACGTCGCGGAGCCTTCAAAAGTAGCGAAATCCCGCGAATTCGCGCGTTTTGCCCACCTCTCCCCATCATGCCCCGCCTCTGCCCGCGCCGGACTCTGTCCTTGGCGCGGGCATTCATCTTGTATAGCATTGCTTATTGGCAACAATGATAAACACATGAAACACCAGTCTCTCCGTATCGTCAGACCGCAAGTCGTCGAGGTCCAAAGCCGATCGCGCTCAGGTGATCTCGCCCAGATTGTCAAGTTTCCGGAACTACGTTACATGGGCTCCAAAAGGAGGCTTCTGCCGTGGATCCATGAAATCCTTGATGCGCTCGATTTCGAGACAGCCCTTGATCCTTTTAGTGGCAGCAATGCCGTTGCCTATCTCATAAAATCGATGGGACGACGGACCATCGCGAGCGATTTTCTTAATCTCTCGTCCACAATCGGCAAAGCACTTATCGAGAATAACACCGTTCATCTTGACGGACCGGCCATGAAGGTTCTTATGGAGCGGCCCGCCAATACCCATTCTTTTATCGAAGAGAATTTCACAGGGATTTTCTATACGCCCGAGGATTTGCGGTTTCTCGATCGCGTCTCCTGTAATCTCAGGCAACTCGACAATCCCTATCAACAGGCGCTTGCAATGGCGGCCCTCATCCGTTCTTGCGTTAAACGTCAACCGCGAGGCGTCTTTACCATCTCAGGCGACCTCTCCAAATACGACGATGGTCGCCGCGACCTTCGGCTATCGCTTGAGGAGCATTTCTTCGAGCAGGTGGACGCTTTCAACGAGGCCGTTTTTTCAAACGACCGGAAGAACAGATCATGCAAAAAAGACGTTTTCAAGATCGGTACGCGCGGCGTTGACCTGGTTTATCTGGATCCGCCCTATGTGCCGCGCGCCGACGACAATTGCTATATCAAGCGCTACCATTTCCTTGAAGGACTGTCCTGTTACTGGCAGGGCCTTGACATCGATTACACAACGAAGGTCAGAAAAATACCCAAGCGCTTTACGCCCTTCAGCTATCGGGCACAAGCCCGAGATGCTTTTTCGAGTCTATTTCGACGTTTTGCGAAGCAAAAAATCGTTCTTTCTTACAGCTCCAACGGCTATCCCGATCTCGATCAGCTAACCGATCTCCTGAAGGAAACGAAAAAGGATGTTCGCGTTTTCAGAAAAGAGCATCGCTATCACTTTGGAACACACGACAAAGTAAAACGCGCAGCCGTCGAAGAATATCTAATTACAGGACAGTAAGAATCCATGCGTGTTCTTCAACAGAGTTTCGATCATATCATTGACAGCCTCTCCCCGCTCGATGCGCACTGGATGGACGATACCGCCGAGGCAATCATGGCCCGAATCCGGGCTGTTCCGATAAAGGATGAATACAACAGGGACGACATCAAAGCTCTTATCGATGCAAAGAACGGAAACGATTTCACAGTTTCACTGTTCTGTGTCGGTCTCTTTCTCGGGTTCTCGAAAGACAAGCTATGGGCCGAACTGAGCGACCGCCTCGGTTCAGGCGGCGCAGGCATCAAACGCTACCAGAATGATCCCGACGCCTATCTGGAAGTTCTGGAAGAACTCGGCTTGCTCGACGCCATGACAGCAACAGTGAATGCACAGCCCGTCTGGAGCGACATTTTGCAGGAACGTCTCCGTTCCGGACGTGGGAGCGCCATTCAAGGTCAGCAGCGGGGCAGAAGCCTTGAAGATTTTGCCGAGGAAGTAATCAGGGAGGTCTTCGGATCCCGTTATGAGGTGCGCTGTACGTTTCAGGGCGTGAATGGTCTTGCAAAGTGTGACTTTGCGATCCCTGACAAGCAGTTGCCGTATATCCTCATCGAGGCCAAAGGATATGGCGCAACGGGTTCCAAGATGAGCGATATCATTGGCGATCTGGATGCTATCATCGGAGCAAAGCGACACGATTCCAGCCTGCTTTTTATTACGGACGGGATAACATGGAAAGCGAGGGCCAGCGATTTGCGAAAGATCGTACAGCGTCAGAACGATGGACGTATCACGCGAATTTATACGAAGCAAATGAGAGACCAGTTCAAGGCCGATCTGGAAACGCTTAAGGCCGAGTATGGAATCGAGGCGGAAACAACGGAGGATTTGGACGTGCCGTAGGCATGCGGACTCGTAACCCAAACGCAAGGAAGCGAAGCGATGATCGATACCAAGGATTACACGTTCGACTGTCCGGACGGGACATGGCCGGGACGGCTTGACCACAAGGAGTGGGGCAAGACCAAGAATTTACGCCTGTTCTTCACCCATCTGGAGACCGGGGAGCGCTACACCTTCGGAGTCTTTCACGGGGACAACTACACGCCAAGGGGAGGCGGGCCGAACTTCAAGACCGAGGCCGAGCCCGGGACCTGCTACACCCTGACCACCGGCCACACCCGTACAGGCGGACCAAAGCTGGTATCTGCCGAACCGATCCCGTAGGCATTCCCAATCAGGAAGGGTCTAGGCTGATCCCGCGTGTCGGGTGTTTCACGGACCGGTGGACGCCGGAAGCGGAAGACTTCTACAATCACTCAGCTCCTGCTCAAAGCAGGGAACGGCATTTGACATGCCACCACACTCTCATGAGGTGGAAGAACGTTGAAGAAAACAGATGCCTTGAAATATTCTTCCGAAATAGTTGAAAAATCGGTTGAGATACTTTCAGTTGTTGTGAATGTCTCGACCGGCTTGGCTCATGCATATGACGAGGCAAGGGCGAAGGAGCTTTTCAAGGCTCTTCATGCCAGGGGCGTCACGCTCGATTACCAACAAGTCTATGACGCGGCGATTAAACGGTCTTGGTCGGACAGGCACGCAAAAGTCCTTGCCGAACTGGCAGAGAAAATAGGGTCAGGCGGCATAGTACAGATAAGATACCCCCGAGATTGGGGAGAACCTACCGCCGATAGAATTTTTGCAGAGCTTGAGATAGGGGGCGTCTCAGAAACGGACAATAAAGCACGCTAAGCTTGCGGCCCCTTCCGGTCGCCTGTCCTCACGCCCGCCGCACCGTCCGGGTGCTTACCTTGAACAGCGCCGCGATATCGGCCAGCGCCCGGCCCTCGTCGTCGCGCATGCGCCGGACCTCGCGCCGTTGCGCGTCGGTCAGGGCCGGGGGCCTCCCGCCGACCCGGCCCCGGCGCTTCGCCGCTTCCAGACCCTCCCGCGTCCGCTCGGAAATCCGCTCCCGCTCGAACTGGGCGATGGAGGCGAAGACATGGAAGATCAGCCGCCCGGCGGGCGTTGTGGTGTCGATATCCTCGGCGAGCGAGCGGAAGCCAGCGCCGCGCGCCTTGACCGTCTCGACGATCTCCAGCAGGTCCCGCAGCGACCGGGCGAGCCGGTCGTACTTCGTCACGACGATAACGTCGCCCTCGCGCAGGTGATCGAGCAGCCGGTCCAGCTCGGGCCGCGAGCGGATCGAGCCGCTGATCCTGTCCGCGAACACCCGTTCGCACCCGGCGGCGCGCAGGGCGTCCTCCTGGGCGTCGAGATGCTGGTCTTCGGTGGAGACGCGGGCGTAACCGATAATCATGGCCGAGAAGCGTGACAAAACACGGACAAAACCGCAAAGGTTTTGTCATGGGGTTTTGTCGTTACTAACAGCCTGATTTTTCATTGTGCTCGAAGACGTGCCAAAAACGGCCGTTTTTGCCCTTGCGAAAGGTGTCAATCTTTCCGGACGCAACGTACGGACAAAGAGGTGGTCCTAAAAAACTGGACAGGTGTGTAAGGTGGATTCCGAACAGTAGGAAAGAAGGAATCTACAGAAATGGCAAAGAGAAGAAATCATTCAGCGTCGTTCAAGGCGAAGGTTGCACTTGAAGCGATGCGTGGGGAAACGAGCGT
>RZZS01000060.1 GCA_009929775.1 Alphaproteobacteria bacterium
TCATCCAGCACTTCGCGGACCTTGTGGGCCAGTTTTGTTCGTGTGAACGGTTTGGAGAGCAGGGAAAACCCTTCCTTGATATTGCCCTGATCGACGAGCGCGTCTTTGGTGTAGCCCGAAATGAAAAGGGTTTTCACATTGGGGAAACGTTCGTGGACCTGGCGCGACAATTCTTCGCCGTTGATCCCGCCCGGCATGACGACGTCGGTCAGGAGCAGGTCGAGATTCTTGCGGCGGGCGAGGCGGGAGAGGGCGCTCGCCCCGTCTCTTGCCTGCGTGACCTTGTAACCGAGTTCGCGCAGGGAGTTGGTCAGGAACTGAAGAACGTCCGGCTCGTCCTCGACGACGAGGACCGATTCCTTGCCCTGGGGAGGCTCTTCAGCTTTCGCCTGGGACTCCATCTCGGGTTCCACGGAAATTCGGTCGGCGTCTCTGACGTCGCTGGCCTTCGGGAAGAAGAGCTTTACGGTCGTGCCTTCTCCGGGCTCGCTTTCGACCGTTATGAATCCTCCCGACTGGTGGGTGAAGCCGTAAACCATCGAAAGGCCCAGCCCGGTGCCTTTCCCGACGTCTTTCGTGGTGAAGAAAGGATCGAAAACCTTGTCGAGGATTTCCCGCTTGATCCCGGTGCCATCATCGGCGACCGATACCATGACGTAATCTCCAGTGGTTGAATCGGCGCCGGTCATGCCCCCGCTTTCACTGTTGACGACGATGTTGGCCGTTTCGACGACGATCCTGCCGCTGCCGGGGATGGCGTCGCGCGCATTAATCGCCAGGTTGATAAGGGCGTTTTCAAGTTGCATCGGGTCGATCCGGCATTCCCACAAATCAGGTTCGAGCCGGGTGGAAATGGAGATGTCCTCGCGCACGGCGCGGCGCATCATTTCCTGAATGGCCGGAAGACGTTTGTTGATGCAGATCATGTGCGGCTGAAGAATTTGCTTGCGTGAGAATGCGAGAAGTCGCTGCGTAAGATCTGTTCCGCGGTCCACGGACTCAAGGGCCGTCAGGACCAGTTCGCGCAAGGTGTCGTCGTCTTTCACGCGCCGCTCGAGAATTTCCAGATTGCCTGCGATCACGGTCAGCATGTTGTTAAAGTCGTGGGCGATGCCCCCGGTCATCCGCCCGACGGTGTCCATCCGTTGCGCCTGCTCAATAAACGACTCCATCTGCTTGCGCGACGAGATGTCCCTCACGGTCGCGATGTAGAGGTGCCGGTTGGCATAATCGGCTTCCCCGATGGTCAGTTCGACCGGCACTGGGCGTCCGTCGGACCGCACTGCCTCGTATTCCCGTGGAGGCTTTCCGGACTGGTAGTTGAGGGTTAGGGCGGTGATGTCGCTGTCGGAAGTGCCTGGTCTGCGGAGGATCCTTTCGAATTTGTGCCCGATGATGTCCCCGGATCGGTAGCCGAAAATCTTTTCGGCGCTGGGGCTGAAGCTTTCGATGGTCCCGTCGTTATCCACGATGATGAGCCCGTCGACCACGCTGTCCATGATGGCTTGCATGTATCGCCCTGTCTCGCGCAGTTTCGCTTCCGCTTCCCGGTTCAGGGCGATGTTGGCAGCAACCTCATGGAGCAGGTGGTTCAGCTCTTTCGTAACCTTGCCGATTTCGTCCTCGCGGCGCGGATGTGGCAATATGTAATTGTCGGCGTGCTCCGTATCGATAGCCGCTGCCGCCATGGCGCGGGTAATCCGGCCGACGGGAAGGAAAATGTTGGAGATGACCAAGAGAACGGCAAATAAAACCGTGAAGATACCGCCGACGAGGAACAGGATCGGGATCCTGTGCATGTGCTCGGTTTGGCTCAGAGTTCTTTTGGCGATTTCTGCGAGGAGGATTTCAAAGCTGTTGTTGAGCTCGGCAAGGATCTCGTCAACGCGCGTCAGGATGGTGTAAGCTTCGGAGATCAGCAGCGGGCTGCTCTCCTCAGTTTCGCTCGCTTTCAAAATCTGTTCTGCGAGGAGGTCGAGTTTCTCGAGGCTGCGCTGCAATTCTTGAACCTCGTCGACTGAAAACTCGTCAAGGCCCCTCACGCTTTCCTGAAACCGGTCGATCCGCTCCTGAAGCGGGGCCATCGTGGACTCCGTCGGTTTGTTCAGGAAAAAGACGTATTGATAGCGGAGCTGTCCGAACGCTTTCCCGGCGGCTGTCGTATCGCGTATCGTCTGGATGATTCGTGATTGCCGGGCAATCAGGCTGGTGTTTTCGTTGATGGCGCTTTGAAGAAAGAACCCTGAAAAGATCAGGATCAGCACCAGGAAAGCGATCAGTGCCAGAAGTTTGGCCCGGATCGTCATAAAACCGCTAAAGGCTCGCTTGATGTCAGTCATTTAAGTTATCGGAGAGTCGCCTTTCGCAACCTTTCAATTTCTTCTCGCTGATGTTCGAGCTGCTTTACGAGGTCGTCTTTTTCGCGAAGCCATGAATAGACTTCCTCCAACCCCTGGATGCGGAAAACATAGCGCCATGTAAAGACGTTCAGCGCAAACAGAAAAAAGATGTAAAGCCTCCAGGCAGGCCAGACTGCTTCGAGAATGATCCACATATAACCGCATATGCTGCAGAAAATGAAAATCCATTTCAACTCGTTGAGCGCTCTTTGTCCATCGGTTGGCGGGGAAGTCGCCGCCGCAATTGACCACCGCCGTGCGATGATCAGGTAGCCAGAGAATACGCCAAGGCAGAGCAGCAGGACGATGGTCATAGTAAAGAGGTCGCCATCCATGCAGTGAAAGAGAAGGTGATAGTCGTAATATTCACCGCCGGTGAACCAACCGATAAGCTTCTCCATACTGCCTCTCCTGCCCAATGCTCGTCTGGCGGGCCTTCGTTTTGCACCAGCAGAAGTCATATAGATAAACGTCCGCTTGAGTCAAAACGGCCAGGGGCTCAAAAAGGTTTCGCGCGCCCGGTCGCGAATTGCCTCTCAACCGATCCGGACTCCCGAGTCCTGCAGGCACCACGCGAGGATGGCCTTCTGTGCGTGCAGGCGGTTTTCCGCCTCGTCATAGATGACGCAGGCGGGCGAGGCGAGAACCTCGTTCGTGGCTTCCTCGCCGCGATGGACCGGCATGCAGTGCATCATGATGGCACCGTCCGCCGCGTTCGCCATCAGGTCCGCGTTGACCTGATAGGGCCAGAAGGCTTTTATGTCCTTGCCTTCCTGTCCCATTGAAACCCAGGTGTCGGTGACGACGACGTTCGCGCCGCCCGCGGCTTCAGTGGGGTCGGCGGTGAAGCGGACATTGTCGAATGACTCTTTGTGCTTTTCCAGAAGGCTTTCCGGCATGGCGCAAACGAGGTCGAAGTCCCAAATTGATGCTGCATGCGCCCACGAGCGCGCGACATTGCTGAAATCGCCGAGCCAGGCGACTTTCTTGCCGCCCGCGCTGCCGAGCTTTTCCTCAACGGTCAGGATATCGGCCATGATTTGGCAGGGATGCGAGAAATTCGTCATGCCATTGATGACCGGGATCGTCGTGTGCCTTGACAGATCAAGGAGCGTGGCGTGGTCGCTCATTCGGATCATGATGCCGTCCACGTAGCGCGACAGGACCGCGCCGGTATCCTCAATACTCTCGGAACCGGTGAGTTGCATCTCGCTCATGTCCATAACGATGGTATGACCGCCGAGCTGTTTCATGGCGACTTCAAAGCTCATCCGCGTGCGTGTCGAGCGCTTGTCGAAAACCATCGCGAGCGAGAGCCCGTCAAAAAGCTGCGGCGGCGCATACTTCAGGCCCTTGAGGCGACGCGCCTCGTCGATAATGCCTTTGAGAGTCGCTGCGGGGAGGTCGGGAAGATCAAGGAAGTGGCGGGGCATGGCATTTCAGTTGCGAGTTGCGAGTTCGAGTAGCGAGAAGTTTATAACAAATTCTCGCAACTCGCTACTCGCTGCTTGCTACGATTATCTCCATCGCCTCGTCGATATGGCTGCGCCCGATGACGAGCGGCGGTACGAGGCGCAGGGCATTTCGTCCGCATGACAGCGCGACGAGACCGTTTTTCAGCAGAGCTTTGATCAAGTCCCTTATGTCGCCCCCTGTGTAATCTGCGGCGACCATGAGGCCAAGACCCCGGACGTTATCAAATGCCCCGGTTTCGCGACCGAGTTTTGAGAGCGAGTCACGCAAATACGCTCCATTGTTCAGTACGTCCTGCAGAAAGCCGGGTTTCCGGAGTTCCTTCAGAACGGAACGTACGGCTGTGCAGGCGAGCGGGTTGCCGCCATACGTACTGCCGTGGCTGCCGGGCGTCAGGTGTTCCGTAAACCGGCGCGCGCCCATCAGGGCCGCAACCGGGAAGCCCGCCCCAAGACCTTTGGCGAGAGCGATCAGGTCTGGTTTTGCGCTGTACTGCATGTAGGCGTACATCGACCCCGTACGTCCCATGCCGCTCTGGACTTCATCGAAGATCAGCGCGATATCGCGTTCGTCGCATAGCTTGCGCAGTCCTTGCAGGAAATCGGGCGTCGCCGGGACAATACCGCCTTCACCTTGAATCGGCTCGACAATGATCGCCGATGTGTTGTCGTTCACCTTCGCGACGAAACTTTCAAGGTGGTTGAATTCGGCCTCGTGCATGCCTTCCAACAGAGGCTCGAAGCCGTTTCGGTACGCGTTCTGCCCATTGACCGACAGTGCGCCCATCGTGCGTCCGTGAAACGACCCGCGCGCGTAGACGACTTCGTATGCCTTGCTTCCTTTGGTCTCAAGCGACCACTTTCTGGCGGCCTTGAGCGCGGACTCAACAGCTTCTGTCCCGGTCGAGCAGAAAAAGACCTGGTCAAAATCACCCTCCGCGCTGGCCAGCAAATCCTCGGCGGCTGCAACGCGCACCGGATCGGCTACGTAGCAAAGCCCCATATGGAGCTTCGCTATCTGATCCTGCAAGGACTTCACATAGACGGGATGCCCGTAGCCCAACTGGTTGACGGCAATCCCCGCCCCGAAATCGAGATATTTCTTCCCGTCGGTGTCAAAGAGATAAACTCCTTCGCCCCGTTCGAACTGCACTGGCCAGAAGGAGTATACATTGACGAGGATGTCGTTGGCCTTGTCGAGGAAGTGGGGCATGGTTTTTTTGGATGTGAGTCGTTAGTAGTGAGTTGCGAGTTCGAGTTACGAGAACTTTATAACAATTTCTCGTAACTCGCTACTAGAGCATTTTCCAGATAGGTTGACTCACCCCCACCCAACCCTCCCCCGCTTGCGGGGGAGGGCAATGAGGCATTGGTTTGGCAAAGCCAAAGCAATTAGCCGAGTGGGAGGGGGTCGCTGGACGGGTCAATCTAACAGGAAAGTGCCCTAACGACTCGCTACCATTGTCAAAGAACGGCGTCCAAAACCGCCAGCCCTTCGTCGATCTCTGCCTCAGTAACGATAAGCGGAGGCAACAGCCGCAAGGTCGATGTTCCAGATTTCCATGGAAGCAGGCCGCGTTCGCGGCATGCGTCGAGTACGTCCTTTTGCGGCTTCGTAATATCAACGCCGATCATCAGCCCCATGCCGCGCACGTCCGCGATTGCCTTGCCGCTCGCCTGAAGTGTTTCGAGTCCTGTTCGCAGGCGTGCTCCGCAGGCGGAGATGTTGTCCATGAAGCCGGGCTTGAGGACTTCGTGCAGGACGAAAGTGGCGGCGGCCATCGCTGCCGGGTTGCCGCCGAAGGTCGAGCCGTGCGCGCCCGCCGTGAAGGCGCGCGAAAATTCCTTTTTCGCAAGAATCGCCCCGACCGGGAAGCCGTTCCCGAGACCCTTGGCCAGGGTCATGACATCAGGCTCGACACCGAAATGTTCGCAGGCGAAGAGCTTGCCGGTGCGGCCGATCCCGGTCTGGATTTCGTCGAAAATCAGGGCAATGTTCTCGCGGTCGCACAACTCGCGCAGGTCGGCAAGGAAGCCGGACTGCGCAGGGTGGACGCCGCTCTCGCCCTGGATTGGTTCGATGATGATGCAGGCAGTTCGGGGCGAAACCTGCGCCTTGACGCTCTTGATATCGTTAAGGGTGGCCCAGTGTACGCCGGACAGTGCCGGGGCATACATGTCGGCGTTTTCCGGTTTGCCGGTGACGCTTAATGCGCCGAAGGTGCGTCCGTGAAAGGACCCCGTGAAGCATATGGTTTCGGTCGCCTCGGGCCCCTTCGTTTCCTTTGCCCATTTGCGTGCGAGCTTGAGCGCTCCCTCGACGCTTTCGGTGCCGGTATTGGCGAAGAAAACCTCGTCAAAACAGGAATTCCTTACGAGTAGTTCCGCCGTGCTCATTTTGGCTTCGGTCATATAGGTGCTCGGCAGGTGGCTGATCTTTGCCATCTGGCTGGTTACCGCCTCGAGATAGCCTTTGTGCGCGTGGCCGAGGGACTGCGATGCGATCCCGGCCGTGAAATCCAGATAGCGCCTGCCGTCCGTGTCATAGAGATACACGCCTTCGCCGCGCTCGATGACGATCGGTTGGAGTGGGCCGTAGTTCTTCATGGTGGCGGCTTCGCCCCGGGCGATGATTTCGGTCTTGTCCATGTCCTAGGCCTCGTCCATTTCCAGTTCGCGCGCGTAGCGCTCCCGGTCTTCCTCGCGCAGGATCAGCGTGCCGGGGCCCGTCGGCTCGTAGATCTCGTGGAGGAGGGCGTTTTCCCGAAAGCCGTTGAGCAGGTGGATGCGCCGTACGCCGCTTTGGAGCGCGTGTAAACAGTTTTCCATCTTGACCTTCATGCCACCGGTGATCGTTCCGTCCGCAATCAGCGAATGGATATCCGAATCTGTCAAAACCGGAGCGGTTTCACCGTTTACCAGAACGCCATCGACGTCGCTCAGGAAGATCAGTTTGCGGGATGGCAGGCCCGAGGCCAGCGCAACGGCGACGTTGTCGGCGTTGATATTGACGCCGTGTCCGCCTGCCGTTGCAAGGCAGGGGCAGGCTAGAAAGCCAGCGGCGGACAGCACCCGCTTCACGGCCTCGTTATCGATGCCGGTTATTTCGGCGTCAAAATTTTGGAATTCCGGCGCGCGCTTCGGGAAGGACAGGTTTACCCAGCCCGGCGGAATCGCGCTTAAAGTCAGGCCGGAGAGCGAACGACGTTCCATTTCGGTCGCGATTCGATAACCAAGGTCCCCAGCCATGACTTTCTGGATAATGCGCATGTCCGGTGCCGCCGTCAGGCGAATGCCGTTTTCGCGGCGGCTTTGAATGCCGGCCTCCAGCAGCGCCGCATCCATCGCCTTGCCCCCGCCATAGACGAGCAGGACTTTGATATCGGCGGTCAGCAGGTCCCGGATATTGCCGAGCAGGGAGGAGAGTGCATTCCCGTCCTCGATAATCCGCCCGCCCGCCTTGACGACGAAGAGGCTGTCCTTGTAGCGCTGGCGGTAGAATTCGCTTGTGTCTGTGGTCATGGTTTCTGTCTCATGGATAGAGCGGCGTGGTGAAGCGCAGCCCTTCGCTTTCTTCCGCTCCGAACATCAAATTCATGTTCTGAACGGCCGTGCCCGCCGCGCCCTTGAGCAGATTGTCGAACGCGCCCTGGACGATATACGTCCCGTCCGCCTTGCCTGCGTGGAAGGAAAGATCGGCGAAGTTGGTGCTGACGACATTGGCAAGCTGGACGTCGCTTTCCTTCACGCGCAGGAAGGGACTCGCGCCATAACCGGCCGGGATAGCGGGGGGGGTGTCCGCCTCGACAAAGGCCGTTGCGAAAATACCCCGCATGAACGGTCCCACGGTCGGCACGAAGTCGAAACGCTCTTCGTTCAGCTCAAGCGTTTGCAGAATCTCCGGGCGGTGGCGATGCTTGTTGATCTTGTAGCTTTGCAGGCTCTGGCTGGCGGGCGGGAACAGGGCCGGGTCGACCGGCGCGCGCCCCGCGCCCGACATGCCCGACACCGCCATGACGCTCGCGCGTTCGATGTGGTCCTTGAAGGGATAGAGCATGAGTTGGATAAGCTGGGCGTAACATCCGGGGTTGGCGATCAGATCGGCGCCTTTGATTTTTTCCCGGAACAATTCGGGCAGGCCGTAGACGAAACGTCCGTCCAGCAACTCCGGGCGTTTGTGGGCGCTGCTGTAATAACGGGCGTAGTCCTCCGGGTCCCGAAGGCGAAAATCGGCGGACAGATCGATGATTTTCGTCTTGCCCAGAAAATCCGGAACGGCGTCCTGCGTCGTTTCGTGGGGCAGGCACAGGAAGACGACGTCGCTTTCCCGCGCGACGGTGGCGTGGTCGGTGTTGGTGAGCGCGAGCGCACCGGCTTCGCTGCCTGCGAGACGCGGGAAAACCTCTTCGAGGGGCGTATTCTCATGGCGGCGGGAGGTCAATCGGCTTATTTCCACATGCGGGTGCGCCGTCAAAATGCGGATAAGTTCGGTGCCGGTATAGCCAGCCGCGCCGACGATGGAAGCCTTGATCTTCATTGTCCGCCGTCCTCCAGAATTTTGTGAAGCACGCAAACGCGCGCATTGTCTCGTTGGTCCGTGATCGTACCAAGATCGGCAAAACCATGCTTTAAAAAGCCTCCCTTGCTCGAGGCATGCGAATGCTCGGTGCGTGCCGCAAGATGCATGATACCGTTCCGACCGCACCAGGAAAACCACTCGCGCAGCAGGAGCTTCATCAGGCCGTTACCTTGCCAGTCCGGATGCACCACCATCCCCTGTGCGACAGAAAACCGTCCGCCCTCTTGCAGACCCGGAAGTTCCGGAACCCCAAGTTCTTCGCGTGGGAGAGCGTTGCTAACCCGGAAAATCATCTGCGCAAGAAGTTCTCCATCAGGACGGGTAACGCCGAACATGGCGTGCGGATCTTGCAAATGGGCGGCGAAATACTCGCCGGAGCGCTTTACGATAAAGCGGGGCGTGCCCGCATGACTTAGTCGGTCCGCAACAATATCCTGAAGGGTAACGATGCCCGGCAGATCGTCCGGTTTTAGGTACCGCTCTGAAAAATCAGATACATTCTCTAATAGTGTGTTCATGGTTTAATGACCGCCATCTAAGTCGGGGCCCATTCATGCAGGAAAACCCCGGTCTTTGCAAATGCTCAATTTCCTGTGTGGAAACCGGGCACTGCATCGCATTTCTATGTAGTTTAAAATGGCCCGTTTTGACGTCCGGCTGAGGGCCGGGACGTGACTATCGTCGTCGCAGTAATCTGGCGGTGCGCATGGACATAGCGCCATAAAAAGCGTCTTCGGGTGACCTTGTCAACGGGATTTATCGCCGAGCGCCGTTTCCACCAGCCGGACCCAGTATTCGATCCCCATCGGGATGATGGAGTCGTTAAAGTCGTAACCGGGGTGGTGAAGACCCTTGTTGTGGGGGCTCTCGGGGGTGTCCGGTTCGCCCTGGCCCATCCAGATATAGCAACCGGGAACCTTCTGCAACATGGAGCCGAAATCTTCTGCGGCCATGCAGGGCAGGACGTTCGTGATAACGCTGGCTTCGCCCGCTGTTTTTCTTGCGACGTCCGCGCACAGGGCGGCGTGGTCGGCATGATTGATCGTTGGATCGCACTGTTTCGTATATGAGTACTCTGCTTGCGCGCCGTGGAAACCAGCAAGCGCGTGCGCGAGGTCTCCGATGCGTCTTTCCAGCATCGCGCGGGTCTCGGGCTTGAAGGCGCGAACCGAGCCGGTGAGGATGGCGGTGTCGGCGATCACGTTTTTTGCGCCCGTGCCGCAGTTGAAATTTGTGATGCTGACGACAGCGGCATCGACCGGGTCGACGCAGCGTGAAACAAGTGCCTGCACATCCGTGACGAATTGCGCCGCCAGGACAAGGGGGTCGACGGTGCTCTCCGGCATCGCGGCGTGGCCGCCCTTGCCATGGAAGACGAGTTCGAACGTATCGGAGGATGCCATAATCGGGCCCGGGTTCAGCGCAATCACTCCCTTCGGCAGGGTTGGCCAGTTGTGCATGCCATAGATGGCCTGCATTGGGAAGCGCTCGAACAGACCCTCTGCGATCATCTTTTCCGCACCGTGCCCGCTTTCTTCCGCAGGCTGAAAAATCAGGTGAACTTTGCCGGTGAAGTCACGGTTGTTGCTCAAATATTTCGCTGCGCCAAGGAGCATGGACGTGTGGCCGTCATGGCCGCAACCGTGCATCTTGCCGGGCGTTTTCGAGGACCAGTCCTGTCCGGACTTTTCAAGGATATCAAGCGCATCCATATCCGCGCGCAGGCCGATTGTCTTGCCGCTGCCGGTACGCTCGCCCTCGATCGTGGCAACGATGCCGGTGACCGCAATCCCGCGCTCGAACGGGATGCCCCATTCCGTGAGTTTATCGGCGATCATCTGGCTCGCGAACGTTTCCTCGTAGGCCGTCTGCGGATTTTCGTGTAACGCACGGCGGCAGGCGACGATCTCGCCGGCCAGGGCGTGGATACTGTTGCGAACGGTCATTGTTCCTCTCGTCGAGCGGTACGCGGGCCTGCCTATCCTACAGAAAATGCCGGGGGACTCAAGGCGACTCCGTTGCGAACGGGGAACTGATGACGACTCATCGCCTGCAGGTCCTGCTTCGTCAGTCCGATGGCGGCAAGGGCAGGGGAGATGTCGACCTCAATAATGTGGCCGCTGCCTTTATGACGAATGCCCCGTTCCTCGAACCGCATCAGTGCGTCAGCCATATTGGCGACCGTGTGGGGGGTGGCTACCAGCCAGTCTGTCGGGTTTCCTTTGTTGCTCGCGTCGATACCCGCATTGCAGGCGCGATGGAGGACAGCCCGCAATCCATGATCGGTGATGTCCACAAAACCGAGCCGCCTGTAGGCACTCATCGATGCTTCGTTGTCCGGCATGATTTCGGTTACAAGCGGGCATCGGGCGCGTGTATCGACAAGCGCCTTGATCGTCGCCGCAGCGATGACAATTGAGCCGGTACCGCCGTTCAGGGCGGTCAGGGAGGTCCCGACTTCCCGGAATTCGCATGGTCCGGGCGCGGTCATGGTCATGTAGCGGGCCAGTCCGTCGTCCGGAGTGGCGTAGGCCGAGGTCATGGCGCGGACATTGTCGTCTGGATCGACCAGCAATGCGAACGCACCGCTGTTGACGTGCGGCATGTGAACGTCAGGGTTACGCTTTACTACCCAAGGGTGCGGATCGATGATTCGCTTTACGTCGGGGTCCAGCAGTCTGGCGATCCGGCGGTGGTGGGCCGCCGTCGAAAAGCAAAGCGAAAGCCTTGCAGGAACGGGAAGGTCGTCGGGTGCCAGTGCGGCCACGGCAAGTTGACTGTCGTAAGGACTGATGTGGGTAGGCGCTGTTTCCATTTTTCTGATCCCTCTTTGTTCGGAAATTGCATGGCAGGTATGCAATGGAATCATGGCTTGAGTCAAGCGCTCTTTCGTCGCAAATTCGTGCGCAAGATACCGGGGGGACGGAGCAGGAATTCAGGCGCATCGCTTCATGCCACTCGTTCCCCCGCAAGGCGACGAACCGTTTGCGGGGGATGCCTTAATCGACGCGCTGTGGATTGTTGCCGAAAAATCAGGTCACAGCGGTTCCCGGCTCCAGGGACCCGCATGTCGGAAGCCGGGTGTCTGTGTGGCGAGGTCGTGGCTCCGGGTTCCAATTCCCGCCTGCGGTCCTGACCTCATCCATGCACCGAAGAGTTGAGCGGCATCCTCCGGCATAGCCATAAGAAGAGCCTTTGCGCAGTCCATTTCCCGATGATGGGAAATGGCCCCGTTTGTTTCCAGGTGTCTGGAGAGCGCCTGCATCAGCGCCAGTGCTTCCTGCGTGGGGGGGGGCATCCTGACTTTTCTCCACGAAGTCGGTGGGTGGCGCTGCTGCAATTATCGCTTCCACAGCGATCGCTGTTAAAAGCGCGGTGCCGTCCAGCCCTTCGGTGTCCGGCAGGACATTGCCGCCGAGGTTGTGCCGGGTTCGTGCTGCCGCCTCAAGATCAACCCCGGTGGCGCTGGAGGGTGACGCGGAGCAGACTGCCTCGGCCGTTTCATGCCAGAGGGTTTTCAAGGCTTGTCGACGATTCTCGGTGGAGAAAGCGCGAACATTGATTGGCATGCTCTTTGCCGTATCGAGGGCCAGTGTTGCGATGGCATTTTCGCCATAAAGAGCGCCGAGAACATCCCTGGAATGGGAAGCCTTGGCGTAGATCCCGGGTGAAAGTGGTGGAAGCGCATCGCGCCTGCCTTCCTTGCCAAAGTACCGCTCTGCCAATCTTGCCATTCGGTCCATTTCGGATCGATTGCCGCCATGGCCGGGTAAAAGCAGGTGCGTTTCGGCGGGAGCACCGGCGGGTGGTTTCGGGAGACTGTCCAGAAACGTGACGACTTGTCCTTCAGAAATGCGATTGGGGCTGAATTGCGCCATCAGGGCCAGCATGAATATCCGGCTATCCCATCCGGCGATGCTGTCAAAGTCCGTGTCGTAGATCTGAGCAAGCGGGTCAGGCGTTCGCAAGAGTGTTGCCAAAGGGGCAACATAGTAAGCGGCGTCTGCAACGGACAGGCGGTTGCTGGCGATGTCACTGATTGCAGCCCGGATGATTTTTCGAGCTTCCCTCTCCTGGGTCGCGGGAGGAACAGAGTCCCGGTCAAAGTCATCTCCTGACGCTGCGATCCGCAGCAAGGTCGCAATGTCCGCCCTTGGGGTGTCCAAAATCTGTCCCCGGAGCGACTCCAGTCGGGCTTGATCACGGTCGTCGCCCCTTGCCACAAGGTTTTGGCGGAACAATTTGGCCGCGCTTCCGGTCAGTGCGACAAACTCGCTTATAGGCGAGTCTTTCGAGGATCGAACGCGTCCCGGACGGCTTCGCCGATGAAGGTCAGCAAGCTGAGCATGATGGCGAGAGAGAGAAACGCGGTTATGCCCAGCCACGGGGCCTGAAGATTGTTCTTTCCTTGTGCGAGCATCTCGCCGAGCGAAGGGCTGCCAGGCGGCAGGCCGAGCCCGAGGAAATCGAGCGAGGTCAGGGCCGTGATGGAGCCGGTCAGGATAAAGGGCATCAATGTAAGCGTAGCGACCATGGCATTCGGGAGGACGTGCCGCCACATGATGACCGGGTTTGACACGCCAAGCGCGGAGGCGGCGCGGACATAGTCGAAATTGCGGGTACGCAGGAACTCCGCCCGCACGACGTCGACGAGCGATACCCACGAAAACAGCAGAAGGATCAGAAGCAGCGTCCAGAATCCGGGAATGAACATCGACGAGAAAATGATCAGGATGTAGAGCGAGGGCAGGGACGTCCAGACCTCAATAATGCGTTGCATGACGAGGTCGAGCCGTCCGCCGTAATAGCCCTGAAACGCGCCCGCCGCCACGCCGACAATCGAGCTGATCAGCGTAAGCGCGAGCCCGAACAGCACCGATATCCGGAATCCGTAAATCACCCGCGCGGCGACGTCGCGTCCCTGATCGTCGGTGCCGAGCAGGTTGTCCTTTGTAGGCGGCGACGGGGCGGGCCGGGGCAGGTCGTAATTGATCGTGTCGTAGGAGTAGCGGATCGGCGGCCAGATCATCCGTCCCCGTTCCTCGATCAGCTCTCGCACGTAAGGGTCGCGGTAATCGGCCTCCGTCTCGAAATCCCCTCCGAACGCGGTTTCTGGGTAGGCGACGAAAACCGGGAAAAAGAGGTGTCCATTATATTTGACGAGCAGCGGCTTGTCGTTGGCGATAAATTCCGCGCCGAGGCACAGAACGAACAGCGCCAGAAAAATCCACAGGCTCCAGAATCCCCGCTTGTTGGCGCGGAACTGGCGCAGTCGACGGGCGGTGATGGGGGAGAGGGGCATCATCGTTCTCTCGTCCGGAATTCTGCCCCCACCCATTCGGCTAATGCTTTGGCGCCGCCAAAGCAAAGCCTCGTTGCCCTCCCCCGCAAGCGGGGGAGGGTTGGGTGGGGGTATGTCAGGCGCTTCAATCCGGACATGGTTTCACACGCTCCGGCTTTCGAAATCGATGCGCGGGTCGACGTAAACATAGACGAGGTCGCGCACAAGCGTCATCACGATGCCGATCAGGGCGTAAATGTAGAGGGTCCCGAGCACGACCGGGTAGTCGCGGTTGATGATGCTTTCGTATCCAAGCAGGCCCAGCCCGTCGAGCGAGAAAATCACTTCGATCAGGAGCGAGCCGGTGAAAAAAATCGAAATGAAGGCCGCCGGAAAGCCCGCAATCACGATCAGCATCGCATTGCGGAAGATGTGGCCGTACAGGATACGGTTTTCCTGGAGGCCTTTTGCGCGGGCGGTCAGAACGTATTGTTTGTTGATCTCGTCGAGAAACGAATTCTTGGTCAGCATGGTCAGCGAGGCGAAGCCGCTGATGACCATCGCCGCAACGGGCAGAACCATGTGCCACGCATAGTCGATCGCGACCCGCCACCACGGCCAGTCCTGCCAGCCGTCGGAAATGATGTCGCGCAGGGGAAAGAAATCCCAGTACCGCCCGCCCGCGAACAGGATGATGAGCAAAATCGCGAACATGAAGGACGGGATCGCATAGCCGATGAAGATCGCCGCGCTCGTCCAGACGTCGAAGGGCTGGCCGTCCTTCACTGCCTTTTTGATGCCGAGCGGGATGGAGACGAGATAGATGATGAGCGTCGACCAAAGGCCGAGCGAGATTGATACCGGCATTTTCTGCAGGATCAGGTCGGTCACCGACATGCTTTTGTAATAGCTCTCGCCCAGATCGAACTGCAGGTAGTTCCAGACCATATGAATAAAGCGTGCTGGCGCGGGCTTGTCGAAGCCGTACATGGCCTCGAGTTCGGCGATGAACTCGGGGTCCAGTCCCTGCGCGCCGCGGTACTTGCTGCCTTCGCCGGTCGCCGAAGCCGCTCCGAGCGCCATGTCCCCCCCCTGGCCGCCGCCCGCGAAGCGGGCTGTCGCGTCGACGCCATGCCCCTGAAGCTGCGCGATCATGCGCTCGACCGGGCCGCCGGGGACAAATTGTACAATGACGAAACTGACGAGCAGGATGCCCAGCAGCGTCGGGATCATCAGCAAAAGCCGTTTAAGAAGATAGTTGGCCATCGCCGCAAAGGATAGCGGGGCGGGCGGTTTATTGCACGCCTTTATTGACGGCACGACGGAAGGGGATCAGGGGGCCTCGCAAATGAGCGTGCCGTCTGAACGCAGACCGCGTACGCCGGTCCCCGGGGGGCAGGATTCGGAAGGCCGGGTAAAAGCAAGAGGCTCGCAGTAAACGCGGTTGTTCTCGATGCGATTGACTCCATAAGGCGGTGCCGTTCCATGGAGTGACCGGCACCACATCTGCGCAAGGTCGCCGCCGAGGACTGTCGCCGGCATGCAGTGGGTTCCGGTTTCGTCGCACAGGCCGCAGGCGTCACCCGCACAGTCATCTTCGGCGCTGCGCGGGTAATCGCCGCCGTAGCCAAGAGCGTAAACGCGTGCCCCTTCAAGTGCTCCTCCAATGTGCAGACGCGTTTCCGGGTCGTCTACACCAAAGCCTACATTGCCGGGGTTGGTATTATAGATGTTGGCCGAATCGTCGTTCTGGTATGTCCACATGCTTTGGGCGCCCCAGTTCTGGAACTTGATGACGTCGTCGAAAAACTTGTTGCTGTCCCCCAGGCTGTACAGAGAACTTGAGAACGTCGCATCCAGCTGCTCGCAATTTTCCACATCCCTCTCAAAATCCGATGGGCCTGGCACGGGCGGGAGTTCTGATGGCGATATGCTCGTCAGGCAGCTATTCATCACGCGCCCCTGCCGGGTGTAGGCTCCCTTGCCGTTTTCTCCATGCGACAGAACCACAAGGTGCACGGTGCCGTCCGTTTCGAGGATGGACTGTTCATGTTCATCTTCAAGTCCGATAACGCCCCGTGCCGGGTCGAAAGTGATCGCGCTCGTAAGGCTTTCGGTGATCGCGTATGTGAACTTGTTGCCCCATGCGTCGTGACGGTAGGTCATGGGGACTGTTGTAAACTGGTTGGTTTCACCAATTGTCGTAAACGGGATTTCGCCGATCAGGGCCGGGTCGGCGTTTGTATCGTCGTCAGCGTCGCGGCCAAACACGCGGCAGATGCCGTCCGGTTCCCCGCAAGCCGGAGCCACAGCCGAGGGTGTGCAATTCTCAATCCCGTAACCGGGATCTGTCGGGCTGAGCGTCCGGTCGGCAGGGCATGGGTAGCGACCGGTAATATCCCGAAACTCCGAAAGGGCGGCGAGTATGATGTCCGTGCTTGTTTCCGTATCCCTAAGATCCTTGCCGCGCAGGTAGCTTTCGTAAGCCGTGACCGCGGCCACGAGCATCAGGCCGCTGATGATAACCACCACTGCCAGTTCTACAAGCGTAAAGCCCCTCTCCATGGAAATAACTATTCGCATCGGCATGCACTGTAATTGGTGTACTGATTGTAACCATTCGATTCATAGCAGGGGCCGGTATTTCCGCACCGACAGCTCCCGCCTACGCGGCTGCCGCTGGTCCGGACGCTGCCCAGCTGGCTTGCGCCTCCGACATGCCAGGTGCAAACCGCGACCGGGACCGGGGCGCAAGAGGACCCGTCCACCATTTCCCAGTCGTCCCATCGGTCGTTTATGCAGTTGTACGAGCGCTCGAACAGGCGATCGCCGACCTGATTGCCGGGGCAGGGTTCCCACTTTTGTTCGGTGGCGCCGGTGCAGCTGCAGTCGTTGATCGTTCTGATAAGCTCCCACCGTCGCGTCTTGCAGTTGAACTCCCGGACCTCTGTAACCGACCCGTCGTAGCCATCGGGGCATTCGAGCGTAGTTTCTCTGGTCGCGGTGTCGTCGCACGCGCAGCTATTCGAATACACGTAAGCGTCGCCCCATTCTCCGACATTGTCGGTGCATATGTGGTCTTCACGCATAACGATTTCACCGGTGTGGCCCGGGGGACAAGGTTGCGTCCACTCGTCGTACGCCGGTTCGCAGATGCAATAAGTGACATCAGGGTCCACAGGTCTCCAGTCTGTCCAGCCGGCGTTGCCGTCAGCGGGGCAAAGGAAATTTCGCCTTTCCTCAATCGTGCCGGAATATCCTGGAGCGCAGGCGCGTGTCCGTCCCTGTGTCTTTTCCCTGCAGTTACACATTCCTCCAAAATCAGTCCGGTACCATGCCCCGTCATTGCACTGCCATCTCTCCCATCTGGAGTAGCCGCCGGTGATCCTGTGATCTTCGCCATCGGCGCTGTGCGGTAGCGTGTTTTTCACTCCCGGACAAATGGCGGGCTGTGTCGTCCATGAACCGCACGGGAACATGTCGCGTTCCGAGCAGCGGGGGGCGCCAGACGCCCAAAAACCTTCCAGAAAAGCGCCTGCCGGGCAGCGAAATTCGAAGGTACCACTGCCACATCGCGGCTCGCCGTCGACAATTTCCATTACAAACTCGCCGGGTGGGCAGACGATGCCGTAATCCGGGTTATCGGCCCGCGCGCCAGCGATTTTGGCGACGTCGAAGCACCCGGTCCCGCCGTCGGCGCAGTAGCGTGCGGCGTAGACGGTGTCGCGCGCCCGGATATTACCGCGTACCTGACTGACAAGCGGAGTCCCAGGGTTCGACATACCGACACCGATTTTGGACGAGCCATCATTGCTTATGTGTCGCCTGTTGGTTTCGAGGTCAAGATAGCTCCACAGCGGCAACTCCGCCCGTGTGAAGTAAGCGACGACGTCGTCAAAGCGAGAGCGGGAGCTGGACTCATTGCGGAGGGGAACGGCGAGGTAGACCGCCCGGTTTGTTTCGTCGCAGTTTTCGCTCTCGTCAAAGGAATTGTTTGGACATGCCTGGTGAATTTCTCCGTCATTCGCGAATCCCCCAAACTCGTTCCGTCCGGCGCTGGCGATAAAAATATGGCCCGAATCGGGGGGGTCGACCGCATGGACGTCAGGAGAGCGACTCGTCAGGATGGTAATGCCGCCCGCTTCGTGATCGAAGGTCGCAGGGTTGGTAAGCGGCTCTGTAACGGCGTAGATGATGCGGTTACCGTAACCGTCATAGGCGGCTTCTTCCGGAAGATTGAGGAGGCGGAACGGGACGGCGCCCCGACGGACGCGCGGGCTCCCGATCGATGCCCTGTTGCTCCCTTCGACAAGATAACCGCGCTCGGGGGCGACGTCGAAGTCACCAACCGCAACAGAAGATGTGTCCGAGCAGTCTCCTGCATGTCCGTATGCCGGATTGCCATATGGCGCTGTCAGAGAGGCCGGGCAGGGATAGTAGCCGTTCATGGAGAGAAAGCTACCGACGGCGCTCTTGACCTTGTTGATGTTACTAATACCGTACAATAATAGTTGACATTGCTGTTTGCTGGGCCATACTGGCTCTATGACAGAGACGAATAAGCCGAGAGGCACACAGGACGAAC
>RZZS01000127.1 GCA_009929775.1 Alphaproteobacteria bacterium
TATTGCAGCGGCTACGGGATCGACGCGAACACGATGGCGGCGGGCACGATTTCCGGCAATACCATTCGCTACTGCGACAACAATGGCATCGACCTGTACCGATCGTCACCCACTGTAATCGCTAACGTGCTGTATGGGAACGGGAAAGGCATCGCGATTTCGCACGCCGACAGTACACCTGGATTAAGCTACAACGATTTTGTCGGCAACCCAGTCGGATTGGACAATACGTCAGGCAACCTCATTGCCGCTGAGAACAACTGGTGGGGCAGCACAACCGGTCCGAGCGGCGTCGGGCCAGGAGCCGGTGATAGCGTCTCCGCAAACGTGGACTACACACCTTGGCTTGGCATGCCCAACAGTCGTTATTACTCCGGCGAAGCGTCCATCGTCGGGCATGTCTACCGCGACATCAACAGCAACGGCCAGTATGATTCTGGGGAAGGTGTCTCGGGCGCGACCGTTCGCACGCTCAACGGTTTCATTGCGGAGAACATGTCCACGGCTGACGGGAGTTACGAGATCACCGATATCCCCGGCGATGCCGGGTATATCGTCATGGCCGAGGCGCTGGGCTACAGCGCCGGTGTTCGCGAAGGAGTGTGGGTCAATGCTCTGAACGCCACCGCCGTCGATATCCCTCTTCGGCAGATCGATATTTCGACTCTCTCCGTGGAGCAGATAAGTCCGAACCCGAACGACTACGACCACAACGGCACGGAAGACGCCATGACGCTCATGAAGGGCGGTACGGGTTACCGGTATTACCGGGTCGTCAACAGCCTGGGTGAAGGCGTGTCCGCTTGCGGTTTCACAGTCAAGCGCGCCGACGGCGTGGTCATCACGAACGGCGTGACGGTGAACTACCAAGGCTTGCCCGGCGTCATGCAGATCGCGATTCCCGAATCAGCGCTCAGCGTTTCTGGTCCGTCGGGCGATGTCTCATGCATTGTGACCCATCTCAACGGTGTCGAGTTACCGTCCTACAAGAACAAGAGCTTCTTAGTGCAGGTGCGGCCGAGGGAACACAACAAGACTTGGAAGTACGCTGTGGATTTCGACTCAACTGGCACTCTCGCTGGTGGGGCTACGCTTGAGGCTGTTACGGGGTTTTCCATCAAGCTTATGGATCGAGATGGAGTGTCGAGCGACCCGGATCTCGTTGAATTCAAACGAAACATCGGGGGCGGTGTCGGACTGGCTGGGGAAGCCCCTACAGGTATTAAGGCCGGAGTGAAGCTGGCTGGCGCAGAGATTAAGGGGAGAACTGGAGTTGATCTGTCAGCAAAGCTGCTTGTCGGTGCGAGTATGTACGATCAGCATGAGCTATCCTACTTTCTGACTGACCCGAATCAATTGAATGCTCGGGTTTACCTGATGTGTTTTCCCGGCCTTGCGCAGAGCAAATACAGCAATCCCATGATGTTTGCCTGTTTGGAAGCGGTCGAACAGGTCGCCAACATCGCTCCGTTTCGAACGGAAGGGTACGGGGGCCTCTACTTGCGTGGTGAGGGTGAGGCAGCGGCAGATCTCTTAAGTCTGTCAGGTGATACCCCTTTGGGGCGCGCGAAATTTGGCATCGGTGCGGGATTGGAAGCAGGCTTTCGTGTTGACGGCGGACTCGCGGTGCGTCCACAGGAAAACGAAGTTGCCGCCATTGTCAGAGCGAATGCATCGCTCACCGCCGACTGGAGTGTCGGCTTGAAACAATATCACGGGCAAAGCCGACGGTGGTTCGAGTCGATCGGCATTGGCGATAAGTACGATCTCGTGGACGCCAAGCGTACTTTTGAGCTTGTATGGGATTCAAACGGACTCAGCCTGCAACGCATAGAGCTTGGTTATAAGGCCACATTTCTTGATTTCACACAGTTTGGTGATCAAGACATTGAGCGTACCTGGGTCATCACGGGATCAGCGCAGAGTCTGAATCGTCTTTTGTATCAGTCCGCTATTGTTGCGGCTCTTGGGGGCTTCAGGACTGCGGTGCCAAGTGGAGCCCTGGTAGTTGATCAAGCAACTTTCACCTCGCTGCTCGACGAGCTTGAGCTGTACGTGAGCAACCCTGCAAATGGGCTGTCTGTTTCTTACGAAGATCGCAACTTCAACGTGGGCTGGAAGGTTCACCCGACGTTTGGGGCTAACGGATCTGTCTTTGGTGCTGCCGGTGACATCAACGTTGGGATTGAATTCGAAGAAAAGAAGGATTTCGCTACGGAGCAAGGATGCCTTATTGGATCGCGTTTGTACCCTCTTGGGCAGTATGTTGAGGATCAGTACTGTGATTCGTCTGCCTGGACGCTGGGCGACTATTATGCGGATGCCTGGTCTTTTGTCGATTGGGATGGACTTTTCACGTTTGCCATCGCCACAGCTCAGTCCGGTGTTCAGACAGTTGTCGATACAGTTGTCAGTGTTGGACAGGGCGTGTTGACTTTGGGTGCGGACTCAGTCGCCACTGGCACGGAAGTACTTAATAATGCTTGGGCAGGTTTCTGGAGTGCTCTACCACCCCCTCAAGCTATGAGCGCATCGACGTACGGCACATATGGCCTGATGGAAGCTACTGCGGAAGAAGAAGGCGCTACCAACAACTGGCGGTTCGGCATCGGCGGATTCTACGATTTGCAGCCCGCCGGTACGGTTCTGTCTTCGCCGGGTACGCTTGTCATTTCCTATGCCGACTCGGAAGTGGAAGGGATTTCCGAGGACACGCTTGCCATGTACCTATGGAACACCAACTCCCTGCGCTGGGATTACCAGGGCGGCACGGTGGACCTTGCCGGCAACTCCGTGAGCAATCAGATATCGGTGCTGGGCTTGTACACGCTGGCTCCCCGGATGCCTTACGACTTCGCGGAACTGACGCCGGTTCCCGGCGCTATCCCCAATGACGGAGCTTCCACAGTGGTATTCACAAGCGGGGTCATCAGCAACGACGACAATACGGTCATATCGGACGGCCAGCTCTTCACCGTGTCCGCCTCCGGTGGCACGATTACCACACCAGATGCAGACGGCTCTGTCACGGGGCTGCAAGTGACGGCGACCTCCGGCCAGATATCGTTTACCGTCCAGTCCTCCTTGGCCGCCACCTCGCTAACCGTGAATGCCAGCAGCGTGATTGGAGAAGCATTTGCGGACGGGCAAGTTCCTTTCGTGAATGCCGGTGCTCCGGCGGCCCCTCAGAACGTCGCCGCTGTGGTTGACGGTACGGCAATCCGTGTATCCTGGCAGTCCATCACGAACAGCGATGTCGTAGGGTACTCAGTGCTGTATGACGACGACAACGGCGCCGAGCCGTTTGAAGGCAAGGCGGGCGTCATCGGCGATGATTCTCCGATTGATGTCGGGAACGTCTCGGTTTACCGGTTGTATGGACTTGAAACCAACGCGACGTATTACGTGGGGATCAAGGCTACAGACGCATTCGGTCTCGAAAGTCCCCTGAGCGCGGTTGTATCGGTGCTCAACACTTGCCCGCCGGACTCGGACGCCGACGGGCTGCCGGATTCCTGGGAGAACCAGTTTGCCACACCCACGGTTCCTAGTGTTGTCGGCGTCTCCGTCGCGCATTTCGATTCCCTGCAGGACAACGACGCCGACGGCATGAACAACTTCAGCGAGTACATCGCCGGAACGGACCCGACCGACGCATCATCTCTGTTTGGTGTCGCAGAGGCCATGGTTGTAAAGGACCCGATGGGATTTGCGGTCGAGTGGGATGGTGTCAACGGCAGGGCATATCAGGTGTATGTCACCACGAATCTTGTGGGTAGTTGGACCGCCTACGGCGGTCCGTTGGCTGGATCGAACGGAACTATGCGCGTTACTGTTCCGATGACTAACGCTGTTCCTCAGTTCATCAAGCTGAACGTCCAGAAGGACTGACAAGAGGGCAGAGAGAAAGACGGGGAGCGCGCGTTCCAGAGAGCCGCCATCCGGCGGCGTCGGATGTGGCCCCGCGAAGCGGGAGCCACACGATTGACGAGTCACGCCGTCGGTGTGACGTTG
>RZZS01000061.1 GCA_009929775.1 Alphaproteobacteria bacterium
CCCCCGCCACTCTGGTTATCTGACACCCCGTGGGTTGGCCCGTACCTGACAAGCCTGTGGCTCGAGTTTTTCTCGGATTCCGAGCGGATGATCGAGACGTTGCAGGGCTATATAGGTCCGGTTTCGCAACAACTGATCTCCATCGGCGCGGTGATCGGGCAGGGCGTTCTTGATATCGCAATTGGCGTTTTCATTGCCTTCTTCTTCTTTCGAAACGGTTTGCAGGTTGCTGGCCACATCAGCGTGATGAGCCATCGGTTTTTCGGACCGAGAGGACAACATCTGCTGCTCGTTTCGAAGAAGACGGTGATCGGGATTGTTTACGGGATGCTCGGCACGGCTCTTGCGCAAGGGGCGCTCGCCGGGATCGGTTTCTGGATCGCGGGCGTGCCGGGAGCGCCGTTCCTCGGTCTTTTGACCTTCATGCTCTCGTTCTTCCCGGTCGGGGCACCGCTGATCTGGGTTCCCGCGACCATCTGGCTTTTCTCGGAAGGGGCGACCGGTATGGCGATTTTCATGGGGCTATGGGGTCTGCTCCTCGTCAGCTCCATCGACAATGTCATTCGTCCGTACTTCATTTCCCTCGGCAGCAGCCTGCCGTTGCTGGTCGTTTTGATCGGCGTGTTCGGGGGGATTATCGCTTTCGGTTTCATCGGACTGTTCATCGGTCCGACGCTTCTCGCGGTCGCCTATGCGCTCGTGACCGAATGGGGAAGGACGGATCAGGATCCCGCGCTAACCGAAAACGTCTCGGCGGCCTGACGGGGTCGACGAGGCCAATCGATAAAAATTTTCTCAAATTCGATATTCAGTTTAATCGTCAGTCAGAATTCATTATCATTCCGGCGGGTATGATGAATTTTTACGAAAGTATTTTCCAGTAATAACGGGGGTGGGCATGTCCGGGGCCCGCGAACTTTTTGCCGATAATTTCGCCCGCGTTGTTTCCGCCGGGGAAGACATCCCCGTCGTAAATCCTGAGTGGCTGAAACTCGCTTCTTTCACGCGCGACGGTGCCGACCTTCACATAGAGGGGCCTAACGGGCATCTGATGATTGTCCAGGGCTATTTTACCGCCGAGCCACAGCCTTCCCTCTATTCGCCGGACGGCCAGGTCTTTCCTCCGTCTCTGATCGGAGGCTTTGTCCTTCCCGGGCGTCCGGGCCAGTACGCGGGTCCGAGCCAGGGAGCGAGCCCGGTCGGAGTGATTGAAGAGGCGTCGGGTGAGGTCACCGTGACCCGGACGGACGGGACGGTCGAGACTGTAGGGCGCGGTGCTCCTGTCTTCCAGGGCGATATCGTCGAGACCGGTTCTGAGGGGGCGGCGAACATCGTATTCATTGACGAGTCGAGCTTCGCGATATCCGATGACGCCCGCCTTGCCATCGACGAATATGTTTTCGATCCGGATACGGGCGGAGGGTCGACCGGCGTTTCCATGCTGCGCGGCTTGTTCGTGTTTACAAGCGGTTTGATCGCGCGCGAGGACCCGGACGACGTGACCATCGGGACGCCGACAGGCTCTATCGGTATTCGCGGAACGGTGATCGCGGGGAACGTCACGACCGGCGAATTCACGGTGATTGAAGGCGCGATCGTCGTTCGCAGTCATTCCGGCCAGGAAGTGACGCTGGCCGACGCATTCCAGACGGTTTCCTTCAACAGCCAGACCGGTCAGCCGGAGTTCGTCGGTACGGTTTCTCCCGCCGAACTGGGCGGGAAATTTGCGGCGCTCGGGAAGGTTGTGCCCGCGTTCTTTGCCTCGATCGCACAGGGGAGCGGGGGGACGAGTCGTGATGGTGGAGACGCCTCCGGCGCTTCGGGAGAGGGCGCGGGCGAAGAGGCACCCGTTGATGAGGCCGGGAGCGAGCCTGAAGCGGAATCCGAATCCGGAGACGGAGCGGAAGCCGCAGAGTCCGGTGATGAGTCCGGCGGCGAGCCTGAAGCGGAAACGGAAGGGACGGCAGAGACGTCCACCGAGGCGGATGCCGATACGACAACAAGCGAGCCTGTTTCCGAAACCACCCGGACGACGACATCGTCCACGACGGATTCCACCACAACGTCGACAGCGACATCGCAGTCGGCCTCGAATGCGACAAACACTGGCACAATATCGGTATCAGAATCCCTTGCCACCAACTTTTATGGAGATGCGGGCGATACCTCTCTGATCGCGGATACCTCGACGGGTACGAGTTTGGGTTCAGAAGGAACGACCGATCCGGTATCCGATAGCGGAGCTGCGTCCGGGGGTGACACGAGCGGATCGACGTCGGCGAGCGATCCTTCAACGGTGACGGATCCGCCACCACCTCCGCCTCCGCCCCCGCCCGCCAATACGCCACCGACGATTTCGGATGTGGCCTTTTCTATGAATGAAAACAGCGCGGTGGGGGCGATTGTCGGTTCCGTGTCGGCCAGCGATCCTGACACCGGCCAGACGCTCAGCTACTCGATCTCCGCGGGAAATAACGGCGCTTTCGCGATCAACGCTTCCGGGCAGATCACGGTGGCCGGAAGCGTCGACTTCGAAACACTGTCTGCCTACAGCCTTACTGTAACGGTCTCCGACTCCGCAGGGGGAAGCGACAGCGCAACGGTGAGCATTGCGGTCAACGATGTCAACGATGCGCCTGTCGTGAGCGCCGTGACAATGGGTGTCCTGGAGGATGCCGTTGCGGCAACAGTCGTCGGGATGGTCGTTGGAGCGGATCAGGACACAGGCCAGACTCTGACCTGGGCGATTTCTGCAGGAAATACGGGCGGCGTTTTCGCGATCGATTCCGGAAGTGGGGAAATCACGGTCGTTTCCGCGGGGGTCATGGACCGCGAGACGACGACCGTCTATTCCCTGACCGTGACGGCAACGGACGATGGAACCGGAAGCCTGCAGGGCAGCAACACGATTACGATCAATATCGGGGATGCCAACGACGTGGCGCCGACTCTCGACGCGGCCGGGCCATTTTCCATTGCCGAGGACATGGCGCCAGGAACGACCGTCGACTCGCCGCTTTCCTTCTCCGATCCAGATACTTCGGGAACACATTTGTTTTCGATTGTCGGCGGCTCGGGCGTTGCCAAGTTCTTGATCGATCCGGTCACTGGACAAATCTCGTTGGACGGCGCACTCGATTACGAAACAACTACGTTCTATACGCTTGAGGTGGAGGTTTCTGATGGAGTCGCTACCGGCTCCCGTGTTTATACGATCGACGTCACGAACGTCGATGATGCAGCGCCGGTCCTCGATCTCGACGGCAACGACAGCACATGGGCAGGAACCGGTTACGGCGGGACGTTCACCGAAGCCGGCGGTCTCGTCGCGATTGTCGACACCGACCTGACGCTCGTCGATCCGGATAGCGGCAATCTCCAGTTGGCGACGATAACGCTGTCGAACATGCCCGATACATCGCATGAGACGCTCGGCGTGAATGTCGGTGCGACGGGGCTCGTGGCGAATTATGACAGCGGTACCGGGATTTTGACCCTGACCGGTTCGGCCAGTGTCGCCGACTATCAGGGCGTTTTGAAAACCTTGCGCTACGACAATGCCTCGCAGGCACCTGATCCGGCGGACCGGATCATCGAAATCACGGTGAGCGACGGCATCAATACAAGCGCTGTAGCGACCAGCACGATATCCGTTGTCCCCATCAACGATCCTCCGGTCGCCAATGACGACCAGTTTGCGTCGAACGATTATGCCGGAACCGTTGGCAACGTCTTCGACGACAACGGCTTCGGCGTGGATTCCGATCCGGACCTCGACGGGTTTGGCGTGACCGAAGTAAATGGAAGCCCCGGTGACGTCGGCGCATGGGTCGCGGGAAGCGAAGGGGGACGCTTTCAGATCGGCACCAACGGCGAATTCACCTTCGATCCGCAGGCTGATTTCGACCATCTGGGAACGGGCGAAAGCGCAACGACGTCCGTAACCTATACGATTTGGGACGGCAACGGAGGGACCGATACCGCGACCGTCACGGTCACTGTGAACGGCGCGTCGATGCAACTCGGAACCGCGAACGAAATTCTGGCAACGTCGTTGACGGGCACCGCGGGCCTCGGAATCGGCGATTATATCTCGGCGGCCGGGGATATCGACGGGGACGGGTATTTCGACCTCCTGTTCACCAACGCCACCGGCGACAGCGTCCAGAAGCTGTTCGGTAAGCCGGGCGAATTCGTGTCCTCGGACGATTCCACGTTCAATACGAATAACGGAGGGACCTACCTTTCGTCTGTCGCCGCCGGTTTTTCGGGCACCGCGGAAGACGTAACTGTTTCCTGGATCGGCGATTTCGACGGAGACGGGACCGGCGATTACGCGGTTGGCGCCTATGCTGCGGATTCCGGTTCCGCCGCAGGTTCCGGGCAGTTGTTTATAATAGATAATGCCGGATCGAAAATTCTGGAATTGAACGGCATGTCCGCAGGTGACTGGCTCGGAGAGTCAGTCGCCGGGGTTGGTGACGTGAACGGCGACGGGTTCGACGACGTTCTGGTCGGCGCGCCGGAGAGTCTGGGCGGCGACGGGTCCGCCTACCTGCTGTTCGGGCATCCGGTGGCCCCCGCGCCGGTAACGCAGGCCATATCCGAACTGGGGACCGGCCTGCGCGGCACGGCGGGATCGGGCGGAGCCTACAAGATCACCGACGGCATGGTCGTCGGCAACCACCTCTACGCCATAGAGACCCAGCCCGGAGTGAACGGCCGGATCGCCACCTACGACATAAGCGACCCGCGCAATCCGGTATGGACGGGAAACACCGCCACGGACGTCGATATGGAGGGCGGCAACGCGATCTGGTACGACGCGGCGACGCAAAAGGCTTTGGCGACATCCGCGCCCACGGGGCAGGTGAATCTCGTGCATTTCAACACCCCCGCAAGCTCCTTCACGCAGGACGGCTGGGCGATCTCCAACGCGGTCGATTGCCTTATTCTCGGCAACACCGGCTATGTTCTGACGAGCGACGAACAAATTTACATTATCGAGGACATAAGCGGCACGCCGACCCTGAACGGAACGCCGATCGATTTAAGCGCCAGTTTGACGACTGCGGCGGAAAAAATCGAAACCGACGGCACGCACCTGTTCGTCATGAGCCAGACCGAACTGGTCAAGGTTACAACGGCAGGCGTAGTCGGACCGGATTTGAGCTTGCCTGCCGGAAACGTGGACCTTGCGATCGACCAGGACGCCCACATCGCGTACGTCGCCAATCCATCAACCGGAAGGATCGAATTAATCGATCTCTCCTCGCTCACCATTGCCGGGACGCTCGATCACGGGACGCATCCCGAACTGAACGATGTCAAGGCGGTCTACGTCAAGCAGGACGGAGCGGATCATTTCCTCTACGTCGTCTCCAGCGACGGAACGACGAGCGGGACGGTTTCGGTGTTCCAGATCACCGCCAACCTGATGCCGCTACCGATCGGCCGGCACGAGGCCGCGGCGGACGGTTTCATCGAAACCGGCTTTGATATCGTCGTCACGTCCGGAACCGGCGGAATTCCCCTTTTGCTAAGTCAGGAAAACGGCGGCAGTTTCCGCGTCGTCGATCCGCTCGTCGACGGTATCCGGATAGACGGTCCCGGCGCTTCCGGTGCCCGGCTTGGCGACACGGTGTCTCGCGCCGGGGATTTCAACGCCGATGGTTTCGCCGATTTTGCCGTCATGCTCCCGGGCTCCGGGGAATCTTATGTGTATCTCGGACAGTCTCGCGGTAACCTCGCAAACCTCGGGGTTGACAAGATCACGGTAAGCGGGTTGCAGGGAGGCGCGCTGGACCAGGCCTTGCACTATTCCGGCGACATCGACGGGGACGGCGTGTCGGACCTTGCCTTTTACGACCAATTGGCGAATGCCGGAAAGGGTGAGGTTTTCGTCGTTTTCGGCAATAACGCGTACGTTTCTGGAAACAGCGTGGATGTCGGTGCTCTTGATGGAACGAGCGGCTTCAGAATTGCGACCGGAGCCGGAACGAAGTCGATCATGAGCGCGGGCGCAGCCGGAGACTTCAACGGCGACGGGGCGGATGATTTCGTCGTCGTTCTCAAGGAGCCGGGTGCGGGAAACCGGACGGCGGAAATTTTCGTTCTGTTCGGCGGAGACGGTGCGGCGTGGTCGGACGGCACGGTCGATTATGCCGAGCTTACCGATTCCGCCACGGCTTATTCCATAATCTACCAGATTCCAGCCTCCGTGGCGGATGCCGACACGTACGATTTCAATATTGTGGCAGCTGACGATATCAACGGCGACGGCTTCGCCGATATCGCCATCGGCATGCCGAATGAGGAGAATCTCGGAACGGATGACGGATCGCTGCATGTCGTTTACGGGCGCGACACACAGGGCGCCGCGCTCGTCGAGGACGGCGTGATCGCCGGTCCGGCGGAGGGCGGGTGGTGGAAGTTTGACGAAACCACCGGAACGGTCGCCAGCGACAGCAGCGGGAACGTGAACGACGGCGCTCTCAACGGCGGTCCCGGGCGCGTGACTGGTTTCGCGGGCGGAGCCTTGCAGTTCGACGGGACGGACGACTACGTGGATATCGCGGCCGGGCCGAACATCGCCGGCAACTCCTTCACGATCTCTGCCTGGATCAAACTCGATTCCAGCGGCATGGAACAAACGATCCTCAGCCACGGCTCCGCCGGTCCCGGAACCGCGCTTCTTTTCGGCATCGACGATACCGGGCATTTGTTTGCCAGCTTCGGCGGCGCCCGGTTGACGGGGCCCGGCGTGTTCGGCACCGGGACCTGGTATAACGTTGCTCTTTCGTATGATTCCGCCGCTAACGAAAGGACCCTGTATGTCAACGGCACCCAAACGGCAAGTGACGATCCCGGCGGCGACTTCACCGGCACGGGACTCCTGCAAATTGGCAGGAACGCCTTGGGAGCGCCGAATTTCTTCGACGGGACGATTGACGACCTCCGGATATTCGACCAGATTCTGAGCGACGATCTGCTTGATGCGATTGCCACGGCGGAGACAGACGCGGACAGCGCCGCGGAGAGCATTGCGGCAAGCGCGAACTTCCAGAGCCTCATCGGGTCGGAAACCGGCAACGTCATGGACGATAACGGCATGATCGGCACCTCTTTCCGGGGCGGCGGCGGAAACGACACAATTCTGATCTCCAACATGGAATTCGGCGATATCGACGGCGGATCGAACAACGCCGGGCGGGACGTGATCGAATTCTTCTCGGGCGGCACAATCGATTTCTCGCTGATCGGCAGCGAGCAGGTCAGCCATATCGAGGAAATCCGCGCAGGGATGAGCGGCCAGACGGTCCGGCTTTCGCTGGCCGACCTGTTCCGCTTGCCGCAGATATCGGACGACGGGACGTTCCACATCGGCGCGTTTGACCCGACGACCGTGCTGGAAATCGACGATCCGGACGTGGTCGCGCCGATGAACGGCCTCGGCCAGACGGCATTCGCTGAACACATTGGTGCCGTCCATGACGGAAGCGACGGGTTCGGGTACGATGTTTTCAAAATCGGCGGTTCCGAGCTTCGGATCGACACAACCCTGTTCACGAGCAATCAGGTCGATATCGTCTGAGGGTTTTCGCGCGGCTTCGCGCTGGAAACGTTTCTCCCGGTCTGCTATACGGGGACCATGTCTTTTTCGGAAACATCGCCGTCCGGGATTCTTCGGGATGTGTTCGGCTACGGCTCCTTTCGCGGCGAGCAGGAAACCATCATTTCCCGCGTGGTCGAGGGAAAGAGTTGTTGCGTCCTGATGCCTACGGGCAGCGGTAAATCGCTTTGTTATCAGATACCGGCCCTGTGCCGCGAGGGCGTGGGTGTCGTCGTCTCGCCGCTGATCGCGCTGATGCAGGATCAGGTCGCGGCGCTTAAGGAGTCGGGCGTGCGGGCCGCCGCTCTCCATTCGGGGCTCGATGGCGGCGAGATCGGGGCGACCATGCGCGCGATGCGGGACGGCGCGCTGGATCTTGTTTATGTCGCGCCCGAGCGGCTGGTCACGGATCATTTTCTCGATTTGCTGGATGAATGCCGGATTGCGCTGTTCGCGATCGACGAGGCGCACTGCATTTCGCAGTGGGGCCACGATTTTCGCCCCGAATACCGAGAACTGGCGCTGCTGCGCTCCCGTTACCCGGACGCGCCCTGCATCGCCGTCACCGCCACGGCGGACGCGCCGACCCGCAAGGACATCATGGAGCGACTCGCGCTTCCCGAAATATTCATCGGCGGATTCGACCGGCCCAATATTCGCTACACCGTTCAGGCGAAACAGAATGCACGCCGCCAGCTTCTGTCCTTCCTGAAAGGGCGGCCGCGGGACGAGAGCGGAATCGTTTATTGTCTCTCCCGCCGCAAGACGGAAGAAACGGCGGCGTTGCTGACCGAAGAAGGCTACAGGGCGCTGCCCTATCATGCGGGCCTTCCCGCCGACATGCGCAACCGTCATCAGGACCGTTTTCTGAAGGAAGAAGGGGTAATCGTCGTGGCGACCATCGCTTTCGGAATGGGAATAAACAAGCCGGACGTACGGTTCGTCGCGCATATGGACCTTCCGAAAAACATCGAGGCCTACTATCAGGAAACCGGCCGCGCCGGGCGCGACGGCCTTCCGGCGGAAGCGTGGATGATCTACGGCATGCAGGACGTCGTGCTCCAGCGGCGCATGATCGAGGAGTCGGATGCCCCGGACGAACAAAAGCGCATTGCCGCGCACAAACTCAACGCATTCGTGGGATTTTGCGAGGCGGTCACGTGCCGCCGCCAGATCCTGCTGTCCTATTTTGGCGACACGACCCCGCCTTGCGGCAATTGTGATGTCTGCCTCAACCCGCCGAAGACGATGGACGGCACGATTGAGGCCCAGAAGATACTTTCGTGTGTGTTTCGCACAAATCAGAGGTTCGGCGCCGGTTATGTGATCGATGTGCTGCGCGGCGAAGACAATGAACGCATCCGGTCCAACGGCCATAACGGCCTCAGCACATTCGGCATCGGGAGCGACCGTCCCGCAAAGGAATGGCAGAGTTTCGTGCGTCAGCTGGTGGCGCGGGGGCTGCTGATGGTCGATATGGAAGCGTATGGCGGGCTGAAAATCACGGAGGCGGGGCGCGCCTTTCTCAAGGAAAAGCAGACGCTCGAGCTGCGTCTCGATCCCGGACGAGCCGCGAAGGCGGCACCCGGGCGCGAAACGCCGGATGCGCTGGAGAAAGAGGGCGACCGCGATCTTTTCGCCCGCCTCAAGGCTTTGCGGCTTGCGATTGCGAAGGCAAACAATCTGCCGCCCTATGTCATTTTCCACGACCGCACCCTGATCGAAATGGCGCTGCGCAAACCCGCCAATCTGGATGAACTTTCCTTTATCCCCGGCGTCGGCCAGTCGAAAGTGCGTAAATACGGTCCGGCCTTCGTCGCGGCGATAAACGCAGGCGGCTCAATCCGTACCGAAATGGTCGGCTGACTTGTCCGGGTCGGCGCGTTCCGCTATACTTATTCGAATGAGGCAGACGGTTTTCGTCCTGATGGCGTTTCTCGTCCTCACGCTCTCTCTGGCGTGCGGGATGGCGTCATGCCCGGTGATGGCGGCGAATGAGGCCGTTGCCCCGGAAAGCCTGACCCATGCGCCGATGCCTTGCCACGGCGAGGAAAAAACGACGGAAACTGCCGGGTGGCCGATGGTCGTGGCTGACTGTCTGGACCTTGATTTTTCTGGCGCCGCCTTCGATTTCGACTTTTCTCCCGACGATACGAATTACAGTCCGGTTGATTTTCTCCCGGCAATTTTACTGGCGGAGGCAAGCGCTCGGCCGGAAAGTTCCGTCACAATTCGCGGCCCGCCCGGATACAGCCTTCATGGCCTGGAGACACCGCTTTTCCTGACAACCCGCCGCCTGCGCATATAGACACGCTCCATTTTCCTGCTTTCACGCATCCGGAAAGGGAGTTTTGTCATGCGCGTCTTTCTGATTTTCGTACTGCTTGTCTTTGCCGTTCCGGCCTCACGGGCCGACGAACCCAATATCTGCCCGATGCATCCGCACATCGAGGGCGGACCGGGCGACGCCTGCCCGATTTGCGGAATGGACCTCGTCCCGGCGCGTCCAAAGGGCAACGCAATCTCTCCGGTCGAGGGTGATGGAAACAGAAAGGAGGGTGGCGTACACATCACGCCTGACTGGAGGCAGACGCTCGGCGTCCGGACGGGCATCGTCGAGTCTCACAGTTTCGGCAAAACGGTTCGCGCTTTCGGTCGCGTCGAGGCGAGCACACGCCTTCAGTATGTCGTCGCCGTGCGTGCGGCCGGCTGGGTCGCGGAACTGAGCAAAAGCGCGGTGGGCGATCGCGTTGAGAAAGGCGATCTGCTTTTCACCTACTACAGTCCGGATCTCATGACCGCCCAGAGCGACTATCTGATCGGGCGGCGCGGCGGTTCGGTGGTTGGCGATCCGGCGCAGCGCCTGCGCCTTTACGGTATGGACGACAAGGCGATAGCAGCGCTGAACGAGTCCGGGAAAATGCTGGACGCGACGCCCTTCCATGCGCCCGCATCCGGCACCGTAACGGCGCTCGGGGCGCGCGAGGGGGCATACCTTCCCGAAGGTGGAGCCGTGATGGTCGTTCAGGACTTTTCGACGGTCTGGGTGACGGCGGACGTACTGGTGCGAGACGTACCGTATCTCGAGCCGGGGCAGGGTGCGACCGTGGTGTTACCGGAAACGGGGGAGGAATTCGCCGCGGATGTGGATTTCATCCATCCGGTGGCCGACGAGTCGACCCGTACGGTGCCGGTCCGGTTCGTCCTGGCGAATTCCGATGGACGGTTGCGGCCCGGCATGGCTGCCGACGTCATGGTGGAGGCGCGCGAGGAAAGCCGTCTTGCGGTGGCGGCGGACGCGGTGCTCTATGGCGCGGAGGGCGCCTATGTTATTTTGGCGCGTGAAAATGGTGATTTAGCACCGAAATCGGTTCGTGTCGGTATCACGGCTCACGGGATGACGGAAATCCTCGGGGGGCTTTCCCGGGGCGATGCGGTCGTCGTATCGGGGCAGTTCATGATCGACGCGGAAAGCTCCCTGCGCGGCGGCATGGCGGCGATGGAGCATGGCCCTTCTGTGGAAGGGGGCGATCATGTCCACTAACGACATCCGTGATCCTTCACGAAGCTTTGCGGCGAAAATCATCGACTGGTCGGCGGCAAACGGCTTTCTCGTGCTGCTCGCCGCGCTGGCGCTGTTCGCCGCCGGGGTGTTCGGCGTGAGCCGCATTCCGCTCGACGCCATTCCCGATCTTTCGGATACGCAGGTCATCATCCGTACCGAATTTCCGGGGCAGGCGCCGCAGATCGTGGAGGATCAGGTCACGTTTCCGCTTTCGGCGCAGATGCTCGGTCTGCCATCGGCGAAGGTCGTGCGCGGCTATTCGATGTTCGGCACATCGTTTGTGTACATAATTTTCGAGGACGGAACCGACATGTACTGGGCGCGCAGCCGGGTCCTTGAAGCGCTCTCTCAGGTGCGCGCAAACCTTCCCGATGGCGCGGATCCGCAACTCGGTCCCGATGCGACCGGGGTCGGCTGGGTGTTTCAGTATGCGCTCGTCGATCGGACCGGGCGGCACGATCTCGCGGAACTTCGGTCGATACAGGACTGGTTCGTGCGCTATGAGCTCGCGACCGTCGACGGTGTCGCGGAAGTCGCATCGGTCGGCGGCTTTGTCAAGGAGTATCAGGTTCTCGTCGATCCGAACAAGCTGCGCGCCTACGACGTCAGCCTGCCGGAGGTGGTCGCGGCGGTGCGTGCGGCGAATGCCGAGACCGGCGGGCGCACGCTCGAGATGGCCGAAACCGAGTATCTCGTGCGGTCTTTCGGCTACGTCGACGAAACCGCGGATCTGGCTTCCGCGCCGCTGAAGAGCCCGGGCGGGACGCCGGTGACCGTCGGCGATGTCGCCCGCGTTGTCGAAGGGCCCGCGATCCGGCGCGGCATTGCCGAGTTGAACGGCGAGGGCGAGGCCGTCGGCGGGATCGTCATCATGCGCCCGGGCGCCAATGCGCTTGAGGTCATCGACAACGTCAAGGAACGCTTGTTCTCGGTTCGTCAGGGCCTTCCCGAAGGCGTGACGCTGGAAATCGTCTACGACCGCAGCGAACTTATCCGCGGCGCGGTCGATTATCTGAAGCGGAAGCTTATCGAGGAGAGTTTTGCCGTCGCGCTCGTGACGTTCCTGTTTCTCCTGCATGTCCGCAGCGCCCTCGTGGCGATCGTCACGCTGCCACTCGGGATTCTCGCGGCCTTTGCGATCATGGCGGCGCAGGGGATCACGGCCAACATCATGTCGCTTGGCGGAATAGCGATCGCCATTGGCGCGATGGTGGACACATCCATTGTTATGGTTGAGAACGCACACAGGAAGCTGGCGTCTCATGCGACCGCCTCTGTGCCGCTCCGCGGGCAGGAGAGAAAGAAGCTCATCCTCGACGCCGCGAAGGAGGTCGGACCGGGCCTGTTTTTCTCCCTCCTGGTTATCACGGCTTCCTTCCTACCCGTTTTCGCGCTGACGGGGCAGTCGGAGAAGCTCTTCACGCCGCTTGCCTTTACGAAGACCTATGCGATGGCGGCGGCGGCCTTGCTGTCGATTACCGTTGTGCCGGTGCTCATGCTCTGGCTCGTGCGCGGCACAATCCGGCGTGAGGACGAAAATCCGGTTAACCGGTTTTTCCTGTTCCTTTACCGTCCGGTTTTGAATGCGGCTCTCCGGTTTCGCAAGACGACGGTCGTTCTGGCCCTTCTCCTTCTCGCGAGCGCGGCGTATCCGCTTGCCCGAACGGGCAGCGAATTCATGCCCCCGCTCTACGAGGGCGGACTTCTATACATGCCCATGACGTTTCCGGGCATGACGCCCGCAAAGGCGCGCGAAATTCTGCAGGTCACGAACCGCCAGTTGATGGACGTACCGGAAATCGAGCGCGTCTTCGGCAAGGCGGGCCGCGCCGACACGGCAACCGATCCCGCGCCGCTTGCCATGATCGAAACCTGGATCGATTTGAAGCCGCGCGAGCAATGGCGGCCCGGCATGACGCCCGAAAAACTGATTGCCGAACTGGATGAAAGAGTGCGCCTGCCCGGCATGATGAACAGCTGGGGGTATCCGGTAAAAATTCGCCTCGACATGCTCTCGACCGGCATTCGCACGCCGGTTGGGATCAAGATTGCAGGCGAGGATCTTGCGAGTATCGACCGGATCGCGAAAGAGATCGAAGCCCTCGCCCGCGAGATTCCGGGAACGCGCAGCGCAATCGCCGACCGTGTCGTCGGCGGAAGATACATTGAAATCGACCCCGACCGCCGCGAGCTTGCCCGCTATGGCATCGCGCTTGGCACCCTGCAGGGAGTTGTCCAAAGTGCTCTCGGCGGCATGGCGCTTGGCGAGGCGGTCGAGGGACGCGCCCGCTATCCGGTCATGGTTCGCTACGACCGGCCTTTCCGTGAACATGTCGGCGACCTCGAGGATATTCTCGTTCCGGCGCCGGACGGCGCGCCGGTTCCGCTCGGGGACCTTGCGGATATCCGCATCGCGGAAGGTCCCGCGATGATCAGGTCGGAAGACGCGCGCCTCAATGGCTGGGTGTTTGTCGATGTCGAGGGCGTCGACATCGGTCGCTATGTGGCGCGGCTTCGAAACGCGCTGGCGGCAGTGAAACTTCCGCCCGGCTATACGCTCACTGTCTCTGGGCAGTTCGAGCAGATGATTGCGGCGAAGGAGCGTTTGACGATCGCGGTGCCGTTGACGTTCCTGATTATCCTGACGCTTCTCTATGTGCATTTCGGGCGATGGGATCGTACGGCACTGGTTCTGCTGGCCGTGCCGTTCGGACTGGTCGGGGGGCTGTGGGGCGTCTGGCTGGCGGGATACCATTTTTCGGTCGCGGTCGCTGTGGGGTTCATCGCGCTTGCCGGGATCGCGGTCGAGACCGTTCTTGTGATGCTGATCTATATCGATCACGAAATGCGGGAACGTCGGCCGACGACGTTTCGGGAATTGCTGGATAACGTCCGTCGCGGCGCGCTCTTGCGTTTGCGGCCCAAGCTGATGACCGTTGCCACGATCATTCTCGGACTCGTTCCGATCTTCCTGACCGATGGTCCCGGCGCGGACGTCATGCGCAGGATCGCCCTGCCGATGGTCGGCGGCATGGTTTCGACGACCGTCCTGACGCTGATCCTTATTCCAGTGCTCTATACGCTATTGATGCAGTGGCGTTTGAAGGTGCCGGTAGAAGGCGGTGCCCGTGAGAAGTTCAACCAACCAAAAGGAGAAAACCAATGAGAAAGCTATTCCTGACTCTTGCCGTTACGCTATTCGCGTTTCCGGTCCTTGCTTGCGACAAGGCCGGTCACGAGCCGTCCTCGCATGGCGGCAGCGAGGCCTGCGCGCTGAACATGCATGGCGCCGGGACGCCGGTTGAGGCGAACGCCGAAACGACGGAGGGTACCGGAGTCCTGCACGAGATCGACGTGGAAGGCAGCACGGTCAATCTAACCCATGATCCGATCCCGGCGTTGCACTGGCCGGAAATGACAATGGACCTCCCGGTCGACGAATCGGTGGATCTCACTCAGTTCAAGGAGGGTGAGGAAATCGTCTTTGATCTCGCGCTGGAGGACGAGATGTACCGGATCGTTTCGATGGCTGGGCGCGCGCCTGTAACGCTGAAGAAAAGCGCGGTAGGTGAGTGAGGCCTGCGCGCACCAAGAAAAACGGCCCTCGTGGAGGGCCGTTTTTGATTTTCCTTGATGGAAACCGTATTAGAAATCCGCCCCGCAAGCCGCGCTCGCATTCAGAATTTCCTCTTGCGAGGCACCGAAGGTGAAGTTGACGGGCTTGCCCGAACTCGCGCCGTTGATGGCGTAACCGAGACAGTTGGTCTCCTCGGCCCCACCTGCTGCGGGCTCGATGCTCGCAAGTTGGTCGGGGGTTAGTTCGCCGCCTGCTGCCGGCTCGATTGCGTTCAGCAACTCGCCTTCCGTGCCGGGGATGGTCGGCATTCCGAGGATGGTGACGCTCCCGCCGCCGCCGCTGACAATATACTGGTTCACGCCGCGCAGGATGTCTTCCTGATCGATGAGCGGCACGAAGCCGAAGAAGAACAGGCCGAGGGATCCGTCGTCGAGCCAGTGGAAGATCTTGTTCTCGATCGCCAGAAACTGCTCGAGCGTCAGTGCGCCGAAGCCCCATTCCGGGTTGGCCGTTGCCGGAACCACCCCGTCATAGCTCGCGTTCAGTCCGTTGATGATCGTCGGATTGCCGGGAGCGAAAAGGGCGCGGTCGACGAGCTGGATGTAGTAGCGGGCCTGATCGACGAACACGGTCGAACCGATCGAGTTGCCGAAAATGCTCAGCGCCAGCGGGTCGGGGTTTCCGGCGAGGTCGAAGACCATGCCGTCGTTCCCGCCTTCAAACCGGTTCGGCCCGTTTTCGGCCTCGCCCGAAACGAAGTCGATTACCCCGCTCTCGAACCGCGCACCCGTCGGGTTGTCACGGAAGGTGTTGCCGGAGACGAGGGCCGTGCCGTTGTTCCATCCTTCGAAAACCAGTCCGTTCGAGCCGCTGCCTGAAATCGTGTTACGCAGGATACGGCTTGCCAGCGCGTTGCTGATCTCGACGCCGTTATCGCCGCTGTCGGAAATAACGTTGTCGGCAACGACAAGCGTTGCTGGCGAAGTAATACCACCTGCATCGACTCCGTCGTCCCCGCTGCCGGTTACGTCATTGTCCGTAATTTCGGCATGCGAGGAATAGCGCAGATAAATGCCGTCGTCACCGGAGTCGCGGATGGTGTTCCACCGGATATCGATGTCGTCATTTCCAAGCGATTGAATGCCGTCGTCACCGGCGTTCAGGATACGGTTGCCGACGACATCGGCACGGTCGCTGTTGCGAACATCGATCCCGTCATCGCCCGTGTCATGGACACTGTTCCAACGGATGTCGGCGTATCTGCTGCCGGAGACATAGATACCGTCCTCGTCCGTGTAGTGAACGCGGTTGCCGATAATGTCGGCCTTGTCGCTGTCCGTAACCTCGATACCGTTGCCCCGGTACGTGCCGTGAACGTGGTTGTCGTTTACATCGACGCGGTAAGAGCCGTCCACATCGATGCCGTCATCCGCAGACCAGAAGACATCATTTTCGCGGATATCGGCATAGGCGCTGTCGGTAACCTGAATGCCGTCACCTCCGGCATAGCGGATTTCGTTCCGGCGAATGTCGGCGTTGTCGTTCCAGTAGTTTCCGATCACGACAATACCGTTCCCGTCAGAATAGTGATTGCCGGTGCTGTAGATATAATTGTCGTGAATAACAACATCATCGTTGTAACGGACGTCGATCCCGTCATCGCCGGAATAGTATATCCGGTTGCCGTATATAACAGCGTTGTCGCCGCTATCCACGCGAATGCCGTCCCACCCGGCGTACCAGACAGTGTTTTCAAGGATTTCAACGTCGTCAGACGGATTTACAAAAATGCCATGCTGGCCGACATCCCGGACGGTGTTATACTCGATATCCGCTCTGTCGCTCGAGCTGACGTAGATCCCGTGACCATTCGCGTCCTCGACCTTGTTGTGCTTGACGTCGACCCGGTCGCTGTCCACCACGAAAATGCCGTTCAGCAGCGTGTTTGCCCATGAAGCAACGTTATCGTTGATCTCGTTGTACTCGATATCGGCGGAATAGCTGTCTTCGACGTATATGCCGTGACCGTCGGTTTCATCGATTTCGTTGGAAATGACCTGGGCCTCGTAGCTGTCGCTCACCTCAATGCCGTTATCGCCGGTATTGAAGATTTCATTATCCCGGATCACAACGAAATCATTATTGTTCACGTCGATCCCGTCATAGCCGACATGGGAAATATCGTTCCCCCGGATATCGGCGTAGTCGCCGTTATCGACCAGGATCCCGTCCCAGCCTGCGTTGACGATCCTGTTGCCGTATATGTCAACGTAGTCGGAGGGATTCACCTTGATCCCGTTTTGCGTCACATTGTCGATATCGTTGCCGCTGATGTTGGCGCCGTCGGAACCGGAAACATAAATTCCGTTTCCTCCGGCGTCGTCGATCTCATTCCCGGTCACATCGGCGTCGTAACTGCTGAGGATGTAAACCCCGTTGCCGGTCGTGTCGTCGACCTTGTTGCCGTCGATATCGGCATAGGAGCTGTAGCGAACGTCGATACCGTTGCCTTGCGTATTGGCTCCGCCGACAGAGCGGTTGATCTCGTTGCCGTAGATATCCGCATAGCTGGAATTCTCGACAAAGATCGCCGTTTCGTCGGTTTCATCGATATTGTTGTAGCGGATATCGGCATCGTAGCTGTCCGAAACCTCGATACCCATGCCTTGCGTGTCGGTGATCGTGTTCGAGGCAATCTCGACATAGTCGTTGTCGTCGATATCGATCCCGTCGCCGCCGACAGCGGATACGTTGTTGCTCCAGATATCGGCGCGGTCGCCGCCCGATACGTAAATGCCATCCCATCCCGTGCGGCGGACCGAATTGCGGGCGATATCGGCATCGTCGGACGCGTTCACGGAAATGCCGTGCTGGCCGACATCCTGGATAGTGTTGTCTTTGATTTCCAGGGGGCAGGTGACAAACCTTCGCCTTCAGGCGGAATAACTATGTCATCCTGCATGGTAAAAGCTTGTTAACCAAAACTTGTTTTGCTA